>NZ_JAOWDM010000057.1:0-88900 GCF_030334645.1 Citrobacter sp. Cc139
CGGTAGTTCAGTTGGTTAGAATACCTGCCTGTCACGCAGGGGGTCGCGGGTTCGAGTCCCGTCCGTTCCGCCACTTATTAGAAAATTAAGCCTGCTACTAAGCAGGCTTAATGATAAAAAAATTTAGGGGCGTAGCTCAGTTGGTAGAGCACCGGTCTCCAAAACCGGGTGTCGCGAGTTCGAGTCTCTCCGCCCCTGCCAGAAACAATCCTTAGCATCCTTGCTAAGGATTTTTTTTATCTGCAATTTGAGCTGTGCCTTTCTGCTGTATTGCTTCCGGCATCCTTGCCAGTGCTTTCTTTAATCTTCCAGAATACTTGTTCTTAGCAGATCGCAAATAAGGGCATGTTTGTCGCTGTTTTGCAGCCAGACTGCATATAAAGGACGTGACAGCGTTGTGCTGTCGGTAACCGTGTGTAGATCGCTTTTGGCTTTAGCCCAGTTAACGGGCAACCAACTAAAGCCCTTAAGGACAGAAAGTTGCTGCCTGGCCAGTTCTGCCGAACTGGTGGTAAGTACCGGCACTTCATCCCCCGCGATCAGTCCTGCTTCGTGTTGTTGAAAATCGGGTCCCCATTCCAGGCGTAGGTAATTCAGTTCATCTTTGGTTTGTGAAGGTGAACTGCAATAGAGCGCCAGCGTGAAATATCCCAACAGTTGGCTGCTAAATTCGTCCATTTTGGGCGTTTCGGTGGTGATCAGCAGATCAAGCTGTCGTTCATGTAGCTGCTTTACTAACGACTGCCGTTGAGCGATTCTCGCTTCAAACTGCAGGCTGGTTTGTGGTTCCTGTGACTGATACAAACGCCTTAACCAGTCATTAAGCATACATTCCCAAAGGGATGCGCTGGCACCAATTGAAAACTCGTTATGCCGCGAGGTATTCGCGACCTCCTTGCGCGCTGCTTGCCATGTGTTCATCAGCGTTTCAGCGTAAGGCAATAATTTCTCACCCGCCGCGGTTAAACGGATATTGTTTCTGTGTCGGGTGAACAGATTTACACCCAATTGATTTTCCAGTTGTCTGATCCGAAAACTAACCGCCGATTGGGTCAGATAGAGCGCTTCAGCAGCCCTGCCAAAGTGGCGTGTCCGGCTAACCTCCAGGAAAGTTTTTAACAATTCCGTATCCACAACTCGCTCCATAAAATTATTTGTCGTGATGATTTAAATCTTTTGTTTGACGCTCTGTCAAGCGTAACTAATACTCCGCGCCATAAATAGCTCGGCCAAAGAATTAGGAGCGTGCAGGATGGCGGAAAGCTTTACGACGACTAATCGATATTTCGACAATAAATATTATCCCCGCGGATTCTCCCGTCATGGTGATTTCACCATTAAAGAAGCACAACTGCTTGAGCGTCACGGTTATGCTTTCAACGAGCTGGATCTGGGCAAACGTGAGCCGGTAACGGAAGAAGAAAAACTGTTTGTTGCGGTATGCCGTGGTGAACGTGAACCGGTTACCGAAGCCGAACGCGTATGGTCTAAGTATATGACGCGTATTAAGCGTCCAAAACGTTTCCATACGTTGTCTGGTGGGAAACCTCAGGTGGAAGGTGCAGAAGACTACACCGAATCTGATGATTAATAAAAAAGGGCGAAAGCCCTTTTTTTATGTCAGTAGTTTCTGCAAATGAATGAGTAACCTGTCTATCGCTCTATACCCAACGGCCTCCTGCAAGTGCTGACGGGTAATATGATCACATTGCTCGAGATCCGCGATGGTTCGGGCGACCTTTATCAATCGCAGCCAGGCGCGGATAGACAATCCGAGATACGCTAATGTCTCTTCAAGCCACTGCGCATCATCACTGCGAAGTCGGCAATATTCATGTATATCCTGACTGTCCAGATGCGCGTTTAACTTATTTTGCCGCCGATACTGACGCTCTTGTGCGGCGATAACGCGTTGCTTCACCGTTGCACTATCTTCCCCTTTCATCGCACTCTGGCTGAGTATGCCTGGCGGAGGCAAAGGGATTTCGAGGGAGAGATCGAAACGGTCAAGAAACGGTCCTGATAATCGATTGAGGTAACGCAGCGTCTGCTCTGGGGTGCAGCGGTTATGGTTCCCCTGATAATGACCCGTTGGGCTTGGATTCATTGCAGCAATGAGTTGAAAGCGTGCAGGGTAGGTTATTTTAGCCCGAGTGCGGGATAAATGGATCTGCCCGGACTCGATAGGTTCACGCAGGGCATCCAACGTACGTCGCTCAAACTCAGGTAATTCATCCAGGAATAGTATGCCGTTATGCGCCAGAGAGATCTCTCCCGGCGCAGGAATAGACCCGCCACCTACCATGGCGGTTAATGAAGCACTGTGATGCGGTGAGCGAAAGGGGCGCTGCTTCCACTGTTTTTGTATCGTAGTGGAATTGACCAGGCTGAGTATCGCAGCACTTTCTAGTGCCTCATCGTTGCTAAGCGGCGGGAGTAGTCCTCTGAGGCGACTGGCCAGCATGGTCTTTCCCGTCCCCGGAGGGCCGATAAGCAGCAGGTTGTGACCGCCAGCCGCAGTGAGCTCCAACCCGCGTTTGCCTTGTTCCTGACCGATGACATCGCTCAGATCATCGGCTAATGGCTCTGGTGTGAAGTCTGCAGATAACGGTCTGTCTAAATCATGCTTCCCTTCGAGAAATGCGCATACGGACTGTAGGTGATCGGCAATCAGACACCCTTCACCATGTATCAGTCCAACTTCAGCGGCATTCTCTTTTGCGACAATAATTCTCCTGCCTGCTCGTATTGCTTCGGTTGCGCTTGAAATCGCTCCTGGAACGCCGCGTAGCGTGCCTGTAAGCGCTAGTTCGCCTACAAGCTCGTAGGTATCGAGATTATGGGCTGTAAGCTGCTCAGAAGCGGCCAGAAGCGCAACTGCGATAGGTAAATCATATCGCCCTCCTTCTTTGGGAAGATCGGCAGGAGCGAGGTTAATGGTTATCTTCTTCGCCGGGAATTCATACCCACTATTAATAATCGCGCTGCGAACCCGATCGCGGGCCTCTTTCACCGTTGTTTCTGGCAATCCCACCATGGTTAAACCAGGTAGACCATTGCTGATATGTACCTCAATGGTAATGGCTGGCGCATTCACGCCAAGCGCGGCGCGTGTATGAACAATCGATAGTGACATAACCCCTCCTGATGAAGGCATTATGCGGTAATGCATCACGGCAAAATTTAACTTTATCGCGGATTTTAGGTGCTGATTCACGTATTTTTCTGCAAATTAAATCTTTTGCATGAAACCAGGGATAACGCTCGCAAACGTATTTATGAGGTGTTGTCGCGGGGGAGTGTGTGCTCAAGCATGACCTGAAACGTGAAATATTTTCATTTTTTAATTTTTTATATAAAAAACAAGGCGATTTATCAAAACCGTTACCGGGGTCAGAAAAACGAATAAAAAAAATTCTTGTGTTATTTGCAAATTCTATGGTAACTCTTTAGGTATTCCTTCGAACAAGATGCAAGAAAATATAAAAATGACAGCCCTTCTACGAGTGATTAGCCTGGTCGTGATTAGCGTGGTGGTGATTATTATCCCACCGTGCGGGGCTGCACTTGGACGAGGAAAGGCTTAGAAAACAAGCCTTAACGAACTAAGACCCCCGCACCGAAAGGTCCGGGGGTTTTTTTTGACCTTAAAAACATACACGAGGAGCAGAAAGTGAACGGTAGCATAAAATTCTGTTTCTCAAGATTTACGGCGGGGATGTAACTATGAATGGGGCACAGTGGGTGGTACATGCGTTGCGTGCACAAGGGGTTCAAACCGTCTTTGGTTATCCCGGTGGCGCAATTATGCCGGTTTATGATGCGTTATATGACGGCGGCGTAGAACACCTGTTGTGTCGACATGAGCAGGGCGCGGCGATGGCGGCGATTGGTTATGCTCGTGCTACGGGTAAAACCGGTGTTTGTATCGCTACGTCCGGCCCAGGCGCGACCAACCTGATCACCGGTCTTGCCGATGCGCTGTTAGATTCTGTCCCCGTTGTGGCGATCACCGGCCAGGTTGCATCACCTTTCATCGGAACGGATGCGTTCCAGGAAGTGGACGTTCTCGGTATGTCTCTGTCTTGCACCAAGCACAGTTTCCTGGTGCAGTCACTGGAGGAACTGCCGCGCATCATGGCAGAAGCTTTCGACGTGGCGAACTCTGGTCGTCCGGGCCCCGTTCTGGTCGATATCCCAAAAGATATCCAGTTAGCCAGCGGTACGCTGGAACCGTATTTCACGACCGTCGGAAACGTAGAGACTTTCCCGCATGCTGACGTTGAGCAGGCGCGTAAAATGCTGGCTCAGGCGCAAAAACCCATCCTGTACGTAGGTGGTGGCGTGGGTATGGCGCAGGCGGTCTCTGCCCTGCGTGAGTTTATCGCGCTTACCCAAATACCGGTCGCTTGCACGCTGAAAGGCCTGGGCGCAGTAAATGCTGACTACCCGTACTATTTGGGCATGCTGGGAATGCACGGTACTAAGGCGGCGAATTTCGCGGTGCAAGAGAGTGATTTACTGATCGCAGTGGGCGCACGTTTTGATGACCGGGTAACCGGTAAGCTGAATACTTTCGCGCCTAACGCCAGCGTCATCCATATGGATATCGACCCGGCAGAAATGAATAAGCTGCGTCAGGCACACGTCGCGTTGCAGGGCGATTTAAATTCGCTGTTGCCGGCATTACAACAACCGCTGAAGATCGACGCATGGCGTCAGTTCTGTGCAGAGCTGCGCGCAGAACATGCCTGGCGCTATGATCATCCGGGTGACGCTATCTACGCGCCGCTGTTGTTAAAACAGCTGTCTGAACGCAAACCAGCAGATAGCGTGGTGACGACGGATGTTGGTCAGCATCAAATGTGGTCCGCGCAGCATATGACCTATACCCGCCCGGAAAATTTCATCACCTCCAGCGGTTTGGGTACGATGGGCTTTGGCCTGCCAGCTGCTGTTGGCGCGCAGGTGGCTCGTCCGAACGATACGGTAATCTGTATCTCCGGTGACGGTTCTTTCATGATGAATGTACAAGAACTGGGCACCGTAAAACGCAGGCAGTTGCCGCTGAAGATAGTCTTACTCGACAACCAGCGCTTGGGCATGGTGCGACAATGGCAGCAGCTGTTTTTCCAGGAACGTTATAGCGAAACCACCCTTACCGATAACCCCGATTTTCTCATGTTGGCCAGCGCCTTCGGCATACCTGGTCAGCACATCACCCGTAAAGACCAGGTTGAAGCGGCACTCGACACCATGCTGAACAGCGAGGGGCCATACCTGCTTCATGTCTCAATCGACGAACTTGAGAATGTCTGGCCTCTGGTGCCGCCTGGCGCCAGTAACTCAGAAATGCTGGAGAAATTATCATGATGCAACATCAGGTCGCCGTTGAGGCTCGTTTCAATCCGGAAACGTTAGAACGTGTTTTACGCGTGGTACGCCATCGTGGTTTTCAGGTGTGCTCCATGAATATGGCAGCCGCCAGCGATGCGCAGAATATAAATATCGAATTGACCGTTGCCAGCCCCCGGTCGGTCGACTTACTGTTTAGTCAGTTAAGTAAGCTGGTAGACGTTGCACATGTTGCTATCTGCCAGAGCACAACCACATCACAACAAATCCGCGCCTGAGCGCAAAAGGAAGAAAAATGACGACGAAAAAAGCTGATTACATTTGGTCTAATGGCGAGATGATTCGTTGGGAAGACGCGAAGGTTCACGTGATGTCCCACGCTCTGCACTACGGTACTTCTGTATTTGAAGGCATCCGTTGCTACGATTCTCACAAAGGGCCGGTGGTGTTCCGTCATCGTGAACATATGCAGCGTCTGCGTGATTCAGCCAAGATCTACCGTTTTCCGGTCTCTCAGAGCGTTGATGAACTGATGGAAGCCTGCCGCGAAGTGATCCGCAAAAACAACCTGACCAGCGCCTATATTCGTCCGCTGGTATTTGTTGGCGATGTCGGGATGGGCGTTAACCCGCCAGCGGGTTACACCACTGATGTGATCATCGCCGCGTTCCCGTGGGGGGCATACCTCGGCGCAGAAGCGCTGGAACAGGGGATCGATGCGATGGTTTCTTCCTGGAACCGCGTTGCGCCGAACACCATCCCTACGGCTGCTAAAGCGGGCGGTAACTATCTGTCTTCGCTGCTGGTGGGTAGCGAAGCGCGTCGTCATGGTTATCAGGAAGGTATTGCGCTGGACGTGAATGGCTACATTTCCGAAGGCGCGGGCGAGAACCTGTTTGAAGTTAAAGATGGCATTCTGTTTACCCCGCCATTTACCTCTTCCGCGCTGCCGGGTATCACCCGTGATGCCATCATTAAACTGGCGAAAGATCTTGATATCGAAGTGCGTGAGCAGGTGCTGTCCCGTGAATCGCTTTACCTGGCCGACGAAGTGTTTATGTCCGGTACCGCGGCGGAAATCACGCCAGTACGCAGCGTAGATGGTATTCAGGTAGGCGAAGGCCGCTGCGGTCCGGTCACCAAACGCATCCAGCAGGCCTTCTTCGGCCTCTTTACCGGTGAAACGGAAGACAAATACGGCTGGTTGGATTCAGTAAACCAATAACAATATTAATATTTCCCCAAAATAATTCACGTTGCAGGAAGACGGCAACGCAGCAAGTCCCAGGAGCTTACTGTAGTTAGTGACTGGGGTGAGCGAGGCAGCCAACGCACCTGCGGCGTGAAGTATGCAGGGGAAAGACAGACGGGAGTTAATCAAGCATGCCTAAGTATCGTTCTGCCACCACCACCCACGGCCGCAATATGGCGGGTGCCCGCGCACTGTGGCGCGCCACCGGGATGACCGACGCCGACTTCGGCAAGCCGATTATCGCTGTGGTGAACTCCTTTACCCAGTTCGTGCCGGGTCACGTACACCTGCGCGATCTCGGTAAGCTGGTTGCCGAACAAATCGAAGCCTCAGGCGGTGTGGCGAAAGAGTTCAACACCATCGCGGTGGATGATGGTATCGCTATGGGCCACGGGGGCATGCTTTATTCACTGCCGTCCCGCGAGCTGATCGCCGACTCCGTTGAGTACATGGTTAACGCCCACTGTGCCGACGCGATGGTCTGCATCTCCAACTGCGACAAAATCACCCCCGGTATGTTAATGGCCTCGCTGCGCCTGAATATTCCGGTGATCTTCGTCTCTGGCGGTCCGATGGAAGCCGGGAAAACCAAGCTTTCCGACAAAATCATCAAGCTTGACCTGGTTGACGCGATGATTCAGGGCGCGGACCCGAAAGTCTCCGACTCGCAGAGTGAGCAGGTTGAACGTTCCGCCTGCCCAACCTGCGGCTCCTGCTCCGGGATGTTCACCGCCAACTCGATGAACTGTCTGACCGAAGCGCTGGGCCTGTCACAACCGGGCAACGGCTCGCTATTGGCGACTCACGCCGACCGTAAAGAGCTGTTCCTCACCGCAGGTCAACGCATCGTTGAGCTGACCAAACGTTATTACGAGCAGGATGATGCCTCGGCGTTGCCGCGTAACATTGCCAGTAAAGCGGCGTTTGAGAACGCCATGACGCTGGATATCGCGATGGGCGGTTCCACTAACACCGTTCTGCATCTGCTGGCGGCGGCGCAGGAAGCAGAAATCGACTTCACCATGAGTGATATCGACAAGTTGTCTCGTAAAGTGCCGCAGCTGTGTAAAGTGGCGCCAAGTACGCAGAAATACCATATGGAAGACGTTCACCGCGCCGGCGGCGTCTTGGGCATTTTAGGTGAGCTGGATCGTGCTGGGCTGCTGAACCGCAACGTGAAAAACGTCCTTGGTCTCTCTCTGCCGCAGACGCTGGAGCAGTACGACATCGCCGTGACCCAGGATGAGGCGGTCAAAAAAATGTTCCGCGCTGGTCCGGCGGGCATCCGCACCACCCAGGCGTTCTCGCAGGATTGCCGTTGGGATACGCTGGATGACGATCGCGCCGAAGGCTGTATCCGCTCGCTGGAGCACGCTTACAGCAAGGATGGCGGTCTGGCGGTGCTGTACGGCAACTTCGCGGAAAATGGCTGTATCGTAAAAACCGCAGGTGTTGACGACAGTATTCTCAAATTTACCGGCCCGGCGAAAGTCTACGAAAGCCAGGACGAGGCGGTTGAGGCTATCCTCGGCGGTAAAGTGGTCGAAGGCGACGTGGTGGTGATTCGCTACGAAGGGCCGAAAGGCGGGCCGGGCATGCAGGAAATGCTCTACCCAACCACGTTCCTGAAATCGATGGGCCTCGGTAAAGCCTGTGCGCTGATCACCGATGGCCGCTTCTCCGGCGGCACCTCCGGCCTGTCTATCGGCCACGTTTCCCCGGAAGCGGCCAGCGGCGGCAACATCGCGATCATCGAAGACGGCGATATGATTGCTATCGATATCCCGAATCGCGGTATTCAACTGCAACTGAGTGATGCGGAAATCGCCGCCCGTCGTGAAGCGCAGGAAGCCCGCGGCGATCAGGCGTGGACGCCGAAGAACCGTGAGCGTCAGGTCTCCTTTGCCCTTCGCGCCTATGCCAGTCTGGCCACCAGTGCCGACAAAGGCGCGGTGCGCGATAAATCGAAGCTGGGAGGTTAATGACCATGGCGGATTCACAACCCTTGTCCGGTGCCCCTGAGGGCGCCGAGTATCTGAGAGCGGTACTGCGCGCGCCGGTTTACGAAGCGGCGCAGGTAACGCCGCTACAAAAAATGGAAAAACTCTCTTCGCGCCTCGATAACGTGATTCTGGTCAAGCGCGAAGACAGACAGCCGGTGCACAGCTTCAAGCTGCGCGGGGCCTACGCGATGATGGCAGGCCTGACTGAAGAGCAAAAAGCGCATGGCGTCATTACCGCATCGGCAGGTAATCACGCACAGGGTGTGGCTTTCTCCTCTGCGCGATTAGGCGTGAAGGCGCTGATTGTGATGCCGGTGGCGACCGCGGATATCAAAGTCGACGCCGTTCGCGGCTTCGGCGGTGAAGTTCTGCTGCACGGCGCCAACTTTGATGAAGCCAAAGCCAAAGCGATTGAGCTTTCCCGGCAGCAGGGCTTTACCTGGGTGCCGCCGTTTGATCACCCGATGGTGATTGCCGGGCAGGGCACGCTGGCGCTGGAGTTACTTCAGCAGGATGCTCACCTTGACCGCGTCTTTGTGCCAGTTGGCGGCGGTGGTCTGGCGGCGGGCGTGGCGGTGCTGATTAAACAGCTGATGCCGCAGATCAAAGTGATCGCTGTCGAAGCCGAAGATTCAGCCTGCCTGAAAGCGGCGCTGGATGCCGGTCATCCGGTGGATCTGCCACGCGTCGGTCTCTTTGCTGAAGGTGTGGCGGTCAAACGCATCGGCGATGAAACCTTCCGTCTGTGCCAGGAGTATCTCGACGACATTATCACAGTCGATAGCGATGCTATCTGTGCGGCAATGAAAGACCTGTTTGAAGATGTACGCGCGGTGGCGGAACCTTCCGGGGCGCTGGCGCTGGCGGGGATGAAGAAATACATCGCCCAGCACAATATTCGCGGCGAACGTCTGGCGCATGTGCTGTCCGGCGCTAATGTGAACTTCCATGGTCTGCGCTACGTTTCCGAACGCTGCGAGCTGGGCGAACAGCGCGAGGCGCTGCTGGCGGTGACGATTCCGGAAGAGAAGGGCAGCTTCCTGAAGTTCTGCCAACTGCTGGGCGGGCGTTCGGTGACCGAGTTCAACTATCGCTTTGCTGACGCCAAAGATGCCTGCATCTTCGTGGGCGTGCGGCTGAGCCGTGGCGTTGAGGAGCGCAAGGAAATCCTTAGCCTACTCAAAGACGGCGGTTACAGCGTGGTGGATCTGTCAGATGATGAAATGGCCAAGTTGCATGTGCGCTATATGGTCGGCGGCCGTCCTTCTAAGCCGTTGCAAGAGCGCCTTTATAGCTTTGAGTTCCCGGAATCACCGGGCGCGCTGCTGAAGTTCCTCTACACCCTGGGAACGCACTGGAATATCTCGCTATTCCACTACCGTAGCCACGGTACCGACTATGGCCGTGTACTGGCGGCGTTTGAACTGGGCGAGAATGAACCGGACTTTGAAACCCGGCTCAATGAACTGGGCTATGAGTGCCACGACGAGACGAATAACCCGGCGTTCCGCTTCTTCCTCGCGGGCTAACGGCGGCCATAAAAAAAGGGTTCATGGAGACATGAACCCTTTTTTATATCTGAATCAGAGTATTACAGCGTGATGACTTCGAATTCGACTTCGGTGTTCACGTCCGCATCGTAATCCACACCGTCGAGGGCAAAACCGAACAAGTTCAGGAATTCCTGCTTGTAACCTGCATAGTCAGTTTCCTGCGTCAGGTTTTCGGTGGTGATCAGCGGCCACAGGTCGCGGCAGGCTTGCTGAATATCGTCACGCAGTTCCCAGTCATCCATACGGATGCGTTGATTGTCATCCAGCGCCACTTTATCGCCGTACAGGCTGGTGGTCATCAGACGGTTGATCTGCTCGATGCAACCTTCGTGAATGCCTTGCTCTTTCATCAGCTTGAAGACCATGGAGATGTACAGCGGCATCACCGGAATAGCAGAAGATGCCTGCGTGATAACCGATTTCAGGACGGCAACGTTAGCGGAACCGTTGAGCGGTGCCAGCTGCTTACGCAGTTCACCCGCCGCGCGGTCGAGGTCTTCTTTCGCTTTGCCCAGCGCGCCGTGCCAGTAGATTGGCCAGGTCAGGTCGGTACCGATGTAGGAATAAGCCACGGTTTTCACGCCGTCAGCCAGCACGCCTGCTTCGCTCAGCGCACCCATCCACAGTTCCCAGTCTTCGCCGCCCATGACGGTAACGGTGTTCTGAACTTCTTCTTCGGTTGCCGGCTCAATGCTGGCGGTGATGATCTGATCTTTGTTGGTATCAATCGCTTTAGAGGTGTAAACCTCGCCGATCGGCTTCAGCGCAGAACGAACGATTTCGCCGGTTTTCGGCATTTTACGCACCGGGGACGCCAGTGAGTAAACCACCAGGTCGATTTGGCCAAGATCTTCTTTGATCAGTTTGATAACTTCATCGCGGCACTCGTCAGAGAACGCGTCGCCGTTGATGCTTTTGGAGTACAGACCTTCACGTTTGGCAGCCTCATCGAAGGCGGCAGAGTTATACCAGCCCGCGGAACCTGGTTTGGTTTCCGTGCCCGGTTTTTCAAAAAATACGCCGATAGTGGCGGCACCGCTGCCAAAGGCGGCGGAAATTCTGGATGCCAGGCCGTAACCGGTGGAAGCACCGATCACCAGCACGCGGGAAGGACCGTTCTCAATTTTCCCGTTTTGCTTAACGTACTCGATCTGTTTTTCCACATTGACTTTGCAGCCAGTCGGATGGGTCGTTGTACAGATGAATCCACGAATTTTTGGTTTGATTATCATAATGATGGCTAATTAAGTTTGTATTTTCGCTGTCAAGTGCGCAATGACACCGTCTGTTCTGGCTTGCTTAACGACATGGTTAACAAGCCCCCCACATCTATTATGGCACGGGACATTATACAGAAAAGGAGTGCCAATACTGAATCTACCACTGATTTTAGGCCAGACGCTGGCACTACTCGGCGATTTTACGCTCCAGCACAATCTTCCAGAAGGCATCGATCAGCGGCTCATGCAGCCGCTTTTTCGGCGCGCAGACGCCCAGTTCAAACGGCGTTTTTTCGTCGCTGCGCTCTAAAATCATCACGCGATTGCGCACCGGCTCCGGGCTGTTTTCCAGCACAACTTCCGGCAGCAGCGCCACGCCGCAGCCTAGCGCTACCATCGAGACCATCGCCTCATGGCCGCCGACGGTGGCGTAAATCTGCGGGTTACTGATTTTGTGGCGACGGAACCACAGCTCAATACGACGGCGCACCGGCCCCTGGTCGGCCATGATAAACGGCACGGTTGACCAGTCGGGCTTATCGACGGAAACCTGATTGCGCACCGGGCAGGGCAGCGCCGGGGCGATCAGCACCACCGCCAGATTCTCCAGCATGGAAAACGCCACCGCGCCGGGCAGCGTTTCCGGCTTACCGGCAATCGCCAGATCGGCCTCGCCGGTGACCACTTTGTCCATGGCGTCGGCGGCGTCGCCGGTGGTGAGCTTAATTTCGACGGAGGGATGCTCGGCGCGAAAACGATCGAGGATCGGCGGCAGATGGCTATAAGCCGCCGTCACCGAACAGAAAATGTGCAGTTCACCAGAAAGTGATGGCCCCTGCTGATCGAGGGTGTGGCGCAGTTGCTGATACTGCAACAACGTTTGCTGGGCAAATACCCGCAGTTCTTCCCCTGCTTCGGTCAGCGTGACCGTGCGGTTATCACGCACAAACAGCGCCTGACCGAGGTCCTCTTCCAGCCGCTGAATTTGCCGGGAGAGCGTGGAGGGGCTGACGTGCATCGCCCGCGCGCTGCGGCCAAAGTGGCGGCTTTCCGCCAGATGCAGGAAGGTTTTCAGATCGCGTAAATCCACCTATTTCACCTCACGGTTCTATATTGCATAAATTGCAACGTAACGTTGTGAATATATCAATTTCCGCAATAAATTTCCTGTTGTAATGTGGGTACATTCTCGCAAAAGCGAACCGAACAATATACTCGTCGTCTTTCAAGTTGCAGGCACGTTAGCTGCGTCAGCTCACCCCAGTCACTTACTTGAGTAAGCTCCCGGGGAATCGCTGTCTTGCCGCCTTCCTGTAACTCGAAATCCATAGAGTAACGACACACAACATCACGGAGTACACCATCATGGCTAACTACTTTAATACACTGAATCTGCGCCAGCAGCTGGCGCAGCTGGGTAAATGCCGCTTTATGGGCCGCGACGAATTCGCCGACGGCGCGAGCTACCTTCAGGGTAAAAAAGTGGTCATCGTCGGCTGTGGCGCTCAGGGTCTCAACCAGGGCCTGAACATGCGTGACTCCGGTCTGGATATTTCTTATGCCCTGCGTAAAGAAGCCATTGCTGAGAAGCGTGCTTCCTGGCGTAAAGCGACCGAAAACGGTTTTAAAGTGGGTACCTACGAAGAGCTGATCCCGCAGGCTGACCTGGTGGTTAACCTGACGCCGGACAAACAGCACTCTGACGTGGTGCGTTCCGTACAGCCGCTGATGAAAGATGGCGCGGCGCTGGGCTATTCCCACGGTTTCAACATCGTCGAAGTGGGCGAGCAGATCCGTAAAGACATCACCGTAGTGATGGTGGCGCCGAAATGCCCGGGTACCGAAGTCCGCGAAGAGTACAAACGTGGTTTCGGTGTTCCGACGCTGATCGCCGTTCACCCGGAAAACGATCCGAAAGGCGAAGGTATGGCGATTGCTAAAGCCTGGGCTGCGGCCACTGGCGGTCACCGTGCGGGCGTACTGGAATCTTCTTTCGTGGCGGAAGTGAAATCTGACCTGATGGGCGAGCAGACCATCCTGTGCGGCATGCTGCAGGCCGGTTCTCTGCTGTGCTTCGACAAGCTGGTGGCAGAAGGCACCGACCCGGCATACGCCGAAAAACTGATTCAGTTCGGCTGGGAAACTATCACCGAAGCGCTGAAGCAGGGTGGTATCACCCTGATGATGGACCGTCTGTCTAACCCGGCGAAACTGCGTGCTTACGCGCTGTCTGAACAGCTGAAAGAGATCATGGCGCCGCTGTTCCAGAAGCATATGGATGACATCATCTCCGGCGAATTCTCTTCCGGCATGATGGCTGACTGGGCCAACGACGATAAGAAACTGCTGACCTGGCGTGAAGAGACCGGCAAAACCGCGTTCGAAACCGCGCCGCAGTATGAAGGTAAAATCGGCGAGCAGGAGTACTTCGATAAAGGCGTGCTGATGATTGCGATGGTGAAAGCGGGCGTTGAGCTGGCGTTCGAAACCATGGTCGATTCCGGCATCATCGAAGAATCTGCTTACTACGAATCACTGCACGAACTGCCGCTGATTGCCAACACCATCGCCCGTAAGCGCCTGTATGAAATGAACGTGGTTATCTCCGATACCGCAGAATACGGTAACTACCTGTTCTCTTACGCTTGCGTACCGCTGCTGAAAGAGTTTATGACTACGCTGCAGACCGGCGATCTGGGCAAAGCGATTGCCGAAGGCGCGGTAGACAACGCGCAGTTGCGCGACGTGAACGACGCGATTCGCGGTCATGCTATTGAGAAAGTAGGCCAGAAGCTGCGTGGCTACATGACCGATATGAAGCGCATTGCGGTAGCTGGATAAGAGGCTGCTGGAATCGCCGGATGGCGGCGTGAACGCCTTATCCGGCCTACAATAAAGTGACCATTACGTAGGCCGGATAAGCGTTGCGCCATCCGGCAAAAAAAAGCCCGGTGTTTAAACACACCGGGCTTTTTATTAGTTACGGTACAGCACTTTGATGATGTGGTAACCGAACTGGGTATGCAGCGGGCCGGTCGGCTCCAGCACCGGGCAGGAGAAGACCACTTTGTCGAACGCCGGCACCATCTGGCCCTGGCGGAATTCACCTAAATCGCCGCCGCGTTTGCCCGATGGGCAGATGGAATGCTTCTTAGCCAGTTTGCCGAAGTCGGCGCCGTTTTTAATCTGCTCCAGAAGATCCAGTGCCAGTTTCTCTTCTTTTACAAGGATATGCACTGCTGCTGCTGTTTTTGCCATGATCGTGCCTTCAAAAGGGAATATATAAGGCTGGCGATTTTAGCATGGCTTATCGGCGATACAGCACCTTGATGATGTGATAGCCGAATTTGGTTTTGACCGGCCCGTAAGGTTTAAGCAGTGGGCAGCTAAACACGGCGGCATCAAATGGCCCGACCATCATCCCCTGTTTGAACTCACCCAAATCGCCGCCGTTGCGCCCGGATGGGCAGCGAGAGTAGCGTTTTGCCAGGTGATCGAAGCTAATACCGCGATCCAGCTTGCTCAGGATCTCCAGAGCAAGTTTTTCTTCTTTTACCAGGATGTGCAGGGCTGCCGCGCTCTTAGCCATTATTTTGTTCTCATGTCTCAAAGATATCTCGTTACTTTATCATCCGCCTTCGCCGTGAACATATACTCTTCGCCATCACGGGACAGATGTCTCGCCTGATGTATGGAAGCGAGAGATGAGCGACATTTTTATCTGTCCTGTTCCTTCTTGTCACGGACAGCCGTCCTGTCCCTACCGCTGTGGAGCGAGATAACATGGATACAATGAAAAAACCTGAATTTTCAGTCGGCTGGCTTTCCGGGCTTAGTGATATTGTTCGCGATCCACAGCTTTATGAATTACTGAAATATTGCCCTCTGGAAATCATGCAGCAATGGCGCTTTGAAGAGATCCCGCGTGGAGACTTTATTTGCCGGCAGGGGGAAATATGTCAGCGCTTTTCGCTGATTATTGCCGGCGAAGTGGATGTGTTCTATGAGGCTGAAGATGGACGTCGTTATCGTCAGGCCCGCTACCGGAAAGGCGACATGCTGGGTGAGCTCGAGATCTTTGAGTCACGTCATTACATCTGTTCGGTGGTGGCGGTAGGGCATGTGCAGCTCCTGAGTTTGTCGCAGGAATATTTTTGCTGCTGGCTGGCCTTAGATAACCATTTTAACCAGCGGATGCTGCGCTTCTTTAGTCAGCAATATTATCAGCTGTCAAAAAAGGCCAGCAGCGACAATCTTTACTCGCTGCATCAGCGAGTATGTCAGGCGTTATGGCTGCGTTATCAACAAGATGGCACCAACGCAATCTTGCTGGATAAGCTAAACCTCAGCGAGGAGCTGGCGGCGACGACCCGTAGTATTAATCGTATTTTACATGATCTGAAAGCGTTACAGATTATTGATACCGATGGTGAAAGCATTGTGTTGTTAGTCCCTGAAAAGTTAAAGCAGGAGGCTGATATCGGATAACCGCAAGAGTGAAGGAGGCGCGAGAATGTCGCTGCAACCCCATATCCAGTTAAGCAAGGAGATGACCGGCGCACGCTATGCGCTGCTGCCGGGCGATCCGTTGCGGGTGGACCGCATCGTCAATTTTCTTGATAACCCAGAACAGCTTGGTCAAAACCGGGAGTTTCGCGCCGCGCGAGGTTGGTATCAGGGCGTCGAGATTTTGGTGCTCTCTACCGGGATCGGTGGGCCGTCTACGGCGATTGCCATTGAAGAACTGCGCCAGATCGGCCTAACAACCCTGATTCGTATCGGTAGCTGTGGGGCGTTGCAGGATAATCTTGCGCTCGGTGACGTGATTATCGCCCATGCCGCAGTAACGGATGACGGGACCAGCCGTACCTATGCGCCAGCAGGCTATCCGGCCTGCGCCGACCCGCAGTTAACCTGGGAACTGATGGCGCAGGCTCGCCAGATGAATATCCCCGCCGTGTGCGGCCTGGTGCGTAGCCACGACAGTTTTTATACCGATCGGGAAGCAGAACTGGATGCGCAGTGGTCGGCGCTCGGCGTTCTGGGCGCGGATATGGAGAGCGCCGCTCTGATGACTATCGGCGCGCTGCGAGGGTTACGTACGGCGTCATTACTCAACGTGGTGGTGGCCCACAACGGTTGTCTGGATAGCAGCATCAATGATTATGTCCAGCAGGACGCGTTGTGCCAGCAGGGTGAAGAACGGCAAATTGCCCTGGCGCTCCGCGCCATTTATTCCGTCAGCCAGTCAGGAGGTCAGTGATGGACTTTTTTAGCATTAACAATGTGATGGTCAACATTCCTCTCGGCGAAGGCGGGTATGCGCTATCGTGGATTGAAGCCATTGGTACCGTATTTGGTCTGTTATGTATCTGGTGTGCCAGCCGGGAAAAAATCATCAATTACCTGTTTGGCTTGATTAACGTCACGTTGTTTGCGGCGATTTTCTTCCAGATTCAGCTCTATGCCAGCCTGCTGCTGCAGGTGTTTTTCTTCGCCGCTAACATTTACGGCTGGTATGCGTGGAGCCGGCAAAACGAGGCGCAGGAAGCTGCGCTCAAAGTACGTTGGCTTTCCCGCCAGCAAACCCTGGTACTGGGCAGCGTATGCGCGGTGGCGATAGTTCTGATGACGCTGTTTATCGACCCGGTGTTTTCGGCGCTCACCCGCATCATGATTGCCCTGCTGCAAACATTTGGTATGCAGGTCGCTATGCCTGACCTCCAGCCCGATGCCTTCCCGTTCTGGGATTCCACCATGCTGGTATTGTCGATTGCGGCCATGGTACTGATGACGCGTAAATATGTTGAAAACTGGCTGCTATGGGTACTTATCGATGTCATTAGCGTGGTTATATACGCGGTGCAGGGCGTTTACGCCATGTCGCTTGAGTATGTCCTCCTGACTGCGATTGCTGTCATGGGAGCGTACGGCTGGATCAAAAGTGCGCAGCGAAATGGCTATACACCGCTTGCCGCGACGGTCTCCTGATTGACCCGATTTTCTGGCTACCCGTAGGGGTAGCCAGTTACTCTTTCTCCCCCTCTTTCTGCTACAATCCACCTCCCCGTGTTTACAGATTGAGCAATCCTCTATGCGTTTGAACCCCGGACAACAACAAGCCGTCGAATTCGTCACCGGACCTTGCCTGGTGCTGGCGGGAGCTGGTTCCGGTAAGACGCGTGTTATCACCAATAAAATCGCGCATCTGATTCGTGAATGTGGCTACCAGGCACGACATATTGCGGCCGTAACCTTTACCAATAAGGCTGCGCGCGAGATGAAAGAGCGCGTGGCGCAAACGCTGGGGCGTAAAGAAGCACGTGGGTTGATGATCTCCACTTTCCACACACTGGGACTGGATGTCATTAAGCGCGAATATGCGGCGCTGGGGATGAAGTCGAACTTCTCGCTGTTTGACGATACCGACCAGGTGGCCCTGCTTAAGGAACTGACCGAAGGGCTAATTGAAGACGATAAGCTTATTCTCCAACAGCTGATCTCGACAATCTCCAACTGGAAAAACGATCTGATGACCCCGGCGCAGGCGGCAGCCAGCGCGAAGGGCGAACGCGATCGTATTTTTGCCCACTGCTATGGTTTGTATGACGCCCATATGAAGGCGTGTAACGTTCTCGATTTTGACGATCTGATCCTGCTCCCGACGCTGCTGCTTCAGCGCAATGAAGAAGTGCGCGAGCGCTGGCAGAATAAAATCCGCTATCTGCTGGTGGATGAATATCAGGATACCAACACCAGTCAGTACGAGCTGGTGAAGTTGCTGGTGGGGAAACGGGCACGCTTCACCGTCGTGGGCGATGACGATCAGTCGATCTACTCCTGGCGCGGCGCACGCCCGCAGAACCTGGTGCTGCTGAGTAAAGACTTCCCGACCTTACAGGTGGTTAAACTGGAGCAGAACTATCGCTCCTCCGGGCGCATTCTCAAGGCGGCGAATATTCTTATCGCTAATAACCCGCATGTGTTTGAAAAGCGGCTCTTTTCTGAGCTGGGTTATGGTGCGGAGCTTAAGGTATTGAGCGCCAATAACGAAGAGCATGAAGCGGAGCGCGTCACCGGTGAACTGATTGCCCATCACTTCGTTAATAAGACGCAGTATAAGGACTATGCGATTCTGTATCGCGGCAACCATCAGTCGCGGGTGTTTGAAAAATTCCTGATGCAGAACCGCATCCCGTACAAAATTTCCGGCGGTACCTCGTTCTTCTCTCGTCCGGAGATTAAAGACTTGCTGGCCTATCTACGCGTACTCAGCAACCCGGATGACGACAGCGCGTTCCTGCGCATCGTTAATACGCCGAAGCGCGAGATTGGCCCGGCGACGCTGCAGAAATTGGGCGAATGGGCGATGACGCGTAATAAAAGCCTGTTTACCGCCAGTTTTGACATGGGCCTGAGCTCGACGCTGACCGGACGCGGATATGATTCACTGACCCGTTTTACGCACTGGTTGGGTGAAATTCAGCGCCTGGCAGAGCGTGAGCCCGTTGCGGCCGTACGCGATCTTATCCACGGTATTGATTACGAGTCCTGGCTGTATGAAACCTCGCCGAGTCCGAAAGCGGCAGAAATGCGCATGAAGAACGTCAACACGCTGTTTAGCTGGATGACAGAGATGCTGGAAGGCAGCGAGCTGGAAGAGCCAATGACCCTGACCCAGGTGGTTACTCGTTTTACCCTGCGTGACATGATGGAGCGCGGAGAGAGCGAAGAAGAACTGGATCAGGTGCAGTTGATGACGCTGCATGCTTCGAAAGGGCTGGAGTTCCCGTACGTGTTTATGGTGGGAATGGAGGAAGGATTTTTGCCGCACCAGAGCAGCATTGATGAAGACAATATCGATGAAGAGCGTCGTCTGGCTTACGTAGGGATTACTCGCGCGCAGAAAGAGCTCATCTTTACCCTGTGTAAAGAACGCCGTCAGTACGGTGAGCTGGTACGCCCGGAACCGAGCCGTTTCCTGTTAGAACTGCCACAGGATGACGTTATCTGGGAACAGGAGCGTAAAGTGGTAAGCGCTGAGGAACGGATGCAAAAAGGGCAGGCCAGTATTGCCAATATTCGGGCGATGATGGCAAAGGCGAAAGCGAAGCCGTAGGCCGGATAAGCGCAAGCGCCTTCCGGCAAATCAACGATTAACGTACTTCCAGCGGCCAGTGGACATAGCTTTGCCACTCGCTTTCCTGATCGATGAGCTCTTTACCTAGCGGGTGATGTTCCAGCCAGCCTTCAGGCAGTATGACCGTCAAGTGCTCATCTCTTGCATCCAGCTGAATTTCCGGCACCAAATCATCGCGGCGACGGCTGGCGAAAATAATCGCCAGACGCAGCAAACGGCAAAGGTGCTCCGCGATGCGCGGTGGCACGGCGTTTTGCTGATGGAGCGAAGAGAGATCGACCGGATTGGTCTGGTTAAGTAACAACGTGGCTAACAGTTTTTTCTGCGCCGGCGTAAAACCTGGAAGATCGAGATTGCGCACCAGATAAGCCGCATGCTGTGGTGCCTGTTTAAAATCAACGCTCAACCCAATTTCATGCAGCTGGCAGGCACTAATCAGCAGTTCGCGGCTAATTGCTTCCAGATGCCACTTATTTTCGACTTGATCGAGGAATTTCGTTGCTAACATGGCAACGCGATGCGCTTGCTCTGTATCGACCATGAATCGACGCTGGATATTACGTAACGTGCGGCTGCGAATATCCTGATCCACCGCCAGATGTAGCATGCCATAGACCAGCCCTTCACGTAATGCGCCGCCAGCAAGGGTCATGCACTGAATATTCAGTTCGGTGAAAATGGCAATCAGGATCGCCAGCCCGCTGGGGAAAACCAGCGCACGTTCCAGCGTTAAGCCTTCAATTTCCAGCTCTTCCAGACGGCCACAATGAATGGCTCGCTGCTTTAGCTGCTGAAGTTTCGCCAGCGTGATACGCTCATCCATGCCTTGCGCCATCATGATTTCCTGCAACGCCTGGACGGTACCAGAAGCACCAACGCAGACTTTCCAGCCATGAAAACGCAGTTTGTCAGCGACCGGACGCAGCACTTCGCGCGCAGCCTGCTCGGCCTGGTCGAAGTTTTCCTGCGCCAGATTACGATCGGTAAAATACCGTTCGAGCCAGGTGACGCAGCCCATTGACAGGCTAAACAAGGACGTCGTTTGTGCGCCGGAGCCGGTAACCAGTTCAGTGCTGGCGCCGCCAATATCAACGACCAGACGCTGATCGGCCCCGCCGGTAGTGTGGGCTACACCCTGATAAATCAGTCGTGCTTCTTCTTCGCCGCTAATGACCTGGACAGGACAGCCGAGGATATCTTGCGCTTTGGTGATAAACACATCGGCATTTACGGCGATGCGTAATGTTGCCGTGGCGACCACGCGGATTTGTGGTTGAGGTATATCCTGCAGGCGTTCAGCAAACAGGCGCAAACATTGCCAACCGCGCTCCATCGCCTCTGCGGAGAGAACGTAGTCGCTATTGAGTCCAGCGGCCAGACGCACTTTGCGTTTAATACGCGTGAGCGTCTGGATGCTTCCCGCCACCTCGCGTACGACCAGCATATGAAAACTATTGGAGCCGAGATCGATTGCCGCATACAACGAGGTAGAGTTCATACACTTCATCCTTCAACCTGTATCTGTGTTGGCTGCGTTCTCTCACCCGAATCACTTACAGTAAGCTCATCGGGATTCGTTTTCTTGCCGCCTTGATAAAGGCTGAATGATTTTGTGTATGGCATAACTTTTCTTAACCTGAACGACGACGATTACGCGGAGCGCCACCGGTACGACGTGGACCATTACCTGTACGCGGGCGCGTCAGGCGCAGCGGCTTCGGCAGATCGGTCATTAGCGCATCCGGGTTGTACTTGCTGACCGGAATCGAGTGGCCGATATAGGTCTCGATTGCAGGTAAATTCAGCGCGTATTCTTCGCAGGCCAGGCTGATAGAGTGACCGCTTGCGCCAGCACGACCCGTACGACCGATACGGTGAACGTAATCTTCACAGTCATCCGGCAGGTCATAGTTAAAGACGTGCGTTACGGCTGGGATATGCAGGCCACGCGCGGCCACGTCAGTCGCAACGAGAATGTCGAGATCGCCACGGGTGAACTCATCCAGGATACGCAGGCGTTTTTTCTGCGCCACGTCACCGGTCAGCAGGCCGACGCGATGACCATCCGCAGCGAGGCTGCCCCAGATATCTTCACAACGATGCTTGGTGTTAGCAAAGACGATGGCGCGATCTGGCCACTCTTCTTCAATCAGCGTTTGCAATAAACGCATTTTTTCTTCGTTGGAAGGATAGAAGAGTTCTTCTTTAATGCGGTGACCTGTCTTCTGCTCTGGTTCGACTTCCACATACTCAGCGTTATTCATTTGTTCGAACGCCAGTTCGCGGACGCGATAAGAGAGGGTTGCAGAAAACAGCATGTTCAGACGTTGGGTGGTTGGCGGCATACGACGGAACAGCCAACGGATATCTTTAATAAAGCCCAGATCGTACATACGATCGGCTTCATCCAGCACCACGACCTGAATCGCGCCCAGGTTAATGTGGTTCTGCTTTGCATAGTCAATGAGACGACCGGTGGTGCCGATAAGAATATCGACGCCGCTTTCCAGCACTTTCAGCTGTTTGTCGTAACCGTCGCCGCCATAAGCCAGGCCTAATTTCAGACCGGTGGTCTGTGCCAGCGGCTCGGCATCGGCGTGGATTTGCACGGCTAACTCACGCGTTGGCGCCATAATTAACGCACGCGGTTGGTTCACCTTGCGATCGGCAATCGCGGGATGAGAGAGAAGATAATGAAACGTTGACGTCAGGAACGCCATCGTTTTTCCGGTACCGGTTTGCGCCTGCCCTGCAACATCACGACCTGCCAGCGTTAGCGGCAGCGCGAGGGCCTGAATGGGCGTGCAGTTATGAAACCCTTTATTTTCAAGGGCTTCTATCACCTTTGGGTGCAGGGCGAAGTCGGAAAACTTCTGTTCTGTTAAATGTGTTTTGCTCATAGTGTGGTAGAATATCAGCTTACTATTGCTTTACGAAAGCGTATCCGGTGAAATAAAGTCAACCTTTAGTTGGTTAATGCTACACCAACAGCCTACACCAACACGCCAGGCTTATTCCTGTGGAGTTATATATGAGCGATAAAATTATTCACCTGACTGACGACAGTTTTGACACGGATGTACTCAAAGCGGACGGAGCGATCCTTGTTGATTTCTGGGCAGAGTGGTGCGGTCCGTGCAAAATGATCGCTCCGATTCTGGATGAAATCGCTGACGAATATCAGGGCAAAATGACGGTTGCTAAACTGAACATTGACCAAAACCCAGGCACCGCGCCGAAGTATGGTATTCGTGGTATCCCGACCCTGCTGTTGTTTAAAAACGGCGAAGTAGCGGCGACTAAAGTCGGCGCACTGTCCAAAGGTCAGTTGAAAGAATTCCTCGACGCGAATTTGGCGTAAGGAAGTCTCATGATCGGGCGACCATACTTCGAATTGATTCGGATGACTGGACGCCCGACTTGAGTCGTGCTAAGTTAGTGTTGACTTCGTATTAAACATACCTTATTAAGTTTGAATCTGGTTATATCCCATACTTCCCGTAGTTTCTCGCGCGAGAAGTGGACAGATTCAGGGCCTTATCACTCAATCCGTCTTGTCGTTTCAGTTCTGCGTACTTTCCTGTGACCAGACAGCGAACAGACATGAGTCGATGGCCGTAAACAGGCATGGATGACCCTGCCATACCATTCACAACATTAAGTTCGAGATTTACCCCAAGTTTAAGAACTCACACCATTATGAATCTTACCGAATTAAAGAATACGCCGGTTTCTGAGCTGATCACTCTCGGCGAAAATATGGGCCTTGAAAACCTGGCTCGTATGCGCAAGCAGGACATTATTTTTGCCATCCTGAAGCAGCACGCAAAGAGTGGCGAGGATATCTTTGGTGACGGTGTGCTGGAGATATTGCAGGACGGATTTGGTTTCCTCCGCTCTGCAGACAGCTCCTACCTCGCCGGTCCTGATGACATCTACGTTTCTCCCAGCCAAATCCGCCGTTTCAACCTCCGCACTGGTGATACCATTTCTGGTAAGATTCGCCCGCCGAAAGAAGGTGAACGCTACTTTGCGCTGTTGAAAGTTAACGAAGTTAACTACGACAAACCAGAAAACGCCCGTAACAAAATCCTCTTTGAGAACTTAACCCCGCTGCACGCAAACTCTCGTCTGCGTATGGAACGTGGTAACGGTTCTACTGAAGACTTAACGGCGCGCGTACTGGATCTGGCATCGCCGATCGGTCGTGGTCAGCGCGGTCTGATCGTCGCTCCGCCGAAAGCGGGTAAAACCATGCTGCTGCAGAACATCGCACAGAGCATTGCTTACAATCATCCAGACTGTGTGCTGATGGTGCTGCTGATTGACGAACGTCCGGAAGAAGTAACCGAGATGCAGCGTCTGGTGAAAGGTGAAGTTGTTGCGTCTACTTTTGACGAACCCGCCTCCCGTCACGTTCAGGTTGCGGAAATGGTCATCGAGAAGGCGAAGCGTCTGGTTGAACACAAGAAAGACGTTATCATTCTGCTTGACTCCATCACCCGTCTGGCGCGTGCTTATAACACCGTAGTTCCGGCTTCCGGTAAAGTTCTGACTGGTGGTGTGGACGCTAACGCCCTGCACCGTCCGAAACGTTTCTTCGGTGCTGCGCGTAACGTGGAAGAGGGCGGCAGCCTGACCATCATCGCGACTGCGCTGATCGATACCGGCTCTAAAATGGATGAAGTTATCTACGAAGAGTTTAAAGGTACCGGCAACATGGAACTGCACCTCTCTCGTAAGATTGCTGAAAAACGCGTCTTCCCGGCTATCGACTACAACCGTTCCGGTACCCGTAAAGAAGAGCTGCTCACCACCCAGGAAGAGCTGCAGAAAATGTGGATCCTGCGCAAAATCATCCATCCGATGGGTGAAATCGACGCGATGGAATTCCTCATTAATAAGCTGGCGATGACCAAGACCAACGACGACTTCTTCGATATGATGAAGCGTTCCTGATTCTGGCATCATCTGAAAACGCCACGTTTTTACGTGGCGTTTTGCTTTTGTAGATGTAATCTTAACGACACAATAACAATAATCCGGTATGACATACCGCCAGGCGAAGAAGGGTAGTAATTCGTATTTTGTGGTTAATAATCATACAGAACCACCTGATATGGAATCGGGTTTCTCTTCTGAATATTCGCCTTGATGGTTATACTTCGTATATTGATATTCTTTGAGAGTATGTATAGTGAATTTACTGACAGCAAGTACTGATCTCATCAGTATTTTTTTATTCACAACGCTGTTTCTTTTCTTTGCCCGCAAGGTTGCGAAAAAGATAGGATTGGTGGATAAACCCAACTTTCGCAAACGTCATCAGGGACTGATTCCGCTGGTTGGGGGGATTTCGGTTTACGCAGGCATTTGCTTTACGTTCCTCATCGCAGATTACTACATCCCGCATGCTACTCTCTACCTGGCCTGTGCTGGGGTACTGGTATTGATCGGTGCCCTGGACGACCGTTATGATATCAGTGTAAAAATCCGCGCAACCATTCAGGCCATTATCGGCATCATTATGATGGCGGTTGGTAAACTGTATCTGCTAAGCCTGGGGTATATTTTTGGTCCCTGGGAGATGGTTCTCGGTCCATTTGGTTATTTCCTTACCCTTTTTGCCGTATGGGCGGCGATTAATGCCTTCAATATGGTTGATGGCATTGATGGTCTGTTAGGTGGGTTATCCAGCGTCTCATTTGCGGCAATGGGGCTTATCCTGTGGTTCGATGATCAGACAAGCCTGGCTATCTGGTGTTTTGCCATGATTGCCGCCATTTTGCCTTACATCATGCTGAATCTGGGCATTCTTGGACGCCGCTATAAAGTCTTTATGGGCGATGCGGGAAGTACGCTGATTGGCTTTACAGTAATTTGGATCCTGCTGGAGACCACTCAAGGGAAAACGCATCCAATTAGCCCGGTCACCGCACTGTGGATTATCGCCATTCCGTTAATGGATATGGTGGCGATTATGTATCGTCGTTTACGTAAGGGCATGAGTCCTTTCTCCCCGGACCGCCAACATATTCACCATTTAATCATGCGCGCCGGATTTACCTCCCGACAGGCATTTGTTCTGATCACGCTGGCTGCAGCGATCCTGGCCTCTATTGGCGTACTGGCTGAATATTCTCATATAGTCCCTGAATGGGTGATGCTGGTGCTCTTTTTATTGGCATTTGTTTTGTACGACTATTGTATTAAACGTGCCTGGAAGGTAGCGAGATTTATCAAACGCTTGAAACGCAAGCTGCGTAGAAACCGTGAAAGTAAACCAAACTTAACCAAATAAATTGAGGGTACGATGACACAACCATTACCGGGGGAACACGCCGTGAGCGCTGAGAATGAACTGGACATCCGTGGGTTGTTTCGTACCTTGTGGGCAGGGAAAGTGTGGATTATTGGTATCGCGCTTGCCTTTGCGATAGTCGCTCTCGCCTATACATTTTTTGCACGTCAGGAGTGGAGTGCTACGGCGATTTCAGACAAGCCAACGGTTAATATGTTGGGCGGTTACTACTCTCAACAGCAGTTTTTGCGTAACCTGGATATTAAGGCCAGTCTTGCATCTGCGGACCAACCGTCAGTGATGGATGAAGCTTACAAAGAATTCATCATGCAGCTCGCCTCCTGGGATACGCGTCGTGAATTCTGGCAGCAGACTGATTACTATAAGCAGCGTATGGTGGGTAACAGTAAAGCCGATGCGGCGATGCTGGATGAACTGATTGGTAACATCCAGTTTATGCCAGGCGATGCATTACGTAATACCAATGACAGTGTGAAGCTGATTGCGGAGACGGCTCCTGATGCCAACAATTTGCTGCGTCAGTACGTCGCCTTTGCCAGTCAGCGTGCGGCGCGTCATCTTAATGAAGAGTTAAAAGGGGCCTGGGCTGCACGCACCGTGCAGATGAAGGCGCAGGTTAAACGCCAGGAAGAAGTGGCGAAATCACTATTCTCCCGCCGTGTTCACAACATTGAGCAGGCACTCAAAATTGCCGAACAGCATAACATTTCGCGTACCTCCACTGATGTTCCTGCTGATGAATTGCCGGATTCTGAACTGTTCTTGCTCGGACGCCCTATGCTGCAGGCGCGACTCGAAAACCTACAGTCCGTTGGTCCGGACTTTGATCTGGACTACTTCCAAAACCGAGCCATGCTTAACACACTAAACGTTGGGCCAACTCTGGATCCGCGTTTTCAGACCTATCGTTATCTGCGTACGCCGGAAGAGCCGGTAAAACGTGACAGCCCACGCCGTGCCTTCCTGATGATTATGTGGGGCATCGTTGGAGCTCTGATCGGTGCTGGCGTCGCATTAACCCGTCGCCGCGCGATTTAGTAATACCGTTGCAGTGAGGGGCTGGGCCCTCGCTGCCAATCCGAAGAGAATCGATGTGAAAGTACTGACTGTATTTGGCACGCGACCGGAGGCTATAAAAATGGCACCTCTGGTTCATGCGTTGGCAAAAGATCCTGATTTTGAGGCAAAAGTTTGCGTCACAGCGCAGCATCGGGAAATGCTCGATCAGGTGTTGAACCTCTTTTCCATAGTACCTGACTACGATCTCAATATTATGCAGCCAGGTCAGGGGCTAACAGAAATTACCTGCCGAATCCTTGAAGGGTTAAAGCCAATTCTGGCTGATTTCAAACCTGATGTGGTGTTGGTGCACGGTGATACTACGACCACTATTGCTACCAGTTTGGCTGCGTTTTATCAGCGCATCCCGGTGGGGCATGTTGAGGCAGGTTTACGTACTGGCGATCTTTACTCTCCCTGGCCGGAAGAGGCGAACCGTACGCTGACCGGGCATTTGGCTATGTATCATTTTGCGCCAACAGAAAACTCGCGGCAAAATTTGTTACGGGAAGCTATTCCTGATAATCGTATTTTCATCACCGGCAATACGGTTATTGATGCGTTGATCTGGGTACGCGACCGCGTACTGGCGAGTGATGCATTGCGGGCTGAACTGGCAGAACATTACCCTTTCCTCAACGCTGACAAAAAGATGATACTGGTGACCGGTCATCGTCGGGAAAGCTTCGGTCGCGGCTTTGAAAACATTTGCCACGCGCTGGCGGAAATTGCCGCGGCTAATCAGAATGTGCAGATTGTCTATCCGGTACACCTGAATCCTAACGTCAGCGAGCCGGTCAACCGCATCCTGGGGCACGTTGAAAACGTGATTCTGATTGAACCGCAGGACTACATGCCGTTTGTCTGGCTGATGAATCACGCCTGGCTGATCCTGACCGATTCCGGCGGGATTCAGGAAGAAGCCCCATCCCTGGGGAAACCTGTGCTGGTGATGCGTGAAACAACGGAACGGCCTGAAGCTATTACCGCAGGCACTGTACGCCTGGTGGGGACTGACCCACAGCGTATCGTAGAAGAAGTCACGCGTTTGCTGCATGACGACAATGAATATCAGACCATGAGCCGTGCCCATAACCCATATGGTGACGGGCTGGCGTGTGGCCGCATTTTACACGCGTTAAAAAATAATCGGGTATCGCTATGAGTTTTACGACCATTTCTGTCATTGGGCTGGGTTATATCGGACTGCCAACGGCGGCTGCCTTTGCTTCCCGTCAAAAACATGTAATTGGCGTAGATGTAAATCAACATGCAGTGGATACCATTAATCGCGGCGAAATTCACATCGTTGAGCCCGATCTGGCCGCTGTGGTGAAAACGGCGGTCGAAAACGGATTTCTTCGTGCAACCACCACTCCCGTAGACGCTGATGCGTATCTGATTGCTGTGCCTACCCCGTTCAAGGGAGAGCATGAACCCGATATGGTCTACGTTGAAGCTGCGGCGAAGTCTCTTGCGCCAGTGCTGAAAAAAGGCGCGTTGGTGATACTTGAATCGACGTCACCGGTCGGGGCAACTGAACAGATGGCCGCATGGCTTGCAGAAATGCGGCCTGATCTGACTTTCCCGCAGCAGGTCGGTGAAGAGGCCGATGTGAATATTGCGTATTGTCCGGAGCGCGTGCTGCCAGGCCAGGTCATGGTCGAACTGATTAAAAACGACCGCGTGATCGGCGGGATGACCGCCGTCTGCTCCGCGCGTGCCAGTGAGTTGTATAACATCTTCCTTGAGGGCGAATGTGTCGTGACCAACGCCCGCACCGCGGAAATGTGCAAGCTGACTGAGAATAGCTTCCGCGACGTTAATATCGCCTTTGCGAATGAATTATCGCTAATTTGCGCCGATCAGGGGATTAACGTCTGGGAACTGATTCGCCTGGCAAACCGTCATCCGCGAGTCAATATTCTGCAACCAGGACCTGGCGTTGGTGGACACTGTATCGCGGTCGATCCGTGGTTTATCGTGTCGCAGAACCCGCAGCAGGCGAAACTGATCCGTACCGCACGCGAAGTTAATGATGGTAAGCCCCATTGGGTCGTCGAGCGGGTAAAAGCCGCTGTGGCCGACTGTCTGGCAGATACCAACAAACGGGCCAGTGAAGTGAAAATCGCCTGCTTTGGTTTGGCTTTTAAACCGAATATTGATGATTTACGTGAAAGCCCGGCGATGGGAATTGCGCAAAGCATCGCGCATTGGCACAAAGGTGAAATGCTGGTGGTGGAACCGAATATCCATCAACTGCCGAAAAAACTGGACGGCATTTGCCAACTGGCGACATTGGACGATGCGCTGGCAAGCGCCGATGTGCTGGTCATGCTGGTCGACCATAATGAATTTAAAGCCATTAAAGGCGATGCGGTTCTTCAGCAGTACATTGTTGATACCAAAGGGGTCTGGCGCTAATGAAACGAATTCTGGTTACCGGTGGCGCGGGGTTTATCGGCTCGGCGGTTGTACGCCATATTATTCAAGAGACCCAGGATGCGGTGGTTGTGGTCGATAAGCTGACCTATGCCGGAAACCTGATGTCGCTGACGCCGGTTGCACAGAATGACCGTTTTGCCTTTGAGAAAGTGGATATCTGCGATCGGGCATCGCTCGACGAGGTGTTTCAACACTACCAGCCAGACTGCGTGATGCATCTGGCGGCAGAAAGCCATGTCGATCGCTCCATTGATGGTCCGGCTGCTTTTATCGAAACCAACATTGTGGGCACCTACACGCTGTTGGAAGCGGCACGCGCTTACTGGAGTGCATTGGCCAGCGAGAAAAAATCGGCGTTTCGCTTCCACCATATCTCAACTGATGAGGTGTATGGCGATCTCCATTCGACAGATGATTTCTTTACTGAAAGCACGCCTTATGCGCCGAGTAGCCCTTATTCCGCGTCGAAAGCCAGCAGCGATCATCTGGTACGCGCGTGGTTGCGAACCTATGGCCTGCCAACGCTCATTACCAACTGCTCTAACAACTATGGCCCCTACCATTTCCCGGAAAAACTCATCCCGCTGATGATCCTCAACGCATTGGCTGGGAAACCGCTGCCGGTATACGGCAATGGGCAACAGATCCGCGACTGGTTGTATGTAGAAGATCATGCCAGGGCGCTCTATTGCGTGGCGACAACGGGCGCGATTGGGGAAACCTATAATATTGGTGGTCACAATGAGCGTAAAAACCTGGATGTTGTCGAAACGGTTTGCAGCCTGTTGGAAGAGCTGGCGCCGCAAAAACCACAAGGCATTGCACAGTACCGAGACTTGATCACTTTTGTTGACGATCGCCCGGGTCATGATGTGCGGTATGCCATTGACGCGTCGAAGATTGCGCGTGAATTAGGCTGGATGCCGCAGGAAACGTTTGAAAGCGGAATGCGCAAAACCGTGCAGTGGTATCTGGATAATCAGGCATGGTGGAAACCCGTGCAGGATGGCAGCTATCAGGGTGAACGTTTAGGTCTGAAGGGCTAACAGCCTGGTTTTGGCTCCCGGAGGAGACAACGCATGAAAGGTATCATTCTGGCGGGCGGTTCAGGTACTCGCCTGTATCCCATTACGCGTGGCGTATCGAAGCAGCTATTGCCTATTTACGATAAGCCGATGATTTACTACCCGCTATCGGTGCTAATGCTGGCGGGGATTCGCGAAATTCTGATTATTACCACGCCGGAAGATAAAGGTTATTTCCAGCGTTTGTTAGGCGATGGCTCTGAGTTCGGCATTGAATTGCACTATGCCGAGCAACCCAGCCCGGATGGATTAGCGCAGGCATTTATCATTGGTGAAACGTTCCTTAACGGTGAACCGTCATGTCTGGTATTAGGGGATAATATCTTCTTTGGTCAGGGCTTCAGTCCAAAACTACGTCATGTAGCCGCCCGCACAGAAGGTGCGACGGTGTTTGGTTACCAGGTCATGGATCCTGAACGTTTTGGTGTTGTGGAGTTTGACGACAATTTTCGCGCTATCTCTCTGGAAGAGAAGCCGAAAGCACCGAAATCTAACTGGGCGGTAACAGGGCTCTATTTCTATGACAGTAAAGTGGTGGAATACGCAAAACGCGTGAAACCTTCTGAGCGTGGAGAACTGGAGATTACGTCGATCAACCAGATGTATCTTGATGATGGGCATCTGACGGTGGAATTGCTTGGACGTGGCTTCGCCTGGCTGGATACCGGTACGCATGACAGTCTGATCGAAGCGAGTACTTTTGTGCAGACGGTAGAAAAACGTCAGGGTTTTAAAATAGCCTGTCTGGAAGAGATCGCCTGGCGTAACGGTTGGCTGGATGATGAAGGCGTGAAACGTGCCGCCAGCTCGCTGGCTAAAACGGGCTATGGCCAATATTTGCTGGAGCTGCTCCGTGCTCGTCCGCGCCAGTATTGAGCCGCTTAGCTGGGAAAATACGTTTTTTGGCGTGAATAGCGCCATTATACGTTTTGACCAACACGCGCCGGTTCTGACGGTGGATGCGTTACGTCCCTGGTCGCGGGTACAGGCAAAAATTCCTGCCGCAAATACCCATGAATTGGATGCCTTGCAGCGGTTGGGTTTCTCACTGGTCGAAGGCGAAGTGGATTTTGTACTGCCAGTGACGTGTGCCAGCGGCAACTCTGACGCGCAGATCGCGCAAACTACGGATATCCCGGCATTACGCTGCCTGGCAGAACAGGCATTCGCACAAAGCCGTTTTCGCGCTCCGTGGTACGCCGCAGATGCCAGTTCGCGTTTTTATGCGCAGTGGATTGAAAATGCGGTGCTGGGGACGTTCGATCATCAATGCCTCGTTTTACGCACGCCGACAGGTGAAATTCGTGGTTATGTCTCGCTGCGCGAACTGAATGCGACCGAGGCGCGAATAGGCCTACTGGCTGGGCGTGGCGCGGGTGAAGAACTAATGCTGGCTGCGCTTTGCTGGGCGCAGGCCCGCGGTAAAACAATATTGCGCGTGGCAACCCAAATGGGTAACACCGCTGCGCTTAAACGTTACATAGACAGTGGTGCGAATGTGGAAAGCACCGCGTATTGGTTATACAGGTGACACGATGATTCCATTTAATGCACCGCCGGTGGTGGGAACTGAACTCGATTACATGCAGTCTGCGATGAACAGCGGCAAACTGTGTGGCGACGGCGGCTTTACCCGTCGCTGTCAGCAGTGGCTGGAGCAGCATTTTGGCAGCGAGAAAGTTCTGTTGACGCCATCTTGTACCGCATCGCTTGAGATGGCGGCATTGCTGTTGGACATTCAGCCCGGCGATGAAATCATCATGCCGAGCTACACATTTGTCTCCACGGCTAACGCATTCGTTTTACGCGGGGCGAAAATCGTCTTTGTTGATATCCGTCCGGATACCATGAACATTGACGAAACGCTGATTGAAGCGGCGATCACCGACAAAACCCGCGCTATTGTGCCGGTACATTACGCGGGCGTGGCCTGCGAAATGGATACCATTATGGCGCTGGCCAGCAAACATAACCTGTATGTGGTCGAAGATGCGGCTCAGGGCGTGATGTCGACCTACAAAGGTCGGGCGCTGGGGACAATTGGTCACATCGGCTGTTTTAGCTTCCATGAGACTAAAAACTATACCGCAGGCGGTGAAGGCGGCGCGACGCTGATTAATGATAAAAAATTAGTCGAACGTGCGGAGATTATTCGTGAAAAAGGGACAAACCGTAGTCAATTTTTCCGTGGCCAGGTAGATAAGTATACCTGGCGCGATATCGGCTCCAGCTATCTGATGTCCGATCTGCAGGCTGCCTATTTGTGGGCGCAACTGGAAGCGGCCGACCGTATTAACCAGCAGCGTCTGGCGCTGTGGCAGAATTACTATGATGCCCTCGAACCGCTGGCGCGTGCCGGACGTATTGAGCTGCCTGCTGTCCCGGAAAACTGCGTGCAGAATGCCCATATGTTTTATATCAAGCTGCGCGATATCGACGATCGCACCGCGTTGATTAATTTCCTCAAAGAAGCCGAAATTATGGCGGTGTTCCACTATATCCCGCTACATGATTGCCCGGCTGGCGATAAATTTGGCGAGTTTGCCGGTGTTGATCGTTACACCACCAAAGAGAGCGAGCGTCTGCTGCGTTTACCGCTGTTCTATAACCTGTCACCGGTTAACCAGCGAACGGTAATTTCGACCTTACTCAATTACTTCTCCTGATATGTCGCTTGCTAAAGCGTCCTTATGGACGGCGGCCAGTACGCTGGTAAAAATTGGGGCGGGTTTGCTGGTGGTGAAGTTATTGGCCGTCTCCTTTGGCCCGGCAGGTGTGGGCCAGGCGGGTAATTTTCGCCAAATGGTCACCGTGCTGGGCGTGTTGGCGGGAGCAGGCATTTTCAACGGCGTCACGAAATACGTTGCGCAGCACCATGACGATCCGGCCCGGCTCCGTATGGTGGTCGGTACATCTTCCGCAATGGTGCTGGGATTCTCTACGCTGATGGCGGCGGTTTTTCTGCTGGCGGCCGCGCCGATCAGTCAGGGGTTGTTTGGCCATACGCATTATCAGGGGCTGGTTCGACTGGTTGCGCTGGTGCAGATGGGCATCGCCTGGGCGAACCTGCTACTGGCGCTAATGAAAGGCTTCCGCGATGCGGCAGGCAACGCGCTGTCGCTGATTGTGGGTAGCCTGGTTGGCGTAGTGGCTTACTATGGCTGCTATCGCCTGGGGGGCTATGAAGGCGCCTTGCTGGGCCTGGCTCTGGTGCCTGCGCTGGTCGTTATCCCTGCCATTATTATGCTGCTTAAGCGTGGAACTATTCCGCTGCATTACCTGAAGCCCTCGTGGGACAATGGTCTGGCAGGGCAGTTAAGCAAGTTTACGCTGATGGCGCTGATTACCTCTGTTACGCTGCCTGTGGCATACGTGATGATGCGAAACCTGCTGGCGGCACAGTACAGCTGGGATGATGTGGGGATCTGGCAGGGGGTCAGCAGTATCTCCGATGCGTATCTGCAATTTATTACCGCCTCATTCAGCGTTTACTTGCTGCCGACGTTGTCGCGGCTGACAGAAAAGCATGACATTACCCGCGAGGTCATTAAGTCGCTGAAGTTCGTGCTGCCGGCGGTTGCCGCCGCGAGCTTTACCGTTTGGCTATTGCGTGATTTTGCGATCTGGCTGCTCTTTTCCGCAAAATTTACCGCCATGCGCGACCTGTTTGCCTGGCAACTGGTCGGCGATGTACTGAAAGTTGGCGCCTACGTTTTTGGTTATCTGGTGATCGCGAAAGCGTCGCTGCGGTTTTATATTCTGGCTGAAATTAGCCAGTTCATGTTATTGACGGCGTTTGCCCACTGGCTGATCCCGGCACAGGGTGCTCTGGGCGCAGCGCAGGCGTATATGGCAACATACATCGTCTATTTTTCTCTTTGTTGTGGCGTGTTTTTACTCTGGCGTAGGCGGGCATGACTGTACTGATTCACGTTCTGGGATCGGATATCCCTCACCATAACCACACCGTGCTGCGGTTTTTTAACGATTCGCTGGCTGCGACGAGCGAGCACGCGCGCACGTTTATGGTTGCAGGCCAGGATGCTGGGTTCAGTGAGAGCTGCCCGGCGTTATCGCTGAGTTTCTACGACGGAAAAAAGGCGCTGGCCCGGGCGGTTATTGCGAAGGCGAAAGCGGATCGCCAACAGCGCTTCTACTTTCATGGTCAGTTCAACACCAGCCTGTGGCTGGCGCTGCTGAGCGGGGGAATTAAACCGGAGCAGTTTTACTGGCACATCTGGGGCGCGGATTTATATGAAGTTTCCAGTGGGCTGAAATTCCGCCTGTTTTACCCGATTCGTCGCATGGCGCAGAATCGCGTGGGCTGCGTGTTTGCTACGCGAGGCGATTTACGTTATTTCGCCGGGCAGCATCCGCACGTTCGCGGCGAACTGCTCTATTTCCCAACGCGGATGGATCCCTCGCTCAATAATATGAGCAGTGAAAGCCAGCGCAGCGGTAAGATGACGGTGTTGGTTGGCAACTCTGGCGATCGCAGCAATGAGCATATTGCCGCGCTACGTGCCGTTCACCAGCAGTTTGGTGACACGGTGAATGTGATAGTGCCAATGGGGTATCCTGCCAATAATACGGCCTATATCGACGAGGTGCGTCAGGCGGGTCTGGCATTATTTAGCGCGGATAATTTGCAAATATTGAGTGAAAAACTGGAGTTTGATGCCTATCTGGCACTATTGCGTCAGTGCGATCTGGGCTACTTTATTTTTGCCCGTCAGCAAGGGATCGGCACCTTATGTTTGTTGATCCAGGCCGGTATCCCGTGCGTGCTCAACCGTGAAAATCCTTTCTGGCAGGATATGGCAGAGCAAAATATCCCGGTTCTGTTTACGACAGATCAACTCAATGAAGGTCTCGTACGCGAAGCGCAGCGGCAACTGGCGTTGGTAGATAAAAATACGATCACCTTCTTTAGTCCGAATTATCTGCAGCCGTGGCATAACGCGCTGCGCATTGCTTCAGGAGAAACTAAATGAGCCTGATGCAATTCAGCGGGCTGCTGGTGGTCTGGCTGCTCTCCACTTTGTTTATCGCCACGCTGACCTGGTTTGAATTCCGCCGCGTGCGTTTTAACTTCAACGTCTTTTTCTCGTTGCTGTTTTTGCTAACGTTCTTCTTCGGATTCCCGCTGACCAGCATCCTGGTGTTTCGTTTTGATGTGGCGGTAGCGCCCCCGGAGATCCTGCTGCAGGCTTTGCTGTCAGCCGCTTGCTTCTATGCCGTTTACTACGTGACGTATAAAACGCGTTTACGTAAGCGCGTAGAGGATAAGCCGCGCAGGCCGCTATTTACCATCAATCGCGTTGAAGCCCATTTAACCTGGGTTATTCTGATGGCGATTGCGTTGGTGAGCGTGGGCGTCTTCTTTATGCACAATGGGTTCCTGCTGTTCAGACTGCAATCCTACAGCCAGATTTTTTCCAGTGAAGTCTCTGGCGTGGCGTTAAAGCGCTTCTTCTACTTCTTCATTCCGGCGATGCTGGTGGTCTACTTTCTGCGTCAGGATAGCAAAGCGTGGCTGTTCTTCCTGGTAAGCACCGTCGCGTTTGGCTTGTTGACCTATATGATTGTCGGCGGAACGCGCGCCAATATTATTATCGCGTTTGCCATCTTCCTGTTTATCGGCATTATTCGCGGTTGGATTTCGCTGTGGATGCTGGCCGCCGCAGGCGTGTTGGGCATCGTCGGTATGTTCTGGCTGGCGCTGAAACGCTACGGGATGAACGTGAGTGGTGACGAGGCGTTCTATACGTTCCTGTACCTGACGCGTGATACTTTCTCGCCGTGGGAAAACCTGGCGCTGTTGCTGCAGAACTACCACAATATTGAGTTCCAGGGGCTGGCGCCGATCGTCCGTGATTTCTACGTCTTTATCCCCACCTGGCTGTGGCCCGGGCGGCCGAGTATCGTTCTCAACTCCGCGAACTACTTTACCTGGGAAGTGTTGAACAACCACTCGGGGCTGGCGATTTCACCCACGTTAATTGGTTCGCTGGTGGTGATGGGCGGGGCGCTGTTTATACCGTTAGGCGCGATTGTCGTCGGGTTAATCATTAAATGGTTCGACTGGCTATATGAATTAGGTAACCGCGAAACCAATCGCTACAAGGCGGCCATTTTGCACAGTTTCTGTTTTGGCGCCATTTTCAATATGATCGTTTTGGCACGTGAAGGACTGGATTCGTTTGTCTCGCGAGTGGTCTTTTTCCTCGTGATTTTTGGCGTTTGTCTGCTGGTGGCAAAACTGCTGTTCTGGCTATTCGATAGCGCGGGACTTATCCATAAACGAATTAAATCGCTGCCCCGGACACAGATTGAAGGATCGTAATGACGGATAACACAACTGCGCCACTCTATTCGCTGCGCGGACTACAACTGATTGGCTGGCGCGATATGCAACACGCGCTAAATTACCTGTTTGCCGAAGGACGCCTCAGGCCTGGGACGCTGGTGGCTATCAATGCCGAGAAAATGCTGACGGCTGAAGATAACCCTGAAGTGCGGGATCTGATTAACGCCGCTGAGTTCAAATATGCGGATGGTATTAGCGTGGTGCGTTCGGTGCGTAAAAAATTCCCGCAGGCTCAGATTTCACGCGTAGCGGGGGCCGATCTCTGGGAAGCGCTAATGGCGAGAGCCGGGCAGGAGGGAACGCCGGTTTTCCTGATTGGCGGCAAGCCTGAGGTTCTGGCGCAAACCGAAGCTAAATTGCGTGCGCAGTGGCATGTGAACATTGTGGGTAGCCAGGACGGTTATTTTACGCCGGAGCAGCGTCAGGCATTGTTTGAACGTATCCACGCCAGCGGTGCGCAAATTGTGACGGTAGCGATGGGATCGCCGAAACAAGAAATTTTTATGCGTGATTGCCGGAAGATCCACCCTGAAGCGCTGTATATGGGGGTGGGGGGGACCTACGATGTCTTTACCGGTCACGTTAAGCGTGCGCCTAAACTCTGGCAAAATCTGGGGCTGGAGTGGCTGTATCGCTTACTGTCACAGCCGAGCCGTATCACCCGTCAACTTCGTTTGTTGCGCTATCTCCGCTGGCACTATACCGGCAACCTCTGATGCTCTCTCCTCTGATAAGTAGCGTGATCTGCTCATCACGCTACTTATTCACAACATAATCGCTGCTTTCTCGCACAATCTATTCATTTTTTGAATGCTTTAATTGCCATTTAAGCGATTTTAGGAAACCATTCGCAACAATCATTACAGTGCCGTGGTGTTTTTGGCGCCAACCGTTAAGCGGTCGGTGCCGTATGGCCTGTTATGGAATAACAAGATGTACCCATAACGAGAACCGGTAATACCGGACAGCATGCAAACACATCAAGAGGATTTATGGCCGAGAACAAACCTGAGCTACAGCGTGGGCTGGAGGCTCGTCACATCGAATTAATTGCCCTTGGAGGCACTATTGGCGTCGGACTGTTTATGGGCGCCGCCAGTACCCTGAAATGGGCGGGGCCTTCGGTCCTGCTGGCGTATATTGTCGCGGGGCTGTTCGTCTTTTTCATTATGCGTTCCATGGGGGAGATGTTATTCCTCGAGCCGGTTGCCGGTTCATTCGCGGTTTACGCGCACCGTTACATGAGTCCCTTCTTTGGCTATCTCACCGCCTGGTCATACTGGTTTATGTGGATGGCGGTAGGGATATCAGAGATTACCGCCATCGGGGTGTACGTACAGTTCTGGTTCCCGGAAATGGCGCAATGGATACCCGCCCTGATTGCTGTCGGGCTGGTTGCGCTGGCAAACCTCGCTGCGGTTCGCCTGTATGGTGAAATTGAATTCTGGTTTGCCATGATCAAAGTGACCACCATCATTGTGATGATCGTTATTGGGTTAGGGGTCATTTTCTTCGGCTTTGGCAACGGTGGCCAGGCGATTGGCTTTGGCAACCTGACCGACCACGGCGGCTTCTTTGCCGGCGGCTGGAAGGGCTTCCTTACGGCATTGTGTATTGTCGTGGCTTCCTACCAGGGTGTAGAGCTGATCGGCATTACTGCGGGTGAGGCGAAGAACCCCCAGGTCACGCTGCGTAGCGCGGTGGGGAAGGTGCTGTGGCGTATCCTGATTTTCTACGTCGGCGCGATCTTTGTTATCGTCACTATTTTCCCGTGGAACGAGATTGGCAGCAACGGCAGCCCGTTTGTTCTCACCTTTGCCAAGATTGGTATTACCGCTGCGGCAGGGATTATTAACTTTGTGGTCCTGACGGCGGCGCTGTCTGGCTGTAACAGCGGCATGTACAGCTGTGGGCGTATGCTCTACGCGCTGGCAAAGAATCGCCAGCTACCAGCCGTTGTTGGAAAAGTCTCTCGCCATGGCGTGCCGGTTGCCGGTGTAGCGATTTCTATCGCGATCCTGCTGATTGGTTCGTGCCTGAACTACATCATTCCCAATCCGCAACGGGTGTTCGTTTATGTCTATAGTGCCAGTGTGTTGCCGGGGATGGTGCCGTGGTTTGTGATCCTGATAAGCCAGTTGCGTTTCCGTCAGGCGCATAAAGCGGCGATCGCCAGTCATCCTTTCCGCTCGATTCTGTTCCCGTGGGCGAATTATTTGACGATGGCGTTCCTGATTTGCGTATTAATCGGTATGTACTTTAATGAAGATACCCGAATGTCGCTGTTTGTTGGGATTATCTTCTTACTGGCTGTGACGCTCATTTATAAGGTTTTTGGTCTGAATCGTCATGGCACAGCCCATAAATTGCGGGAATAAGCGACAAAACGCACAAACCATGACCAAACGATAATTTATTTTAAAAAAGCACTAGACAGAAGACCGAGACCTCCGTAATATCCAGCCCCGCAACGGCGCTAAGCGCCCGTAGCTCAGCTGGATAGAGCGCTGCCCTCCGGAGGCAGAGGTCTCAGGTTCGAATCCTGTCGGGCGCACCATTTAGTTAGGTGCCGGAGCTGCGGTGGTTTTAATACCGCGTAAAAGATTTGCAGTGGTGGCTATAGCTCAGTTGGTAGAGCCCTGGATTGTGATTCCAGTTGTCGTGGGTTCGAATCCCATTAGCCACCCCATTAATTTAAAGTTGTGAAATGCGAAGGTGGCGGAATTGGTAGACGCGCTAGCTTCAGGTGTTAGTGTCCTTAGGATGTGGGGGTTCGAGTCCCCCCCCTCGCACCACGACTTAAAGAATTGAACTAAAAATTCAAAAAGCAGTAAAACGGCGAGTAGCGCAGCTTGGTAGCGCAACTGGTTTGGGACCAGTGGGTCGGAGGTTCGAATCCTCTCTCGCCGACCAATTTTGAACCCCGCTTCGGCGGGGTTTTTTGTTTTCTGATTTTCCCTCCTCAGCCTTTATTCCCGCGAATTACCTGATGTCTTAAAAAGTTCGAATCCGTAGTTTTTGCAGTGCAATCGTGGCATGCGTTGTGCAATAATATACGGGTAGATGCTCATTCCATCTCTTATGTTCGCCATCAGGCCTCATAAACTCAGGAATGATGCAGAGCCGTTTACGGTGCTTATCGTCCACAGACAGATGTCGCTCAGGCCTCATCAAACACCATGGACATAACGTTGAGTGAAGCACCCATTATGTTGTCATACAGACCTGTTTAACGCCTGCTCCTTACCGAGCGGGCGTTTTTTTATGCATATACACGTCATCCTTCAAGCTGCCTCTTTGTTGGCTACGTCTGCTCACCCCAGTCACTTACTTATGTAAGCTCTTGGGGATTCCCAGACTTGCCGCCTTGATGCATCTTGAATGATTTTGTGTATACAATTGCCCGGTAAGCGAAGCGCCACCGGGCAAGAGGGAATTACTGCGGGGGATTGTTGTTCTGCAGCGTCAACATCAGGCCATCACGGCGCATGGTGGCGGCTTCTTCCGGCTGATGCAGCCTGTCCAGCGCGTCAGCAAGCCAGGCGTAGTCGTAGGCGTCCGGGCGCTGTTTGAGCGCAGCACGGAAGGCGAGCGTGGCTTCCTGCCATTCGCCATGCTTCATTAACGATTGCCCCAACGTGCTCCACAGCAACGGGCGATCGCCAACGGCCTTAATCTGCTGGCGCAACACTTTTTCTATCTGTTCCGGGTTGTTGGTTTTCAGGCGCGGGATCGGCAGCACCAGACGGTCGTCATACTGACGTTTCAGACCGTCAATGATGACCTGCTGCGCCGTATCGTGATCGTCGCACTCAATCAGATGTTCAGCCATCGCGACCTGCAGGGCAACCTGATGACGGGTTTTACGGTTCTGGTTTTTCCACCACGTACGTAGCCCCTCACTGCCCTGATCGGCGCGAACCTGATCCATCAGACCCACCCATGCCTGTTGTTCCAGCATTGCGCGGTGCTCTTCATCACCCACATGCGCTTTAGCCATAGATGGAATGATATCCAGTAACGAACTCCATGCGCCGGTGCGAATGTAGGCTTGCTCAGCCAGACGCAGCACTTCCGGATGACGCGGCGTCACCTCCAGCAGCTTATCTACGCTGTGGCGCGCGGCGTGATTTTCATTACGCGCCAGTTGCAGACGAACGCGAGCGATTTCTACCGGGATCGTATCATTCCCGGCCAGTTCAGCTGCACGCTCAAGGTGTTGATTCGCACGCGCTTCATCGCCACGTTGCTGGGCCGCTTCTGCCGCCAGCAGGTAATTCACTACCGGTTGCTCAGCGTGATCGGCGTTTTTCGACATCAGCTTTTCAACCTGCTGATAATCGCCTTCTGCCAGCTTGAGCAGCGCTTGTTCAGTCTGCTTGCGGGCGCGGCGACGTTTACGGCCGACAAACCATCCGCGGGTATGCGCGCCGGTGCGGAAAATTCGGCGCAGCAGCCATTCAATCGCAAACAGGACGACCATCGCGACGATCAGGATGATCACCAGGCCCGTCACGCTGGTTTCAATGTTGTAATTATCGGTTTGGATCAGCACGTAGCCCTGATGACCGGCAATCATTGGACCAACGACGATCCCGGCAATCAACAGTACAAAGAGTAATAATACTTTTAGCATCATTATTCTCCTTGCGGCGCGGTTGCCGGGGTGTCTGCCGAAGGAGCAGGAGCGGCGGCAACCGGCGCTGTGACAGGCTGCGCCAGTAAATTACGCACGCGGGTCTGCATTAATTTGTCGAGAATAGCCTGGCTCTGCAGTGTTTCCGGCACATCCATACTGATGCTTTGTTGGCTCAGCTGGTCTACCTCTTCCAGGAAAGCTTTGGTGGTTGCATCGTCGGTATCGTAGTAGGCGCGTACCCAGGTGGAGACATTTTCCAGCGCCTGGCGGTATGTCTCTTCCTGATGACGCGGTACGGCCTGGGCGGCTACTAACAGGCGAGAACGAATGTTCTCACGTAAGTAAACGTCCTGGTTCGGCGCCAGCAGCGGGACGGCGGTTTCATCTCGTCGGCGAACAGTGATAAAGCTGTCCATAAAATTCTGCCAGCTTTTTTGCAGGTTGACGCGCCATTCACTAATTGAGCTGGACAGCTCGCTGCTGTCGGAGTCCATCGGTGAATCGTCGGTGTCGTTGTCGGCCAGACGCAGGTTATCAATCTGGTTAGAGAGCTGATTCACTTTCAGGATAATGCCGTCATAGTCGACCTGAGTTACCGCGGAGAGGCTCGCGATGTCGTCAGTAATCGCGCGACGGGCGGCAATTAAGCTCGGATCGTTCATATCCGCCAGACTGGCGTCGGCGCTTTTCAGCAGCGCCGCGGCGGTGGTAACGTCCTGATCGCTCCATAATTTACGACCAGCCAGTTTTACCAGAAAATCAGCCTGCGCCAGCAGCCATGTCCCAGCATCGCTGCCGGAGATAGTGGCGACTTTTTGCTGTACTTCATCAAGCTGTTTGACCAGCGCGGCTTGCTGGCGAGTGGCTTCATCAAGCTGCGTTGCCTGCTGTTTAATGATGCCTTCCAGCTCAGCTTTTTGGCTTTCTTGCGCTTTTTGCAGCGCCGTCAGCTGGTTCGCCAGCGCATCGCTGGTTGCCGTCTGCGTTGTTGCCTGCTGTTTCCCCCAGCCATACAGACCCACACCTGCTGCCAGCGCAATAGCAATCGCCACCGCGCTCAGAATCAGCGCCGTGCTGTTGTTACCCTTTTTTTCAGTATTGACTGGCTGTGCTGTGGTTTCCACGGCCTCCCTGGTCTCTTCAACCACGGCGGAGGATTTTTCTTGTTCCGTCATTATGGCATCCCATTATGAGAGTTATTGTAATGCGCGTAGTAGCGCATCGTTGTCGGCGTTATCAGCGACCTTAATATCTTGCCAGCCCAGTTCCCGGGCGAGGTGCGCCAGACGCTCACTGACGACCAGCAGCCGACAGCGTAGTAACCAGTGCTCACGATACCACTGCGGAATGAGCGACCAGAGCTGTTGTAACATCTCACCGCTGGTGACCACCACCGTGGTCACGCCGCGAGATTGCCAGCGCATTGCTTCTTCCGCACCATCGTAATTTTTTGCACTGCGTTGATAACATTCACAAAAATCAACATCGGCTCCGCGCGCCGTCAGGGTTTCACCTATCAGTTCCCGACCGCCGTTACCGCGTAAAATAAGCGCGCGTTTTCCCGCAATATTTTGTAATTCAGGTAATTGTAGCAAGACTTCGCTGATTTCCCGATCCAGAGGATAGTGAATATTGCAGCCGCTAACAGTATGCAGCGCCAGCGCCGTTGTACGACCAATGGCAAAATAATGCGGAAGGGAAGGCCAGCTTTTCCCTTGTTGCTGAAGTTCGGCATCGGCAAAGGTGACAGCGTGCTGCGAGAGGGCAAAAACCAGATCGTTATCCGTCAGCGCCAACAGTCGGGAGGCGAGTGTTGCCAGTTCCCGACCCGGGGAAAACTCGATGAGCGGAAAACTCCAGGCCACCTGCCCCAGTGTGCGCAGACGGCTCACTAACTCTTCCCCTGCGGGAGACGGGCGGGTGACCAGAATACTCATGCGGGTGCTTCTCCGTTATAAACTTCAGCCAGAATGGCGCGCGCACCATTCTCCAGGAGCTCTTCTGCCAGAGAGATGCCCATCTGTTCAGCATCCTGCGCGGCGCCGCGACGTTCCCCGCATACCATCTGCGATCCGTCAGGCGCGCCGACCAGCGCGCGTAGCCAAATCTCACCGTTGATGAGTTCGGCATAACTGCCGATAGGCACCTGACATCCCCCTTCGAGGCGAGTGTTCATGGCGCGTTCGGCTGTTACACGTAGCGCGGTCTCTTCGTGGTTGAGCGGCGCTAACAATGCCTGAGTACGCATATCGTCCAGTCGGCACTCTATGCCGACGGCGCCTTGCCCGACTGCGGGCAGGGAGACTTCCGGCGGCAGTGCGGTACGGACTCGCGACTCAAGCCCTAAACGTTTTAACCCGGCGACCGCCAGAATAATGGCGTCATAATCGCCGTTATCCAATTTGCCGAGACGCGTACCGACGTTGCCGCGCAGCGAACGGATGACGAGATCCGGGCGACGCTTTGCCAACTGGCACTGGCGACGCAAACTGGATGTCCCGACAATACTACCTGCGGGAAGGTCATCCAACGTGTTGTACTTATTTGAGACGAAAGCATCACGCGGATCCTCTCGCTCGCAAATGGTGACCAGTCCAAGACCGTCAGGGAATTCAACCGGCACATCCTTCATGGAATGCACGGCGATATCGGCGCGTTTTTCCAGCAGCGCGACTTCCAGCTCTTTAACAAACAACCCTTTCCCTCCGACCTTTGCCAGCGGGGTATCAAGGATCACATCGCCACGGGTTACCATAGGAACCAGTTCCACGATCAGACCGGGGTGATTTGCCATTAAGGCGTCTTTGACATAATGTGCCTGCCAGAGCGCAAGGGGGCTTTGGCGTGTGGCAATTCTCAAAACATTGTCTAACATGCTTGTTACCGTCATTATCAATCATTGACCATCCTAACATCCTTATCAAAGGGATGTCAGCGTTACGCTCAAACGTAAGTGAGAGGAAAAGCTGCTGCATCATCAGTGGCAGTGAATAATGACGAGAAACCTTCCGACCGTATGAAGGAATTTACACGTAACGAACGGTGCTACACTTGTATGTAGCGCATCTTTCTTTACGGTCAATGAGCAAGGTGTTAAATTGATCACGTTTTAGACCATTTTTTCGGCTGTACCGCACAAAAAAATACGGGCGAAAAACAGGTAACGGTTATTTTTGACATACGGTTTATCCGAATTGATGACGATTATTGTGAGCGCTTGCGCCGCAGTAATCGACAGCATGACGGATAGTAACATCAGGCGATACGTCTTGTACCTCTATATTGAGACTCTGAAACAGAGACTGGATGCCATAAATCAACTGCGTGTGGATCGCGCGCTTGCTGCCATGGGACCTGCTTTCCAGCAGGTATACAGTCTGCTGCCGACATTATTGCACTACCACCACCCTCTGATGCCGGGTTACCTCGATGGTAACGTTCCCAAAGGCATATGCTTTTACACGCCTGATGAAACCCAACGCCACTACCTCAATGAACTCGAACTGTACCGCGGTATGTCACCGCAGGAACCTCCCAAGGGCGAACTGCCGATCACCGGCGTCTACTCAATGGGCAGCACCTCTTCGGTAGGGCAAAGCTGTTCTTCCGACCTCGATATCTGGGTCTGCCACCAATCCTGGCTGGATAGCGAAGAGCGCCAGCTGTTGCAGCGTAAATGTAGCCTGCTCGAAAGCTGGGCCGCTTCGCTGGGCGTGGAAGTCAGTTTCTTCCTGATTGATGAAAACCGTTTCCGTCACAATGAAAGCGGCAGTCTTGGTGGTGAAGACTGTGGCTCGACGCAGCATATCCTGTTGCTTGATGAATTCTATCGCACCGCTGTGCGCCTCGCGGGCAAACGTATTCTGTGGAATATGGTGCCGGGCGACGAAGAAGAGCATTACGACGATTACGTCATGAAGCTCTACGCGCAGGGCGTATTAACGCCAAACGAATGGCTGGATCTCGGCGGACTCAGTTCGCTCTCCGCCGAAGAGTACTTTGGCGCCAGCCTCTGGCAGTTATACAAAAGTATCGATTCCCCGTACAAAGCGGTGCTGAAGACGCTGCTGCTGGAAGCCTACTCCTGGGAATATCCCAATCCTCGCCTGTTGGCGAAAGACATTAAACAGCGCCTGCACGATGGCGAGATCGTCTCTTTTGGTCTCGATCCCTACTGCATGATGCTGGAGCGTGTGACCGAATATCTCACGGCGATCGAAGACCCGACGCGCCTGGATTTAGTGCGTCGATGTTTCTACTTAAAAGTGTGTGAGAAACTGAGCCGCGAGCGCGCCTGCGTGGGCTGGCGTCGTGAAGTATTAAGTCAGTTAGTGCAAGAATGGGGCTGGGACGAAGCCCGTCTGACAATGCTGGATAACCGCGCTAACTGGAAGATTGATCAGGTACGTGAAGCGCATAACGAACTGCTTGATGCGATGATGCAGAGCTATCGTAATCTGATCCGCTTTGCGCGGCGCAATAACCTCAGCGTTAGCGCCAGTCCGCAGGATATCGGCGTGCTGACCCGTAAGCTGTATGCCGCGTTTGAAGCGTTGCCGGGTAAGGTAACGCTGGTGAACCCGCAAATATCTCCGGACCTCTCAGAACCGAACCTGACCTTTATCCATGTGCCGCCGGGCCGCGCCAACCGTTCGGGTTGGTATCTCTACAACCGCGCGCCAAATATGGATTCGATCATCAGCCATCAGCCACTGGAATATAACCGCTACCTTAACAAGCTGGTGGCGTGGGCCTGGTTCAACGGTCTGCTGACATCGCGTACGCATTTGTTTATTAAGGGCAACGGTATTGTCGATTTGCCGAAGCTGCAGGAGATGGTCGCCGATGTATCGCACCACTTCCCGCTGCGCCTGCCGGCACCAACGCCGAAAGCGCTCTACAGTCCGTGCGAAATTCGCCATCTGGCGATTATCGTTAACCTTGAATATGACCCGACGACCGCATTCCGTAATCAGGTGGTGCATTTTGATTTCCGTAAGTTGGACGTCTTCAGCTTTGGCGAAGAGCAAAATTGCCTGGTAGGGAGCGTCGACCTGCTGTACCGCAACTCGTGGAATGAAGTACGTACGCTGCACTTCAACGGCGAGCAGGCGATGATTGAAGCGTTAAAAACGATTCTGGGCAAAATGCACCAGGATGCCGCGCCGCCGGATAGCGTCGAAGTGTTCTGCTACAGCCAGCATCTGCGTGGGTTAATCCGTACCCGCGTGCAGCAACTGGTTTCTGAGTGTATCCAGCTGCGCCTTTCCAGTACCCGCCAGGAAACCGGGCGTTTCAAAGCGCTGCGCGTGTCTGGTCAGACGTGGGGACTGTTCTTCGAGCGTCTGAACGTATCGGTACAGAAACTGGAAAACGCCATCGAATTCTATGGGGCGATTTCACACAACAAACTGCACGGCCTTTCCGTCCAGGTTGAAACGAACCACGTGAAACTCCCGTCGGTGGTGGATGGCTTTGCCAGTGAAGGGATCATTCAGTTCTTTTTCGAAGAAACGGGCGATGAGCAGGGCTTTAATATTTATATACTGGATGAGAGTAACCGTGCGGAGGTGTATCACCACTGCGAGGGAAGCAAAGAAGAGCTGGTACGTGATGTCAGCCGCTTCTATTCATCGTCGCACGATCGCTTTACCTACGGCTCCAGCTTCATCAACTTTAACCTGCCGCAGTTCTATCAGATTGTGAAAACCGACGGACGTGCGCAGGTGATTCCGTTCCGTACCCAGCCGCTCAACCCAGTCCCGCCAGCTAATCAGGATAACGACACGCCGATGTTGCAGCAGTATTTCTCCTGAGGCTTTTCGCCCGGTGGCGGCTACGCCTTACCGGGCCTACTGTAGGCCGGATAAGCAAAGCGTATCCGGCAAAAAATCAACGGAAGCTCACCTCTTCACCCGACTGCTGCGTTGCCGCCTGCTCCAGCAAATCCCAGAACGTTTCGCCGCTACGGTCGCAGATCCACTCGTCGCCTTTCAGGTCAAAGTGGTAGCCGCCTTGTTTGGTTGCCAGCCACACCTGGTGCAGCGGCTCCTGACGGTTAATAATGATTTTGCTGCCGTTTTCGAAGCTGATGGTCAGCACGCCGCCGTTGATCTCACAATCGATATCGCTGTCGCCGTCCCAGTCATCCAGACGCTCCTCAATGGTCATCCACAGGGTGTCGGCAAGGCGATGAAATTCACTGTCGTTCATTTTCTTATCCTGTTTTTCGTGATGATGGCAGTATAACCTGAAACAAAACGCGTTGCAGATTACAGGCTAACTCTTGCTTTTACGCCTTCTCCTGCGATGATAGAAAACAGAAAGCATGAACTTTACAGGCAATCCATAATGAAAAACGTGTTAAAGCCACTCGCTGTCATTTTAACTCTGTTCAGCCTGACGGGGTGTGGGCTAAAAGGCCCGCTCTATTTCCCGCCAGCAGATAAAACCGCGCCGCCTCCGACCAAGAGCGTTCAGCCGCAATCGCAATCCACCACGCCTGAGAAAAACGATCGTGGGATTAGCGACGGCCCTTCTCAGGTGAATTACTGACGGCAGGAATAGATTTACATTTCTGTACCCGCGTGAACGGAGTGAATGATGCAATTCTCTAAAATGCATGGCCTTGGCAACGATTTTATGGTCGTCGACGCGGTAACGCAGAATGTCTTTTTCTCACCAGAGCTGATCCGCCGCCTGTCCGACAGGCATCTCGGCGTTGGGTTTGATCAGTTGCTGGTGGTTGAACCTCCGTATGATCCGGAGCTGGATTTCCACTACCGTATTTTTAATGCCGACGGCAGTGAAGTGTCACAGTGTGGCAATGGCGCCCGTTGTTTTGCTCGCTTTGTTCGCCTGAAAGGGCTGACCAATAAACGTGATATTCGCGTCAGTACCGCGAATGGTCGTATGGTGTTAACCGTAACCGACGACGAACTGGTGCGGGTGAATATGGGGGAACCCAACTTTGAACCTTCGCAGGTTCCGTTTCGCGCCAACAAAGCAGAGAAGACCTATATTATGCGCGCGGCCGAACAGACAATATTGTGCGGCGTGGTTTCAATGGGGAACCCGCACTGCGTGATTCAGGTTGATGATGTTGATACGGCCACGGTGGAAACGCTGGGACCGGTGCTGGAAAGCCACGAACGCTTTCCTGAACGCGCCAACATCGGCTTTATGCAGGTGGTAAAGCGCGAGCATATCCGGCTGCGCGTCTATGAACGCGGGGCGGGTGAAACGCAGGCCTGCGGCAGCGGAGCGTGCGCCGCTGTTGCGGTAGGTATTCAGCAGGGCCTGCTGGCAGAAGAGGTGAGGGTGGAGTTACCTGGCGGTCGACTTGATATCGCCTGGAAAGGTCCGGGTCATCCGCTGTATATGACTGGCCCGGCGGCACATGTCTACGACGGATTTATTCACTTATGAAGCAACCAGGGGAAGAACTACAGGAAACGCTCATGGAGCTCGACGATCGGGCGGTCGTCGATTACCTGCAACGTAATCCTGAGTTTTTTATCCGTAATGCCCGGGCAGTTGAAGCGATGCGCGTCCCACACCCTGTGCGGGGCACGATCTCTTTAGTTGAATGGCATATGGCGCGGGCACGTAATCATATTAATGTGCTTGAAGAGAACATGGCGTTATTGATGGAACAAGCCAACGCCAATGAAAGCCTGTTCTATCGTCTGCTAAATCTGCAAAGTCGCCTGGTGTCGGCCAGCAGTCTTGACGATATGCTGATGCGATTTCATCGCTGGGCGCGTGAGCTGGGGCTGGCCGGCGCGACGGTGCGTCTGTTTCCGGACCGGTGGCGACTTGGCGCGCCATCCAAATTTACGCATCTGGCATTAAGCCGTCAGACCTTTGAACCGTTGCGTATTCAGCGTCTGGGACAGTCGCAGCACTATCTTGGGCCACTCAATGGTCCGGAATTGCTGGTTATGATGCCGGAGGCGAAAGCGATAGGCTCGGTGGCGATGTCGATGCTGGGGCAAGATGGTTCCCTGGGCGTGATGCTGTTCAGCAGCCGTGACGTTAACCATTACCAGCAGGGGCAAGGTACACAATTACTGCAAGAAATCTCGCTGATGTTGCCGGAGCTGCTGGAGCGCTGGATTGAACGCGTATGACCGATTCACCCCTTTCTCAGGATGTGGCGCGCTTTTTGCGCTATCTGGGCGTTGAGCGCCAGCTTAGCCCGATCACGCTACTCAATTATCAGCGTCAGCTTGATGCCATCATCACGTTAGCCGGAGAAACCGGTCTGCAAAGCTGGCAACAATGTGACGCTGCAATGGTACGCAGCTTTGCTGTGCGCAGCCGTCGAAAAGGGCTGGGAGCGGCGAGTCTGGCATTGCGTCTCTCCGCACTACGCAGTTTCTTCGACTGGCTGGTTAATCAGGGCGAGCTGAAAGCCAACCCGGCAAAAAGCGTTTCCGCGCCGAAAGCGCCACGCCACTTACCTAAAAATATCGACGTCGATGATGTTAATCGTCTGCTGGATATCGATCTCAACGATCCCCTTGCCGTGCGCGACCGGGCGATGCTGGAAGTGATGTACGGCGCGGGACTGCGTTTATCTGAACTGGTTGGGCTGGATATTAAACATCTCGATCTCGACACCGGCGAAGTGTGGGTGATGGGCAAGGGGAGTAAAGAACGTCGTCTGCCGATCGGCCGCAATGCGGTGGCGTGGATTGAGCACTGGCTGGATCTGCGCGGTTTATTTGGCGGGGATGACGATGCGTTGTTCCTGTCTAAACTGGGCAAGCGCATCTCTGCGCGTAACGTGCAGAAACGCTTTGCGGAATGGGGTATCAAACAGGGGCTGAACAGCCACGTCCATCCCCACAAATTGCGCCACTCTTTTGCGACGCATATGCTGGAGTCGAGCGGCGATCTGCGCGGAGTGCAGGAGTTATTGGGTCATGCCAATCTCTCCACTACTCAAATCTATACCCATCTTGATTTTCAACACCTGGCTTCAGTGTACGATGCGGCGCATCCGCGCGCCAAACGGGGGAAATAATGCGTTTTTACCGGCCTTTGGGGCGTATTTCTGCGCTCACCTTTGACCTTGATGACACCCTTTACGATAACCGTCCCGTTATCACACGCACCGAGCAGGAAGCGCTCGCGTTTGTACAGAATTATCATCCGGCGTTGAATTCGCTGCAAAATAGCGACCTGCAGCGCTTACGTCAGGCCGTTCGTGACGCCGAGCCGGAAATCTACCACGACGTTACCCAATGGCGCCACCGCGCCGTAGAGCGCGCTATGCTGGAGGCAGGTCTGTCAGCGGCAGAAGCCTTGATGGGGGCGAATGCGGCGATGATGAATTTCGCCAAATGGCGTAGCCGCATTGATGTTCCGCAGGCGACGCATGACACGCTGAAGGCGCTGGCCCGCAAATGGCCGCTGGTGGCGATCACCAATGGTAACGCGCAGCCGGAACTGTTTGGTCTGGGTGATTATTTTGAGTTTGTGCTGCGCGCCGGTCCCGACGGGCGCTCAAAACCGTTCAGCGACATGTACGCGCTGGCGGCGGAAAAACTGAAAATGCCGGTAGGTGAAATTCTGCATGTGGGTGATGATCTGACGACAGACGTTGCAGGCGCTATTCGTTGTGGTATGCAGGCTTGTTGGATCAAACCGGAAAATGCCGACCTGATGCAAACCGCAGACAGCCGTTTGCTGCCGCATATTGAAATTTCACAGTTGGCATCTCTGACCTCGCTGATATAATCACCAGCAGAACTCTGTATATATACCCAGCTTTTTTGGCGGATGGCGCTACGCTTCTCCGCCTTACCTACTTTTACGCGGCGGTGCCAATGGACGTTTCTTACCTGCTCGACAGCCTTAATGATAAACAGCGTGAAGCGGTGGCCGCGCCACGCAGCAACATGCTGGTTCTGGCAGGCGCGGGGAGTGGTAAAACTCGCGTACTGGTGCATCGTATCGCCTGGTTACTGACGGTAGAGAACAACTCGCCGTACTCCATTATGGCGGTGACCTTTACCAACAAAGCGGCGGCGGAAATGCGCCACCGTATTGGTCAGATCATGGGAACCAGCCAGGGCGGAATGTGGGTGGGGACCTTTCACGGCCTGGCGCACCGTCTGTTGCGCGCGCACCATATGGATGCCAACCTGCCGCAGGATTTCCAGATCCTCGACAGCGAGGACCAACTGCGTCTGCTCAAGCGCCTGATCAAAGCGATGAACCTTGACGAAAAGCAGTGGCCGCCGCGTCAGGCAATGTGGTTTATCAACAGCCAGAAAGATGAAGGGCTGCGCCCGCACCATCTGCAAAGCTACGGCAACCCGGTCGAACAGACCTGGCAGAAGGTCTATCAGGCTTATCAGGAAGCCTGCGATCGCGCGGGGCTGGTGGATTTCGCCGAACTGCTGCTGCGCGCCCATGAACTGTGGCTCAACAAGCCGCACATTCTGCAGCACTACCGCGAACGCTTTACCAATATCCTGGTGGACGAATTCCAGGATACCAACAACATTCAGTACGCCTGGATCCGTCTGCTGGCGGGCGACACCGGCAAGGTGATGATCGTGGGCGATGATGACCAGTCGATCTACGGCTGGCGCGGCGCGCAGGTGGAGAACATTCAGCGCTTCCTCAATGATTTCCCGGGCGCAGAAACCATTCGTCTGGAGCAGAACTACCGTTCGACCAACAATATTCTTAGCGCAGCTAACGCCCTGATTGAAAATAACAACGGGCGCCTGGGTAAAAAACTGTGGACCGACGGCGTCGACGGCGAGCCGATCTCGCTGTATTGCGCCTTCAACGAACTTGATGAAGCGCGCTTCGTGGTCAATCGCATCAAAACCTGGCAGGACAACGGCGGCGCGCTGGAACAGTGCGCGATTCTGTATCGTAGCAACGCCCAGTCACGCGTGTTGGAAGAAGCCTTACTACAGGCCAGCATGCCGTATCGTATCTATGGCGGTATGCGCTTCTTTGAACGTCAGGAAATTAAAGACGCGCTCTCCTACCTGCGTCTGATCGCTAACCGCAATGACGATGCCGCGTTTGAGCGTGTGGTGAATACGCCAACGCGCGGGATTGGCGATCGTACTTTAGATGTCGTGCGCCAGACTTCCCGTGACCGCCAGCTAACGCTGTGGCAGGCCTGTCGTGAACTGCTGCAGGAAAAAGCCCTGGCCGGTCGCGCCGCCAGCGCCTTACAGCGCTTTATGGAACTGATTGACGCGCTGGCGCAAGAGACCGCTGATATGCCGCTGCACGTGCAGACTGACCGGGTGATTAAAGATTCCGGCCTGCGCATGATGTACGAGCAGGAAAAAGGCGAGAAGGGTCAGACGCGTATCGAAAACTTAGACGAACTGGTGACGGCAACGCGCCAGTTCAGCTACAACGAAGAAGACGAAGACTTAATGCCGCTGCAGGCGTTCCTCTCCCACGCCGCGCTGGAAGCAGGCGAAGGGCAAGCGGATACCTGGCAGGACGCGGTACAGCTGATGACCCTGCACTCGGCGAAAGGGCTGGAGTTCCCGCAGGTATTTATCGTGGGTATGGAAGAAGGCATGTTCCCGAGCCAGATGTCGCTGGATGAAGGCGGCCGTCTCGAAGAAGAACGTCGCCTGGCCTATGTCGGCGTCACCCGCGCGATGCAGAAACTGACGCTCACCTACGCCGAAACGCGTCGTTTGTACGGTAAAGAGGTTTACCATCGTCCGTCGCGCTTTATCGGCGAACTGCCGGAAGCGTGCGTTGAAGAGGTGCGTCTGCGCGCCACGGTTAGCCGTCCGGTGAGCCATCAGCGGATGGGCACGCCAATGGCGGAAAACGATACCGGCTACAAACTTGGCCAGCGGGTACGCCACGCGAAGTTCGGCGAGGGCACCATCGTCAACCTCGAAGGTAGCGGTGAGCACAGTCGTTTGCAGGTCGCGTTCCAGGGGCAGGGCATTAAATGGCTGGTGGCGGCTTACGCCAGACTGGAAACGGTGTGATCGCCTGATGTCGTTGCGCGTATCAGATCTACTGACCGGGTAACATTTTGATTTGTAGGCCGGATAAGGCGAAGCCGCCATTCGGCTATCTGTCGGTTAATATTCTGAAATCATAGATAAATAATTCCCCTCTGCTAACCTTTCTGTATAAGGGGAAATTATTACTTTTTCGCCATCCGTTGCGTGTTGACGTCAAAATTTTGCTGGCGTAACATGCGCGCACGATTACGCTAAGAGGACATTCGCCTTGGACACACCCAGTAGATACTGGCTCATTATCCTGTCATCCAGGATCAACTCCTAAGGCTATCCCTTTTTGCTGATAGCCTTCGCGGTTGTCAGCGACCTTCTGTTTTTTCCCGTCGCGCTGAGTCAGGCTGTTTAATGGTCTGAAACCCAATTTGTTTCTGTGTGCCCTCCGAACTGTCCGATAATTTTTTGCATTGGGAGTCCCGGTCATGCTGAGCGCATTTCAACTGGAAAACAATCGTTTAACTCGCCTTGAGGCAGACGAGATCGAGCACCTGGCCAGTTCGGTTTGGGTCGATTTAGTCGAGCCGGATGACGAAGAACGAAACCGTGTGCAAAAGGACTTGGGCCAGAATCTGGCCACGCGCCCTGAACTGGAAGACATCGAAGCATCCGCACGTTTTTTTGAAGACGAGGATGGACTGCACATTCACTCCTTCTTCTTCTATGAAGACGCCGACGATCACGCGGGTAACTCAACCGTCGCATTTACCATTCGCGAAGGCCGCCTGTTTACCCTGCGCGAACGCGAACTGCCGGCGTTTCGTCTGTATCGCATGCGTGCGCGTAACCAGGCGATGGTGGATGGTAACGCCTACGAGCTGCTACTCGATCTGTTCGAAACCAAAATTGAACAGTTGGCGGATGAGATTGAAAACATCTATAGCGACCTGGAAAAACTCAGCCGTGTGATCATGGAAGGGCGTCAGGGCGATGAATACGACGAAGCGCTTTCCACGCTGGCGGAACAGGAAGATATCGGCTGGAAGGTACGCCTGTGTCTGATGGATACCCAGCGCGCACTGAACTTTCTGGTGCGTAAAGCGCGTCTGCCGGGTGGTCAACTGGAGCAGGCGCGTGAGATCCTGCGCGATATCGAGTCTCTGCTGCCGCATAACGAATCGCTGTTCCAGAAGGTTAACTTCCTGATGCAGGCGGCGATGGGCTTTATCAATATTGAGCAGAACCGCATCATCAAGATCTTCTCGGTGGTCTCGGTGGTATTTCTGCCGCCGACGCTGGTGGCTTCCAGCTACGGCATGAACTTTGAATTTATGCCGGAACTGCACTGGAGCTTCGGTTATCCTGGCGCGATTGTCTTTATGATGCTCGCAGGTCTGGCGCCGTATCTGTACTTTAAACGTAAGAACTGGCTTTAATGGCGGTGTCTTATCAGGCCTACAGGTCCCGTAGGCCTGATAAGCGTAGCGCCATCAGGCAAAAAGCCTTCACATCCCCATACGCGTTCTGCGTTGCGTATAAATCGCATCCATCACGAAAATCGCCAGCGCCACCCAGATAAAGGCGAACGTCACCATTTTATCCGCTCCCGGCACTTCACCGTAAAAGGTGATCGCCAGCAGGAACATCAACGTGGGTCCGATATACTGGAAGAAACCCAGTGTTGAAAGACGCAGACGTGTCGCTGCGCCGGTAAAGCACAGCAGCGGAATGGTGGTCACGATACCGGCGGCAATCAGTAGCAGATTGAGTGACATCGGGTTTTGCCCCATATGGCTGGTTGGGCTATCCGCAATGCCAAACAGGTAGATAGCGGCAACGGGTAAGAGCCACAGGGTTTCAATCAACATGCCGGTTTGCGCTTCAACGGCAATCTTCTTACGCACCAGACCATAAAAAGCAAAGCTGAACGCCAGTCCCAGCGCGATTATCGGCAATGAGCCGAAGGTCCACAGCTGTACCAGTACGCCGCAGGCGGCTAACAGTACCGCCAACCACTGCATGCGACGAAAGCGCTCGCCGAGGAAAAGCATCCCCAGCACGATATTCACCAGCGGGTTAATAAAATAGCCGAGACTGGCTTCCAGCATATGGTGATTATTGACCGCCCAAATGAACAGCAGCCAGTTTCCGCCGATGAGCACCGCAGAGAGCGCCAGCAGGAAGATCTTCTTTGGCGTTTGTAGCAGCGTTTTAACACCCGACCACTGGCGGCTGATGCTCATCAGCACCACCATAAAGAAAAATGACCAGATGACGCGGTGCGTCAGGATCTCATCCGCCGGGACATAGTAAATCAGTTTGAAGTAGGCGGGAGCGATACCCCAAATAAAATAGGCAGCCAGAGCGAGTAACACGCCCTGCCGCGTTTGTTTAGCATCCATCGGGAAAACTCATTGCAGAAATGTAACAGCAGTTTACCTTTTTTTAAGCGCTTACCCCACCATATAAGTGGCGGTTGCGCTGGCGATATAGAGCTGTTCTTCGTTATGCAGTTCAACACGCGCAACGGCTACTTTATTACCTGCCCGCAGCAGGCTGCTGGTGGCGGTAAAGCGATTCCCTCTCCCCGGGCGCAGGTAATCAACGCGTAAATCGATGGTGCCCATACGTGACATTCGCTGACGCAGTTCGTCCTCACTGATCGTTTCGTGACGGGTCAACGTGCTGCCTACACACACCAGTCCGGCGGCGACGTCGAGTGCTGAGGCGATCACTCCGCCATGCAGAATGCTTTGCGCCCAGTTACCGACCATCATCGGTTGATTATTAAACGCTAATTGCGCAAATTCTTTTTCATAGCGTTCCAGTTCCAGCCCCAGCGCACGGTTAAACGGCATATGATAAACAAACATTTCACCCACTAACTTCAGGGCTTCTTCAGCGGTCAGTACAGCAGACATACGATCTTAATACCTTATTGGTTAATGAAATGTTGATATTATGCTTATTATTTGTTGTTTTCTACTTTAGGACGGGATAACTAACGAGGAACGAGCTAAGTATGTAGAATGCTTGTCAGAAAATTATACAATTCATCAATATTTTGGTTCAGGAGAACATTACCGATGCGGGCGATTCTGGGATGGTTACTACCAGCAGTCATGCTGCCGTTGACCGCGTATGCGCAGGAAGCGACAGTAAAAGAGATTCATGATGCACCAGCAGTTCGGGGCAGTATCATCGCTAATATGCTGCAAGAGCATGACAACCCTTTCACGCTTTACCCTTATGACACCAACTACCTTATCTACACCAATACCAGCGACATGAACAAAGAGGCGATCAGCAGCTATAGCTGGTCGGACAATGCGCGCAAAGATGAGGTGAAGTTTCAGCTAAGCCTGGCGTTTCCCCTTTGGCGAGGAATATTGGGTCCGAACTCGGTTCTTGGCGGTTCCTATACGCAGAAATCCTGGTGGCAGCTTTCGAACAGTGAAGAATCTTCACCGTTTCGCGAAACCAACTACGAGCCGCAGTTGTTCCTTGGTTTCGCCACCGACTATCGCTTTGCCGGGTGGACGCTACGTGATGTCGAAATGGGTTATAACCATGATTCCAACGGGCGCTCCGACCCCACTTCACGTAGCTGGAACCGCCTGTATACCCGCCTGATGGCAGAAAACGGCAACTGGCTGGTGGAAGTAAAGCCGTGGTACGTCATTGGCAGTACCGATGATAACCCCGACATCACCAAATACATGGGCTATTATCAGCTGAAAATGGGGTATCACCTGGGCGACGCCGTTATCAGCGTAAAAGGTCAGTACAACTGGAACACCGGCTACGGCGGCGCAGAGTTAGGGGCAAGCTATCCTATTACGAAGCATGTTCGTCTCTACACCCAGGTCTACAGTGGTTACGGAGAATCGCTGATTGACTACAACTTCAATCAGACCCGTGTTGGCGTGGGTGTAATGCTTAACGATATCTTCTGACAGATATTGAGAGTATTTTAATCATTGCAGTTTCTTTCTCAGGCGCTGAAAATAGCGCCTGTTTTTATTTCAGGTTAATGGGGTTAATGTGGCGCAGGCGGAAGTGTTGAATCTGGAAATGGGCGCTAAACAGGTTTTGCAGGAAACCTTTGGCTACCAACAGTTTCGCCCAGGCCAGGAAGAAATTATCGACACCGTGCTCTCTGGTCGCGACTGCCTGGTCGTTATGCCCACCGGTGGCGGCAAATCCCTGTGCTATCAAATTCCCGCATTATTACTCAACGGACTCACCGTTGTTGTTTCGCCGCTGATTTCCCTGATGAAAGACCAGGTCGATCAACTGCTGGCCAACGGCGTGGCGGCGGCGTGCCTGAACTCCACCCAAAGTCGTGAGCAGCAGCTTGAGGTGATGGCCGGCTGTCGCAGCGGGCAGGTTCGCTTGCTGTATATTGCCCCTGAGCGCCTGATGCTGGATAACTTCCTTGAGCATCTTGGGCACTGGAATCCGGTGCTGCTGGCGGTGGATGAAGCGCACTGTATTTCGCAGTGGGGGCATGACTTCCGCCCTGAATACGCCGCGCTGGGCCAACTGCGTCAGCGTTTCCCAACGCTGCCGTTTGTGGCGTTAACCGCGACCGCGGATGAAACCACCCGGCTGGATATCGTCCGCCTGCTGGGCCTCAACGATCCGTTAATTCAGATCAGCAGCTTTGATCGGCCGAATATTCGCTACATGCTGATGGAGAAATTTAAGCCGCTCGATCAACTGATGCGCTATGTGCAGGAACAGCGTGGTAAGTCCGGCATTATTTACTGTAACAGCCGCGCTAAAGTCGAAGACACCGCTGCGCGCCTGCAAAGTCGTGGCATCAGCGCCGGGGCTTATCATGCCGGGCTGGAAAACAGCGTGCGCGCCGAGGTGCAGGAAAAATTCCAGCGCGATGACCTGCAAATTGTGGTGGCGACCGTAGCGTTCGGCATGGGGATCAACAAACCTAACGTGCGCTTCGTGGTGCATTTTGATATCCCGCGCAACATTGAGTCCTATTATCAGGAAACCGGTCGTGCCGGGCGTGATGGCCTGCCGGCGGAAGCGATGCTGTTTTACGATCCGGCTGATATGGCGTGGCTCCGCCGTTGCCTCGAAGAGAAACCTGCCGGACAACTGCTGGATATCGAACGCCATAAGCTCAATGCGATGGGGGCGTTTGCCGAGGCGCAAACCTGTCGTCGTCTGGTTCTGCTGAATTATTTTGGCGAGGGGCGTCAGGAGCCGTGTGGTAACTGCGATATTTGTCTCGATCCGCCAAAACAGTACGACGGCTTAAACGATGCGCAGATTGCGCTTTCCACGATTGGCCGGGTCAATCAGCGCTTTGGTATGGGATATGTGGTGGAGGTTCTGCGCGGAGCGAATAATCAGCGTATCCGCGAGTTGGGCCACGATAAACTCAAGGTTTATGGCATGGGGCGCGATAAAAGCCATGAACACTGGGTGAGCGTAATTCGCCAGCTTATCCATCTTGGGCTGGTGACGCAAAATATCGCGCAGCATTCCGCACTGCAGATGACCGATGCCGCGCGTCCGGTTCTGCGCGGTGAAGTCCCGTTGCAGCTTGCGGTACCGCGAATCGTGGCGCTGAAACCGCGCGCTATGCAGAAATCCTTCGGCGGCAATTACGATCGCAAACTGTTTGCCAAATTGCGTAAGCTACGTAAAGCGATTGCCGATGAAGAGAATATCCCGCCGTATGTCGTCTTTAACGATGCCACGTTGATTGAAATGGCCGAGCAGATGCCGGTTTCGCCGAGCGAAATGCTGAGCGTCAACGGCGTGGGAATGCGTAAACTTGAACGTTTTGGCAAAGAGTTTATGGCACTTATTCGCGCCCACGTCGATGGTGACGACGAAGAGTAGTCAGCGAGGCAAAAAAGTGCCAGGATGGTGACTCACTGAACTATTTCCCCGCGAGTCATTTTTATGTTAACGCTATTTGTTACCGTTGCGTTGGTGCATATCGTTGCGCTGATGAGTCCCGGTCCCGATTTCTTCTTTGTTTCTCAAACGGCCGTTAGCCGTTCGCGCAAAGAAGCCATGATGGGCGTGCTGGGTATTACCTGTGGCGTCATGGTCTGGGCTGGCGTGGCGCTGCTTGGCCTGCATCTGATTATCGAAAAAATGGCCTGGCTGCACACCATTATCATGGTGGGCGGCGGCCTGTATCTGTGCTGGATGGGTTACCAGATGCTGCGCGGCGCGTTTAAAAAACAGGACGTAGCGGCCCCTGCCCCACAGGTTGAACTGGCGCAGAGCGGACGCAGCTTTTTAAAAGGTCTGTTGACCAACCTCGCCAACCCGAAAGCGATTATCTATTTTGGCTCCGTGTTCTCATTGTTTGTTGGCGATAGTGTAGGAGCGGGCGCGCGTTGGGGCATTTTCGCGCTGATCATCGTGGAAACGCTTGCGTGGTTTACCGTGGTTGCCAGCCTGTTTGCATTACCGAAAATGCGTCGCGGCTATCAGCGTCTGGCGAAGTGGATCGATGGCTTTGCCGGCGCGCTGTTCGCGGGCTTCGGTATCCATCTGATCATTTCGCGCTAAGCTTCCTTTATGCCGGATAAGCGCTAACGCCATCCGGCACCGTTATCAGGCATGCCTTGCCGACGCAAGCAGGGCGCCTATCAGCATAAACAGTGAACCAAACACTTTGTTCAGCGCTTTCATTTGCTTTGGCCCTTTAATCCAGCCAGCAATGCGCGTAGCCAGCGTCGCGTAACCGATCATCACAATAATATCGACCACAATGGTCGTGACGCCAAGCACCACATACTGCATCAACTGCGGTTCCTGCGGCAGGATAAACTGCGGGAACAGGGCGGCAAGAAAAACAATGCTTTTGGGGTTGGTCAGATTAACAAAGACCGCGCGTTTGAACAGGCGGCTGCGCGATTGCGTATTCGCCATGGTGTTCAGATCGATAGCGCCCGCCGCCCGCCATTGCTGAATTCCTAGCCAAATCAGGTAAGCCGCGCCCGCCCACTTCAGCACTTCAAACGCGATCGCTGAACGTGAAAATAGCGTTCCCAGCCCTACGCCAACCAAAACGATATGAATGCCCAGTCCGGTCTGTAGACCCGCAATCGATGCGCTGGCACCGCGATAACCGTGGCTGATGGCGGTGGTCATGGTGTTGATTGCGCCAGAGCCTGGAGACAAGCTCAAAATAATAGAGGTCAGCAGGTAGGCGAACCACCATTCAAAGGTCATGAGAAACTCCCGGATTGTCTATTTTTATGCCACAATACGCTACTGTCGGTACGTTGTATCAGACATGGCAAAAAAAACGATTTTACTTGGTCAACGAGGCTGGATACCCGATGTTTCAGCAGCAAAAAGACTGGGAAACAAGAGAAAACGCGTTTGCTGCTTTTTCCATGGGACCACTGACAGATTTCTGGCGTCAGCGGGAAGAAGCGGAGTTTACGGGCGTAGATAATGTCCCCGTACATTTTGTGCGCTTTCATGCAGAGAAAAACGATCGCGTCATCGTCGTCTGTCCTGGACGCATTGAAAGCTATGTAAAATACGCTGAACTGGCGTACGACCTGTTTCATTCTGGTTTTGACGTTCTCATTATCGATCACCGTGGCCAGGGGCGTTCCGGCCGTATGCTTTCGGATCCGCATCGCGGTCATGTGGATAACTTTAATGACTATGTCGACGATTTAACCGCTTTCTGGCAGCAGGAAGTGTCACCCGGTCCGTGGAGAAAACGCTATATACTGGCGCATTCTATGGGCGGGGCGATTGCCACGTTGTTCCTGCAGCGTCACCCGAATCAGTGTGATGCCATTGCGCTTTGCGCGCCGATGTTTGGTATTGTGATGCGCTTTCCCGACTGGATGGTGCGTCAAATTCTGGACTGGGCTGAAGGGCATCCACGGATCCGCGAGGGTTATGCCATGGGGACCGGGCGCTGGCGGGCGCTGCCATTCGGGATGAATGCGGTAACCCACAGTCGACAGCGCTATCGGCGCAATCTGCGTTTCTATGCCGATGAACCTCGGCTGCGCGTGGGCGGTCCCACTTACCACTGGGTACGTGAAGGCATTCTGGCGGGTGAACAGGTCCTGGCCGGGGCGGGAGATGACGCGACGCCAACATTGCTTATCCAGGCCGAAGAAGAGCGTTTGGTTGATAACCGTATGCACGATCGCTTTTGTGAACTCCGCGCTGCAGCGGGCCATCCTGTAGAGGGAGGTCAGCCGCTTGTCATCAAAGGCGCGTACCATGAGATCCTTTTTGAAAAGGACGCAATGCGCTCAGTCGCGCTTAACGCTATTGTCGAATTTTTCGACAAGCATAACTCATCCAGCGGAAACCGCTTTGCCTAGAGGTTTAATTTTCTTATGTATCAGGTTGTTGCGTCTGATTTAGACGGTACGCTGCTTTCCCCCGACCATACGTTGTCCCCTTATGCCAAAGAGACACTGAAATTATTGACCGCACGTGGCGTTAACTTCGTGTTTGCGACTGGCCGTCATCATGTTGATGTGGGGCAAATTCGCGATAACCTTGGCATTAAAACCTACATGATCACATCCAACGGCGCGCGCGTGCACGATTCTGCCGGGAATCTGGTGTTTACCCATAACCTGGATCGCGACATTGCCAGCGACCTGTTCGGCGTGGTAAATGCAAATCCGGACATCGTAACCAACGTTTATCGTGATGATGAATGGTTTATGAATCGACATCGCCCGGACGAAATGCGCTTCTTTAAAGAAGCGGTATTTAACTATTCTCTGTTTGAACCTGCGCTACTGGAGCCTGAAGGCGTCAGCAAAGTGTTTTTTACCACCGATTCTCATGAAAGACTGCTGCCGCTGGAGCAGGCGATTAACGCCCGCTGGGGCGATCGCGTCAACGTCAGCTTCTCTACGCTTACCTGTCTGGAAGTTATGGCTGGCGGCGTGTCGAAAGGTCATGCGCTGGAAGCGGTGGCGAAAGCGATGGGCTACAGCCTGCAGGACTGCATCGCTTTCGGCGATGGCATGAACGATGCGGAAATGCTCTCCATGGCTGGTAAAGGCTGCATCATGGGCAACGCGCACCAACGCCTGAAAGATCTTCATCCGGAACTGGACGTGATTGGACTCAACGCCGATGATGCCGTGCCGCACTATCTGCGTAAGCTCTTTTTGCAGTAACGTCATCGTTTGTTAGTTGACCAGTTGTCAACTAAAAACTTCGCTACAATGGGTGTACCTTTTGTTAAGAGACATCCATTGTGGCGTTACTCATCATTACCACAATTCTGTGGGCCTTTTCCTTTAGCCTGTTTGGCGAGTACCTTGCCGGTCATGTCGATAGCTATTTTGCGGTGCTGGTGCGTGTTGGGCTGGCGGCGCTGGTGTTCCTGCCATTTTTACGCACCCGTGGGCACAGCGTAAAAACGATCGCGCTGTATATGCTGGTAGGGGCCATGCAGCTTGGCATTATGTATATGCTGAGTTTTCACGCCTATCTGTACCTGACGGTTTCAGAACTGCTGCTCTTTACCGTACTGACGCCGCTCTACATTACGCTGATTTATGATCTCATGAGCGGACGTCGTCTGCGCTGGAGCTACGCCTTCAGTGCGTTGCTGGCGGTGATCGGTGCGGGGATCATTCGTTACGACCAGGTGACCAGCCACTTCTGGACCGGCCTGCTGCTGGTACAGTTGTCCAATATCAGCTTTGCCATTGGCATGGTGGGCTACAAGCGTCTGATGGAAACGCGGCCAATGCCGCAGCACAACGCCTTCGCCTGGTTTTACATGGGGGCATTTATGGTGGCGATAGTGGCCTGGTTCATGCTGGGTAACGCGCAGAAAATGCCTGCAACTACGCTACAGTGGGGCATCCTGGTGTTTCTTGGCGTGGCGGCGTCCGGCATCGGTTACTTTATGTGGAACTATGGCGCGACGCAGGTGGATGCGGGTACGCTGGGCATCATGAACAATATGCATGTGCCGGCCGGGCTGCTGGTTAACCTGGCTATCTGGCATCAACAGCCTCACTGGCCGAGCTTCATCATTGGTGCGGCTGTGATAGTGGCCTCACTGTGGGTACATCGAAAGTGGGTCGTTCCGCACTCCGCACAAATGGCAGGTGATCGCAGGCGTGATTCCGCGCTGAGCGAATAAACGCTTCCGTGACCGGCTGCCGCTGTTCGCCATCGCGCACGGCGGCGTACAGTCGGCTCCACAATCCATCACCCAGGGTTTTGGTTACCACCAGACCCTGGCGCTCAAAACTCTCCACCACCCAGTGTGGTAAAGCCGCGATACCCATTTTGGCTGCAACCATCTGAATCAGCAGCAGGGTGTTATCCACGCTCTTCAGCGACGGGCTAACGCCCGCAGGCTGCAGGAAATGCCGCCAGACATCCAGCCGACTCCGTTGTACCGGATAAATAAGCAGCGTCTCGCTGGCTAAATCCTCCGGGGTGATTTGCGTTTTGCTGGCCAGCGGATGGTCCGGCGCCAGGACCAGGCGTACTTCAAAATCAAACATCGGCGAGTAGTGCAATCCGCTGCGCGGCAGAATGTCGGAGGTCAACACCAGATCCAATTCATCCTGCTGTAGCGCAGGTTGCGGATCGAACGTCACGCCGGATTTAAAGTCCATTTCCACCTGCGGCCAGTTGGCACGAAAATTCTCCAGCGCGGGCGTCAGCCATTGGATACAGCTGTGGCATTCAATCGCGATGCGTAGCCGGGTTTGCTGCGGTTCGTTGCAGGCCTGCAACGCGCGACCGATTTGCGGCAACACCTGGTTTGCCAACTGCAGCAAAATTTCGCCCTGCGGCGTAAAGCGCAGAGGCTGACTTTTACGGATAAAAAGACGAAAGCCGAGGCGTTGCTCCAGATCGCTGAACTGGTGAGAAAGGGCGGATTGGGTCTGATGCAACGTCGCCGCTGCGGCTGCCAGCGAACCACTATTCCGCAACGCCTGGAGCGTTTTCAGGTGTTTAATCTCGATCATGAAAGTCCTTCACTTCGGCATGAACAAATTGCGCTTGAGGAATATACAGTAACCGCCAATTATGGATGTGTAAACATCTGGATGGCTAAAATCCTTCGTCTTTTAAATTTATGGTGCGTTGGCTTCGTTTCCCCACCCCAGTCACTTACTTCAGTAAGCTCCTGGGATGAGCAAACTTGCCGCCTTCCCTAAATTCAAAATCCATAGGATTTACATATAATTAGAGGAAGAAAAATGACAATATTGAATCACACCCTCGGTTTCCCTCGCGTTGGCCTGCGTCGCGAGCTGAAAAAAGCGCAAGAAAGCTACTGGGCGGGAAATTCTTCCCATGAGGAATTGCTGGCCGTTGGCCGCGAGCTGCGCGCCCGCCACTGGGATCAGCAGAAGCAGGCGGGCATTGACCTGCTGCCGGTGGGCGATTTTGCCTGGTACGATCACGTGCTAACCACCAGCCTGCTGCTCGGTAACGTTCCGGCGCGTCATCAAAATAAAGACGGCTCGGTTGATATCGATACCTTATTCCGCATTGGTCGTGGTCGCGCCCCGACGGGTGAGCCAGCGGCGGCGGCAGAAATGACCAAATGGTTTAATACCAACTATCACTACATGGTGCCGGAGTTCACCAAAGGTCAGCAGTTCAAACTGACCTGGACCCAACTGCTGGATGAAGTGGACGAAGCGCTGGCGCTCGGCCACAAGGTGAAGCCTGTACTGCTTGGGCCGGTAACTTACCTGTGGCTGGGGAAAGTGAAGGGCGAACAGTTTGACCGCCTGACCCTGCTCAACGACATTCTGCCGGTTTACCAGCAGGTGCTGGCCGAGCTGGCGAAACGCGGTATTGAGTGGGTACAGATTGATGAACCCGCGCTGGTACTGGAGCTGCCGCAGGTTTGGCTGAACGCCTTCAAACCCGCGTATGACGCGCTGGCAGGGCAGGTAAAATTACTGCTGACCACTTATTTTGAAGGCGTAACGCCGAACCTGGATACCATTACCGCGCTGCCGGTGCAGGGTCTGCACGTTGATTTCGTTCATGGCAAAGATGACGTTGCCGAGTTGCACCAACGCCTGCCTGCCGACTGGCTGCTGTCAGCCGGTTTGGTAAACGGTCGTAACGTCTGGCGCGCCGATCTCAGCGAAAAATATGCGCAAATTAAAGACATCGTCGGGAAACGTGCTCTGTGGGTGGCTTCTTCCTGCTCTCTGCTGCACAGCCCAATCGATCTCAGTGTGGAAACCCGCCTTGATGCCGAAGTGAAGAGCTGGTTTGCCTTCGCGCTGCAAAAGTGCGGCGAGCTGGCGCTGCTGCGCGATGCCCTGAACAGCGGCGATACGGCGGCAATTGTGGAATGGAGCGCACCGATCCAGGCGCGTCGTCACTCTACCCGCGTACACAACGCCGCAGTGGAAAAACGTCTGGCGGCGATCACCGCGCAGGACAGCCAGCGCGCCAACGCTTACCCGGTTCGCGCCGAGGCGCAGCGTGCCCGCTTTAATCTGCCGGCATGGCCGACCACTACGATCGGTTCATTCCCGCAAACCACCGAAATTCGCGGCCTGCGGCTGGATTTCAAAAAGGGCAACCTGGATGCTGGTCACTACCGCACCGGTATCGCCGAGCATATAAAACAGGCGATCGTTGAACAGGAACGTCTGGGCCTCGATGTGCTGGTGCACGGTGAAGCCGAGCGTAATGACATGGTGGAATATTTTGGCGAGCATCTGGATGGTTTTGTCTTTACCCAGAACGGTTGGGTGCAGAGCTATGGTTCTCGCTGCGTGAAGCCGCCGGTGGTAATTGGCGACGTCAGCCGCCCGGAAGCGATCACCGTGGAGTGGGCGAAGTACGCGCAGTCGCTGACCGACAAGCCGGTAAAAGGTATGTTGACCGGTCCGGTGACCATTCTTTGCTGGTCATTCCCGCGTGAAGACGTGACGCGTGAAACCATCGCCAAGCAGATTGCGCTGGCGCTGCGTGATGAAGTGGCGGATCTGGAAGCGGCGGGTATCGGTATTATTCAGATCGACGAACCGGCGCTGCGCGAAGGTCTACCGCTGCGGCGCAGCGACTGGGCCGCGTATCTGGCGTGGGGGGTAGAAGCCTTCCGCATTAACGCGGCGGTGGCGAAGGATGAAACTCAGATCCACACCCACATGTGTTACTGCGAGTTCAACGACATCATGGATTCCATTGCGGCGCTGGACGCGGATGTGATCACCATTGAGACCTCACGCTCCGACATGGAGTTGCTGGAATCGTTTGAAGAGTTCGACTACCCCAACGAAATTGGGCCGGGTGTCTACGATATTCACTCGCCGAACGTCCCGAGCGTGGAGTGGATTGAGGCCCTGCTGAAGAAGGCGGAGCAGCGTATTCCAGCGGAGCGGCTGTGGGTGAACCCGGACTGCGGCCTGAAAACCCGAGGCTGGCCGGAAACCCGTGCCGCACTGGCGAATATGGTGAAGGCCGCGCAGAACTTGCGTCAGGCTTAAAAACAAAACGGAGGCTAACGCCTCCGTTTTGATGATCGGTTTACCTGGCGATACTTATTTCTTCTCGCCGTATTGCGCGAACCACTCCAGCATTCTCTGCCAGCCATCTTTGGCGGACTCTTCGTGGTAGCTCGGGCGGTAATCGGCATTAAATGCATGCCCGGCATCGGGATAAACCACAATTTCCGCTTTTGCATTAGCGGCGCGTAGCGCCTGACGCATCGTTTCGACGGTAACCTGAGGAATACTGGTGTCCTGACCACCATAAAGCCCCAGAACAGGAGCGTTAAGATCGGTGGCGATATCAACGGGATGTTTCGGCGAGTTGAGGGTCTTATCGCCTACCAATTTGCCATACCACGCTACCGCTGCTTTTAACTGCGGATTGTGCGCTGCATACAGCCAGGTGATGCGTCCACCCCAGCAAAAACCTGTGATCATTAATCGATGCGCGTCACCGCCGTTGCGGGAGGCCCAACTGGCGACGTGGTCCAGATCGGCCAGTACCTGAGCGTCAGGCACTTTGGCGACAAGGCCGCTGAGCAGCGTGGGGATATCGGCAAAGTCATTGGGATCGCCTTCGCGGAAATAGAGCTCTGGCGCGATAGCCAGATACCCTTCCAGGGCCAGACGGCGGCAAACGTCACGAATGTGTTCATGAATGCCAAAAATCTCCTGCACGACAATGACCACGGGCAGGGGGCCATCGGTCTGTTTTGGTCGTGCGTGATACGCTGGCATATCATCGCCTTGTGAAGGTATGGACGTTACACCGGCGATAATTGCGTTATCCGGTGTGTGAACCGTAGTAGACGTCGGTGGAGATACAGCAGGTGCAAAGCCAGATTGTCGTGTGGTCATGGTATTCTCCGTACCCTTAAATATTCAGCCAAAAAGCGCATTATTAACTATAGACATATGCAACGAACCACATTGCCTTAAACGGTCTATCTTTTGTGCAAGGCGTCCTTACATCACGTCATTTATGTGATTCATATCACTATTTCATGGTAATCGAATGCAATTGATTTACATCATGGTGATGTCTGTCACGAAAATTTGTTTATGCCTTCGGTAAAGTGTGTTTTTGCTTCTTCTGACAAAACCGATTCACAGAGGAGTTTTTATGTCTAAGTCTGATGTTTTTCATCTCGGCCTCACTAAGAACGATTTACAAGGGGCCCAGCTCGCTATCGTCCCTGGCGACCCGGAGCGTGTGGAAAAGATCGCCGCGCTGATGGATAAGCCGGTTAAGCTGGCATCCCATCGCGAGTTCACGACCTGGCGTGCTGAGCTGGATGGTAAAGCCGTGATCGTTTGCTCTACCGGTATCGGCGGCCCGTCCACCTCTATTGCCGTAGAAGAACTGGCGCAACTGGGCATTCGTACCTTCCTGCGTATCGGTACGACTGGCGCAATTCAGCCGCACATCAATGTTGGCGACGTGCTGGTCACCACTGCGTCTGTTCGTCTGGATGGTGCAAGCCTGCACTTCGCGCCAATGGAATTCCCGGCCGTTGCCGACTTCGAGTGCACCACTGCGCTGGTGGAAGCGGCGAAATCTATCGGTGCGACTACCCACGTGGGCGTCACCGCGTCATCTGACACCTTTTACCCGGGCCAGGAGCGTTATGACACCTTCTCTGGTCGCGTAGTGAGCCGTTTCAAAGGCTCGATGGAAGAGTGGCAGTCCATGGGGGTCATGAACTACGAAATGGAATCCGCAACGTTGCTGACCATGTGTGCCAGCCAGGGCCTGCGTGCCGGTATGGTTGCTGGTGTTATCGTGAACCGTACTCAGCAAGAGATTCCCAATGCAGAAACGATGAAACAAACGGAAAGCCACGCGGTGAAAATCGTGGTGGAAGCTGCCCGCCGTTTACTGTAATTCTCACTTCTGTTCAAAAAGGCCGACGCGTTCGGCCTTTTTATTTTGCGTAGTGCCTCGCAGGAAATTCCTTTTAAACTGGACGTTTATACAGCACAATCCTATTTTGTGCGGGTAAGCCGTTGCTGTAAGGGGGCGTTGTGGATATTTCAATTATGATGAGTGCTGTGTTGGCGTTAGCCGCAGGGCTGCTGGTGGGGTGGCTGGCGACAAAAGCGCGGGCCGATCAGATCCGTGCCGACCTCATCGAAGAGCGACGTGAACTGGATATTGCGTTAAGCGCTGCCCGCCAACAACTCGCACAGGAAGCCCACTGGCGCGACGAGTGCGAGCTACTCAATAACGAATTACGCAGCCTGCACAGCATCAACACCTCTCTGGAAGCCGATCTCCGTGAAGTCACTACCCGGCTGGAAGCGACGCAGCAGCATGCGGAGGATAAAATCCGCCAGATGATCAACAGCGAGCAGCGCCTGAGTGAACAGTTTGAAAACCTGGCGAACCGCATTTTTGAGCACAGCAACCGCCGCGTCGATGAGCAAAACCGCCAAAGCCTGAACAGCCTGCTGGCGCCGCTTCGTGAACAGCTGGACGGTTTTCGTCGTCAGGTTCAGGATAGCTTCGGCAAAGAGGCGCAGGAACGTCATACTCTGGCGCATGAAATTCGTAATCTTCAGCAACTGAACGTGCAGATGGCGCAGGAAGCGGTAAACCTGACGCGGGCGTTAAAAGGCGATAACAAAACGCAGGGCAACTGGGGGGAGGTGGTACTCACGCGGGTGCTTGAAGCCTCTGGTCTGCGTGAAGGTTATGAATACGAAACTCAGGTTAGCATTGAAAACGATGCCCGTTCGCGTATGCAGCCCGATGTCATTGTCCGGCTACCCCAGGGGAAAGATGTGGTGATCGACGCAAAAATGACGTTGGTTGCCTATGAGCGCTATTTTAACGCGGAGGATGAATATACCCGCGAGAGCGCGTTGCAGGAGCACATCGCCTCAGTGCGAAACCATATTCGTCTGCTGGGCCGAAAAGATTATCAACAGCTTCCCGGGCTGCGTTCGCTTGACTACGTGCTGATGTTTATTCCCGTCGAGCCTGCTTTTTTGCTGGCGCTGGACAGGCAACCTGAACTGATAACCGAGGCGCTTAAAAATAACATTATGCTGGTCAGCCCCACCACGTTGTTAGTGGCATTGCGCACGATCGCCAACCTGTGGCGCTACGAGCATCAGAGCCGTAATGCGCAACAAATTGCCGATCGGGCCAGTAAACTTTATGACAAGATGCGCTTGTTTGTGGATGATATGTCGGCGATTGGCCAAAGTCTGGATAAAGCCCAGGACAACTACCGACAAGCGATGAAAAAACTCTCTTCAGGCCGTGGAAACGTCCTGTCACAGGCAGAGGCGTTTCGCAGTTTAGGTGTGGAAATTAAGCGCGAGATAAATCCTGAGCTGGCTGAACAAGCCACTACGCAGGATGAAGAGTACCGCTTGCGCTCGGTCCCTGAGACGCAACAGGATGCGCCTTACCCTGATGACGAAGCGGTAAATCAGCAATCAAACTAGTCCGTTTGGGGTAGTTGAACGGGGTAGAAGGGTAGGGCAAATTGGCCCAATCTGTTACACTTCTTGAACATTTTTTGAATGAGCAGGCACTGAGATGGTGGATAATTCACAAGAAACGACGCACTTTGGCTTTCAGACCGTCGCTAAAGAGCAGAAAGCTGACATGGTGGCCCACGTTTTTCATTCTGTGGCCTCGAAATATGACGTTATGAATGACTTAATGTCATTTGGCATTCATCGTTTGTGGAAGCGCTTCACCATTGATTGCAGTGGCGTGCGTCGCGGTCAAACCGTTCTGGATTTGGCGGGCGGTACGGGCGACCTGACGGCGAAATTCTCTCGCATGGTGGGTGAAACCGGTAAAGTCGTACTGGCGGATATCAATGACTCAATGCTCAAAATGGGTCGCGAAAAGCTGCGTAATATCGGCGTAGTAGGTAACGTTGAGTACGTTCAGGCGAACGCGGAAGCACTGCCTTTCCCTGATAACACGTTTGACTGCATTACCATTTCTTTCGGTCTGCGCAACGTAACGGATAAAGACAAAGCTTTACGATCCATGTATCGCGTGTTGAAGCCGGGCGGACGTTTACTGGTGCTGGAGTTCTCCAAGCCGATTATCGAACCGCTGAGCAAGGCCTACGATGCTTATTCTTTCCATGTTCTGCCGCGCATCGGTTCCATGGTCGCAAGCGATGCGGACAGTTACCGCTATTTGGCGGAGTCTATTCGCATGCATCCCGATCAGGACACGCTAAAAGCAATGATGCAAGATGCCGGGTTCGAAAGCGTTGATTACTACAACCTGACGGCTGGTGTCGTTGCGCTGCATCGTGGTTACAAGTTCTGACAGGAGATTGGGGATGCCTTTAAAACCCTTAGTGACCGCAGGCGTTGAAAATCTGCTCAATACCTTTCTGTATCGTTCTCCTGCGCTGAAATCAGCCCGAACACGTTTACAGAGCAAGGTGCTGCGTGTTGATCTTAAAGGATTTTCAACACCCTTAGTCCTGGTGTTTAGTGAGCGCCAGGTCGATGTGCTGGGGGCATGGGAAGGCGAAGCCGATTGCACAGTAATCACACATGCCAGCGTGTTGCCGAAATTACGCGACCGCCAGCAACTTACCACGCTTATTCGCAGCGGTGAGCTGGAAGTTCAGGGTGATATCCAGGTGGTGCAGAACTTTGTGGCGCTGGCCGATCTGGCTGAGTTTGATCCCGCAGAACTGTTAGCGCCCTATACCGGCGATATCGTCGCGGAGGGGGTCAGCAAAGTCTTGCGTGGCGGCGCGAAGTTCTTGCGCCATAACATTCAGCGCCAGCAGCGCTATGTAGCCGAAGCGATCACCGAAGAGTGGCGTATGGCTCCCGGCTCGCTCGAGGTTGCATGGTTTGCAGAAGAAACGGCAGCCGTTGAACGTGCGGTCGAATCTCTGGCCAAACGGCTGGAAAAACTGGAGGCCAAATGACGCCAGGTGAAGTACGGCGCCTTTATTTCATCATTCGCACTTTTTTAAGCTACGGTCTTGATGAACTCATCCCTAAAATGCGTATCACGCTGCCGCTTCGGTTGTGGCGTTACTCGCTGTTCTGGATGCCCAACCAACATAAAGACAAACCGCTGGGAGAAAGGCTGAGACTGGCTTTACAGGAGCTCGGCCCGGTGTGGATCAAATTTGGGCAAATGCTCTCTACCCGTCGTGACCTTTTCCCACCGCACATCGCCGATCAGCTTGCGCTATTGCAGGATCGCGTTGCCCCATTCGATGGGCAGCGAGCGAAAGAACAAATCGAAGAAGCCATGGGCGGGCTGCCCGTCGAGGAGTGGTTTGATGATTTTGAGATCACGCCGCTGGCATCCGCGTCTATTGCTCAGGTCCATACCGCACGACTGAAGTCCAATGGTAAAGAGGTGGTGATCAAAGTTATCCGCCCGGACATACTGCCGGTCATTAAAGCGGATTTAAAACTGATTTACCGCCTTGCGCGCTGGGTTCCTCGTCTGCTGCCGGATGGCCGTCGTCTACGGCCAACAGAAGTGGTCCGCGAGTATGAAAAAACGTTGATTGATGAGCTGAACCTGTTGCGCGAATCGGCGAACGCAATTCAGCTGCGACGTAATTTTGAAGATAGCCCGATGCTGTACATCCCGGAAGTGTATTCCGACTATTGCAGTCAGAACATGATGGTGATGGAGCGCATATATGGTATCCCCGTATCGGATGTCGCAACGCTTGAGAAGAATGGCACCAACATGAAGTTGTTGGCTGAACGCGGCGTGCAGGTCTTCTTTACTCAGGTATTTCGCGACAGTTTTTTCCATGCGGACATGCATCCTGGGAATATTTTCGTGAGTTATGAGCACCCTGAAAACCCGAAATACATTGGTATTGATTGCGGGATTGTGGGTTCTTTAAATAAAGAAGATAAGCGTTACCTTGCTGAAAACTTTATTGCGTTCTTTAACCGAGACTACCGCAAAGTTGCCGAACTGCATGTAGATTCAGGTTGGGTTCCGCCTGATACCAACGTTGAAGAGTTTGAATTTGCAATCCGTACCGTGTGCGAGCCGATATTCGAAAAACCGCTGGCGGAGATTTCCTTTGGCCACGTGCTGTTGAATCTGTTTAACACCGCGCGTCGATTCAATATGGAAGTCCAGCCTCAGTTGGTTTTGCTCCAGAAGACGCTGCTGTACGTTGAAGGTGTCGGACGACAACTCTATCCGCAGTTAGATTTGTGGAAAACGGCCAAGCCGTTTCTCGAATCCTGGATTAAAGATCAGGTCGGTATTCCTGCGCTCGTCAGGGCATTTAAAGAAAAAGCTCCGTTCTGGGTCGAAAAAATGCCAGAAATACCTGAACTGGTGTATGACAGTTTGCGCCAGGGCAAATATTTACAGCACAGTGTTGATAAGATTGCCCGCGAGCTTCACGCGAATCATGTGCGTCAGGGACAATCCCGTTATTTATTGGGCATTGGCGCAACATTGTTGCTAAGTGGAACATTCCTGCTGGTAAGCCGCCCTGAGTGGGGGCTTATGCCGGGCTGGTTAATGGCGGGAGGCGTCATAGCCTGGATAATCGGCTGGCGCAAAATGCGCTGAATTTTTCATCGCCCAAGGCAGGCCGTGTAACGTATACTACGGCCTTATTAATTCATCATCTATGACAGAGGAACATGTATGGGTGGTATCAGTATTTGGCAGTTGTTGATCATTGCCGTCATCGTTGTACTGCTATTTGGCACCAAGAAACTCGGCTCCATCGGTTCCGATCTTGGCGCGTCTATTAAAGGCTTCAAAAAAGCGATGGGTGATGATGAACCTAAGCAAGATAAAACCAGCCAGGACGCTGATTTTACTGCTAAATCCATTACCGATAAGCAGGGCGAAGTGAAAAAGGAAGACGCCAAAAGCCAAGATAAAGAGCAGGTATAATCCGTGTTTGATATCGGTTTTAGCGAACTGTTATTGGTATTCGTGATCGGCCTCATTGTCCTGGGGCCGCAACGACTACCCGTGGCGGTAAAAACGGTTGCTGGCTGGGTTCGCGCTTTGCGTTCCCTTGCAACTACTGTTCAGAACGAACTGACCCAGGAGCTTAAGCTTCAGGAATTCCAGGACAGCCTGAAGAAAGTAGAGAAAGCGAGCCTGACAAATCTGACCCCGGAGCTGAAAGCATCAATGGATGAGCTGCGTGAAGCGGCGGAGTCGATGAAGCGTTCTTATAGCGTGCACGATCCTGAGAAAGCCAGCGATGAAGCGCACACTATCCATAATCCGGTGGTGAAAGACGGTGAAGCGCAGCGAGAAGGGGCCACCCCAGCTGCCGCTGAAAACCAGGCCAGTTCGCCGGAGCAAAAACCGGAATCCACGGGTGCTAAAACGCCAGAGCCGACGGAAAACACTTCCGCCACGTTGATGGATGCAGAAAAGAAAGCTGCCGCACCTGTTGTCGAATCCTCCCCCTCGTCGAGTGATAAACCGTAAACATGGCTGTAGAAGATACCCAACCGCTCATCACGCATCTTATTGAGCTGCGTAAGCGACTCCTGAACTGCATTATTGCTGTGTTCGTGATCTTTCTGGCATTGGTGTACTTTGCCAACGACATTTACCATATGGTTGCGGCGCCGTTGATCAAACAGATGCCGCAGGGCGCAACAATGATCGCCACCGATGTGGCCTCGCCGTTCTTTACCCCGATAAAGTTAACCTTCATGGTGTCGCTGATTCTGTCAGCGCCAGTGATCCTTTATCAGGTCTGGGCATTCATTGCGCCTGCTTTGTACAAACATGAACGTCGCCTGGTTGTGCCGTTGTTGGTCTCCAGTTCGTTATTGTTCTACATCGGTATGGCATTCGCCTATTTTGTCGTCTTCCCGTTGGCGTTTGGTTTCCTTGCCAATACGGCTCCGCAAGGCGTACAGGTATCGACAGACATTGCCAGCTATCTCAGTTTCGTAATGGCGCTGTTTATGGCTTTCGGTGTCTCTTTTGAGGTCCCTGTCGCCATTGTGCTGCTATGCTGGATGGGCATTACGACGCCTGAAGACTTACGCAAGAAACGCCCTTACGTTGTAGTGGGGGCATTTGTCGTCGGGATGCTATTGACCCCGCCTGATGTGTTCTCGCAAACGCTGTTGGCGATACCGATGTACTGCCTGTTCGAGGTGGGTGTGTTCTTCTCTCGATTCTATGTCGGTAAGCGACGTACGCGAGATGAGGATAACGAGGCTGAAGAAGCAAAAGAAGTTGAAGCCACCGAGAAAACTGAAGAATAAACGCAACCGCCCGTCAGGGCGGTTGTCATATGGGAGGAAGCATGTTTGATATTGGCGTTAATTTAACCAGTTCACAATTTGCGAAAGACCGGGATGAGGTCGTGGCGCGCGCCTTTGCTGCGGGCGTAAACGGAATGCTTCTGACCGGAACAAACCTGCACGAAAGCCAGCAGGCTTTAACGTTGGCGCAGCATTATCCGCATTGCTGGTCCACGGCTGGCGTGCACCCGCATGACAGTAGCCAATGGCAGTCCTCAACAGAAGCAGAAATTATTGCGCTGGCAAACCATTCACAGGTGGTCGCTATTGGTGAGTGCGGCCTGGATTTCAATCGCAATTTCTCCACGCCGCAGGAGCAGGAGCGTGCTTTTGTGGCACAACTGCGCATTGCTGCTGAACTGCAGATGCCGGTTTTCATGCATTGTCGGGACGCCCATGAGCGTTTTCTGACGTTACTGGAGCCATGGCTGGACAGCCTGCCCGGTGCGGTGCTGCACTGCTTTACAGGCTCGCGCCAGGAGATGCAGGACTGTGTAGACCGCGGTCTTTACATTGGTATCACCGGGTGGGTGTGTGATGAGCGCCGGGGCATGGAACTGCGTGAGCTGCTGCCCTTTATCCCGGTTGAGAGATTGCTGATCGAAACCGATGCGCCCTACTTACTTCCCCGGGATTTAACACCTAAACCAGCGTCACGGCGCAATGAACCTGCGCACCTACCCCATATTCTTGAGCGTATTGCCCACTGGCGCGGCGAGGATCCTCAATGGTTGTCAGCAACCATTGATGCGAACGTCAGAACGCTGTTTGAAGTGACTTTCTAAGGCGACTTAAATTTTTCGAAAGCCGGTGTTTTTCACGCTCTGCTTAACCTCTTTATTCAATAGGTTAAGCAGCAGCATGGAACGCGCTTCGCCATCGGGTTCGGTAAAGATCGCTTTCAACCCCTCAAACGCACCTTCGGTAATAATCACACTGTCCCCCGGATGAGGGGTTTCAGGGTCAACAATACCTTCAGGTTTATAGATAGAAAGTTGATGAATGACGGGAGAAGGAACGGTCGCCGGCGTCGCACCGAAACGGACGAAATGGCTGACACCACGCGTGGCATTGATGGTGGTGGTGTGGATCACTTCCGGGTCGAACTCGACAAACATATAATTAGGGAATAGGGGTTCACTGACTGTGGTCCGTTTACCGCGCACCATTTTTTCCAGGGTGATCATAGGCGTCAGGCAGTTCACCGCCTGTCTTTCCAGATGTTCCTGGGCTCGCTGAAGTTGCCCACGTTTGCAGTACAGTAAATACCAGGATTGCATAATAACTCTTATCCGCTTGTTCTGAGCGCCAGCATAGCAAAAGCCATGAGTTAAGTTAATTATACCCGCCGCAAAGCAGGCTGAAACCCAATGGGTATATACTCCCAGGCCTGATATGTATCGCCAGAGTTCACGCTAATTTAACAAAAATACAGCATCACAATGATGAACGCCGTATAATGAAGCGCTTACGAAGAGGCCACAATGGACGCCATGAAATATCACGATTTACGCGACTTCCTGACGCTGCTTGAACAGCAGGGCGAGCTCAAACGCATTTCGCTTGAGGTGGATCCCCATCTGGAGATCACTGAAATTGCCGATCGCACCTTGCGTGCCGGTGGGCCTGCGTTACTGTTTGAAAATCCTAAAGGCTATACAATGCCGGTGCTGTGTAACCTGTTTGGCACACCGAAGCGTGTGGCGATGGGGATGGGGCAAGAAGATGTCTCGGCGCTACGGGAAGTGGGTAAGCTGTTGGCGTTTTTGAAAGAGCCTGAGCCACCGAAAGGATTTCGCGATCTGTTCGATAAGCTGCCGCAGTTTAAGCAGGTGTTGAACATGCCGACTAAGCGGTTACGCGGCGCGCCTTGCCAGCAAAAAATCTATTCAGGCGATGAAGTCGACTTAAACCGTATTCCGATTATGACCTGCTGGCCAGAGGATGCTGCGCCGCTGATTACCTGGGGGCTGACCGTTACGCGCGGCCCGCATAAAGAGCGGCAGAATCTCGGTATCTATCGTCAGCAGCTGATTGGCAAAAACAAGCTCATTATGCGCTGGCTTTCCCATCGCGGCGGCGCGCTTGATTATCAGGAGTGGTGCGCGGCGCATCCTGGTGAACGGTTCCCGGTTTCTGTGGCCTTGGGAGCAGACCCGGCAACAATTCTGGGCGCTGTTACCCCTGTCCCGGATACATTATCTGAGTACGCATTTGCCGGGCTGTTGCGTGGCACCAAAACTGAAGTGGTCAAATGTATTTCCAACGATCTGGAAGTGCCTGCCAGTGCTGAAATTGTGCTGGAAGGCTATATCGAACCGGGTGAAATGGCCCCGGAAGGACCATATGGCGATCATACTGGTTACTACAATGAAGTAGATAGCTTCCCGGTCTTTACCGTCACGCACATTACTCAGCGTGAAGATGCAATTTATCACTCTACCTACACCGGACGCCCGCCGGATGAGCCCGCAGTGCTTGGCGTGGCGCTGAATGAAGTCTTCGTGCCTATTCTGCAAAAGCAGTTTCCGGAAATCGTCGACTTTTACCTGCCTCCGGAAGGCTGTTCATATCGCCTGGCCGTGGTAACGATGAAAAAACAGTACGCAGGTCATGCCAAACGCGTCATGATGGGTGTCTGGTCGTTTTTGCGTCAGTTTATGTACACCAAATTTGTTATTGTCTGCGATGATGACGTCAACGCACGCGACTGGAATGATGTGATTTGGGCGATTACGACGCGTATGGACCCGGCCCGGGATACTGTACTGGTAGAGAATACACCCATTGATTACCTGGATTTTGCCTCGCCGGTTTCCGGTCTTGGTTCAAAAATGGGGCTGGATGCCACCAATAAATGGCCGGGCGAAACCCAACGCGAATGGGGACGTCCGATAAAAAAAGATCCTGAAGTCACTGCACGTATTGACGCAATTTGGGATGAACTGGCCATCTTTAATGACGGCAAAAGCGCCTGAGGCGCGATCGTTTTGCCTATTGATCCGACAGAGAGAGCGCATGACAACCTTAAGCTGTAAAGTGACCTCGGTAGAAGCTATCACTGACACCGTATATCGCGTTCGTTTAGTGCCAGACGCGGCGTTTTCCTTTCGTGCCGGCCAGTATTTAATGGTCGTGATGGACGAACGAGATAAGCGCCCGTTCTCCATGGCATCTACGCCGGACGAGCAGGGGTTCATTGAACTGCACGTTGGCGCTTCTGAGCTAAATCTGTACGCCATGGCCGTGATGGACCGCATTCTGAAAGACCGGGAAATTAAGGTCGACATTCCGCATGGCGAAGCCTGGCTACGTGATGAGGACGAACGACCGTTGCTCCTGATTGCCGGCGGGACGGGATTCTCTTACGCGCGTTCCATTCTGCTTACCGCGCTGGCGCGCAATCCAAATCGCGATATCACTATTTACTGGGGCGGGCGCGAAGAGAAGCATCTCTACGATCTCTCTGAGCTGGAAGCGCTGTCAGTAAATCATCCGAATCTGCGCGTTGAGCCAGTGGTAGAACAGCCTGAAGAAGGCTGGCGTGGCCGTACGGGCACCGTATTAACGGCAGTATTACAGGATTACGGTACCCTGGCGGAACACGATATCTACATTGCCGGACGTTTTGAAATGGCTAAAATCGCGCGCGATCTGTTCTGCAATGAACGCAGTGCGCGTGAAGATCGCCTGTTTGGCGACGCGTTCGCGTTTATTTAAGCGCTGTGCGCCGGAGCCCTTCCGGCGCATTCATCACTCACCTTACTTCTACTACAGGGTGCAAGCCCGGTCCCGTTGCCTTTCTTTCCTCACCAGTTTTTAGTAAACATTTTTTGACTATCTATTAATCATAAGAATAAGCTTTTGTGACGGAACTCTTTTTGTTTAGTAAACAAAGTTGGCAAGCTATGCAGCATCACATTACAAGGCGCAAACGAGGGAAAACCATGAGGCTTGGTCTGGATATTGGCGGGACTAAAATCGAAGCGGTAGTGATTGATAATACGGGGGAAATTGTTTATCGCGAGCGATGCGCAACCCCAAAGCAGAGCTATGGCGATTTTTTCCACGCCGTAACGGAGATGATTGCTAAGGCCAGGCAGGCCGTTAATCAGCCTTTCTCGGTTGGCGTTGGGGTGCCCGGTGCGGTGGATAGCGAAGGGTTAATCAAAAACTCCAACATTCTGGTGCTGAATCAGCAGAGCTTTGCGCAAGATCTTGAGCAAGCGTTAGGGATGGCTGTGCCCGTCACCAACGATGCTAACTGCTTTACGCTGTCAGAGGCGATGGACGGCAGCGGATATGGACACAGCGTCGTTTTTGGCGTCATCCTCGGTACCGGTTGCGGCGGCGGTGTGTGTATCGATAACCGCCTGATTTCCGGTCCTAACGCTTGTGCAGGCGAGTGGGGGCATAATGCCTTGCCGCGTTATCATGAATCCCGGGATGGGGCCGCAGTGACATGCTATTGCGGACAGTTGAACTGTATCGAAAGCTTTATTTCCGGCAGTGGTCTGGAACGCCAGTATTTGAACCACACCGCGCTTCATGCGGGTGTGCCACAAATTATGCGCCAGGTAGAATCGGGTGATGCAGATGCCTGTTTGTTATGGGAACGCTATTGCGATCAACTGGCGCGGGCGTTGGCAAGCGTGGTGAATACGCTCGATCCCGATGTGATAGTGTTGGGGGGCGGGGTATCTAATATCGATTTACTGTATTCTGGCTTGCAGGCGCGAGTAGCACAGTACGTATTTGGTAAACAGTGCCGTACACCGATCGTTCCGGCCAGACACGGCGACAGCAGCGGCGTGCGTGGTGCCGCCTGGCTGGGGGCGCAACGAGCCTGCGTAGAATCAATGAGAGTGAAATGACGAAACCTGTACGTATCAGAGACATTGCCGAAGCATGTGGGGTCTCAGTTGGCGCTGTTTCCCGCGCCCTAAAAGGGCAGCCGGGGCTGCGTGAAGATACCCGGTTGCGCATTATTTCTGTGGCGCAGCAGCAGGGTTATGATTTTTCCCGCTTGCGCAGCGACAAGATCAAACGCGTCCTGTTTTTGCTGCATCGTCAGCACAATATCAGCCGCGCATTACCGTTTTACTCCCAACTGCTGTTAGGTATAGAAGATCTTTGTCGCGAGAATGGTATTGCGCTGAGCTTTCTGTCTATCGGTCCGGGTGATACGGTGAGTGAGCAGGTGCTGCTGCACCAGCCGGATGCGCTGATCTGCGCCGGATTTTTTGAGCCTGAATTACTTGGGCTGCTGCAACAGATGAAACTGCCGCTGGTGCTGGTGGATCTCTGGGCGCCTGGCCTGCCTTGTGTCAATCCGGACAATACCCAGGGCGGCTATCTGGCCACGCAACACCTGATTGCACAAGGTCGCAACCGCATCGCGTTTCTTGCCAGTACACTTTCTCACTACAGTATTCGCCAGCGTGAGAAGGGCTATCGTCAGGCATTGTATGAAGCCCGGTTGCTGATGCCGCCAGAGTACGAAGCCATCGCGCCGCCGTTGCTCGATACCGAGCAATCTTTGGTAGAGGCGGTTAATGAGCTGCTCAGGCTGCCGGAGCCACCCGATGCCATTTTTGCCTATAACGATGCGGCAGCGATGGTTGTTCAAAGAGTGTGCGCGCAGCAGGGCATACGTATCCCGGAAGACCTTGCGCTGGTGGGGTTTGATGATATTGATGCCGCAGCCTGGTCACATCCGCCGCTGAGCACTGTCGCGGTTGATAAGCAACAACTGGGTCGGGAAGCGCTGCGTTTACTACTCGAAGAGAAGCAGGAAGAGAATCTGCTGCTGCCGGTGCAGTTAGTGGTACGTGGTAGTTCAGGGAAATAAAAAACCCGCCCCTGACAGGCGGGAAGAACGGCAACTAAATTTTCTCTCTTCGCCATTGGCACCATAACTGTGTTGGCTGCGCTCATTCACCCGAATCACTTACTACACGTAAGCTCATCGGGATTCATTCACTTGCCGCCTTGTTCTGGCACCAATGGCTTTGAGATAACATTTCGTAGGCCGGGCAAGCGAAGCGCCCCCGGCGTGCCTTGATTAAACTCGCTCAAATACCGTCGCGATACCCTGACCTAACCCGATACACATCGTCGCCAGACCAAACTGTACGTCTTTGCGTTCCATCAGATTGAGCAGGGTAGTGCTGATACGCGCACCGGAACAACCCAGCGGGTGACCCAATGCGATCGCCCCGCCGTTGAGGTTGATCTTCTCGTCGATCTGCTCCATCAGCCCCAGATCTTTAATACACGGCAGGATCTGGGCGGCAAAAGCTTCATTCATCTCAAACAAGCCGATGTCGCTGGTGGAGAGTCCCGCTTTTTTCAGCGCCAGCTGTGAAGCCGGAACCGGACCGTAACCCATGATGGAAGGGTCGCAGCCGACAACGGCCATTGAACGAATTCGGGCACGTGGCGTCAGACCCAGCTCACGGGCACGGCTTTCGCTCATGACCAGCATCGCGGCAGCACCATCGGAAAGCGCGGAAGAGGTACCGGCCGTCACCGTGCCGCTAACTGGATCGAATGCCGGGCGCAGGGTAGAAAGCGCTTCAACCGTGGTCTCCGGGCGGATAACTTCATCGTAGTTAAACTGCTTCAGCACGCCGTCTGCATCATGACCGCCAGTCGGGATGATTTCATTTTTAAATGCGCCAGACTGTGTAGCAGCCCAGGCGCGAGCGTGTGAACGCGCGGCGAAGGCATCCTGCATTTCACGGCTAATACCGTGCATGCGGGAGAGCATTTCCGCCGTCAGGCCCATCATCCCCGCGGCTTTCGCCACGTTGCGGCTCATACCCGGGTGGAAATCAACCCCGTGACTCATCGGCACATGGCCCATATGTTCCACGCCGCCAATCAGGCACGCCTGAGCATCGCCGGTCATGATCATGCGTGCTGCATCATGCAGCGCCTGCATGGATGAACCACAGAGACGGTTAACGGTCACTGCCGGTACTGAATGTGGGATTTCCGCCAGTAGTGACGCGTTACGAGCGATATTGAAACCCTGCTCCAGCGTTTGCTGCACGCAGCCCCAGTAAATATCATCAAGCGCGGATGGCTCCAGCGCCGGATTACGCGCCAGCAGGCTACGCATTAAATGTGCGGAGAGGTCTTCTGCCCGCACGTTACGAAACGCTCCCCCTTTTGAACGGCCCATCGGGGTACGGATCGCATCAACAATTACAACCTGTTCCATTGTGACTCCTTAAGCCGTTTTCAGGCTGCCAACCGGGCGGGCAGGCTCAACCTGGGGATAATACGGTTCGTTATGGCGCGCTTTATCACGCAGACCGGCCGGAACTTCATACAGTGGGCCTAGGTGCTGATACTGTTGGGCCATATCGAGATACTTCGCGCTGCCGAGCGTATCCAGCCAGCGGAACGCGCCGCCGTGGAACGGAGGGAAGCCCAGGCCATAAACCAGCGCCATATCGGCTTCTGCCGGGCTGGCGATAATGCCTTCTTCCAGACAACGCACCACTTCGTTGACCATTGGGATCATCATGCGGGCGATAATCTCGTCATCGCTGAAGTCGCGTTTCGGTTGGCTGACCTCTGCCAGCAGACCATCAACGGCGGCATCTTCTTCTTTCTTCGGCTTGCCCTTGTTGTCTTCTTTATAACGCCAGAACCCGAGACCGTTTTTCTGTCCGAAACGGTTAGCATCAAACAGGGCATCGATCGCATCGCGATAATCTTTCTGCATACGCTGTGGGAAGCCCGCAGACATCACCGCCTGTGCGTGATGCGCGGTATCGATCCCCACCACGTCCAGCAGATAAGCCGGGCCCATCGGCCAGCCAAACTGTTTTTCCATCACTTTGTCGACTTTGCGGAAATCCGCTCCGTCGCGCAGCAACTGGCTGAAACCGGCAAAATAGGGGAACAGCACGCGGTTGACGAAGAAACCAGGGCAGTCATTGACCACAATTGGTGTTTTGCCCATCTGGCTTGCCCAGGCGACAACCTTAGCGATGGTTTCATCTGAGCTTTTTTCGCCGCGAATGATCTCAACCAACGGCATGCGGTGCACCGGGTTAAAGAAGTGCATGCCACAGAAGTTTTCCGGGCGTTTGAGCACGCTGGCCAGTTCGTTGATTGGAATGGTTGAGGTGTTCGAAGCCAGTACGGTGTCCGGGCGTACCTTATCTTCGGTTTCCGCCAGTACCGCTTTTTTCACTTTCGGGTTTTCCACAACCGCTTCGACTACCACGTCCACACGCTCGAAGCCGCTATAGTCGAGGGTTGGATGGATAGTGGAAATCACGCCCGCCATTTTCAGGCCGTCAATTTTGCCGCGCTCGAGTTGTTTGTTCAGCAGCTTGGCCGCTTCGGTCATGCCCAGCGTTAATGATTTGTCGTTGATATCTTTCATCACAACCGGCACGCCTTTCCAGGCCGACTGGTAAGCGATACCGCCGCCCATAATCCCCGCGCCCAGCACCGCCGCTTGCTTTGGCGCCTCAATATTTTTGGTGAGCTTTTTGGCTTTGGCTTTCACGAACTGATCGTTAAGGAAGATCCCAACCAATGCGCGAGCTTCACTGGTGTGCGCCAGTGGAACAAAACTTTTATTTTCCAGGTTCAGCGCTTCTTCACGGCCAAAACGGGCTGCCGCCTCAATCGTTTTCACGGCAGTGATTGGTGCGGGATAATGCTTCCCGGCCGTCTGCGCCACCATACCTTTGGCGATAGTAAAGCTCATCGCCGCTTCAATTTTGCTGAGTTTCAACGGTTCCAGCTTCGGCTGGCGTTTGGCTTTCCAGTCGAGATCGCCGTTAATCGCCTGACGTAATATGGCGATCGCGCCATCAAGCAGTTTCTCGTGTTTCACGACGCCATCGACCAGGCCGATTTTCAGCGCCTGCTCAGCACCAACATCTTTACCCGCAGCAATGATTTCCAGCGCGCTGTCCGCGCCCAGCATACGTGGCATACGTACGGATCCGCCAAAGCCTGGCATGATGCCCAGCTTGGTTTCCGGCAGGCCGATGCGCAGGTCCGGCGTTGCCAGACGGTAATCGGTCGCCAGCACACACTCGCAGCCGCCGCCCAGCGCATAGCCATTTACCGCTGAGAGGGTCGGAACAGGTAGATCTTCCAGACGATTAAAGACGCTGTTGGCAAAATGCAGCCACTGGCTCAACTGTTCTTCAGGCACGAGGAACAATGAAAGGAATTCGGTGATATCGGCACCGACAATAAAGGCTGCTTTGTTAGAGCGCAGCAGCAGCCCTTTTAAATTCGGTTGTTTTTCCAGCACGTCAAGCGCATGGCCCAGGCTGGCAACGGTGGCTGTGTCGAGTTTATTGACCGAACCAGGGGCATCGAACACCAGTTCGGCGATGCCATCTTCCAGCCAGTCGAGGTACAGGGTGTCGCCTTTGTAAAGCATGTCAGTCTCCTGAATCCGCAAGGTGATCTGGTCATACCAGATGAATCGAAGTGTGTGTTTTATGTTAAAAAAATGCAAATGAATGATTAAAGAAATGACGATTTGATCACGCTCGGCAGAAATCACGCACTCACAAAGCGATGTGCTAAGATGCGGAGTCTTGAGGTCAAAAACAGAAGGATAGAAAATGGAATCACTGGCCGCACTCTATAAAAATCATATCGTTACCTTACAAGAGCGGGCGCGCGACGCGCTGGAACGCTTCAAGCTGGATGCGTTACTTATTCACTCTGGCGAACTTGTTAACGTCTTTCTTGACGACCATCCGTACCCGTTTAAGGTCAATCCGCAATTCAAAGCCTGGGTACCCGTAACGCAGGTCCCTAACTGCTGGTTGCTGGTGGATGGTGTGAATAAGCCAAAATTGTGGTTCTATCTGCCGGTCGACTACTGGCATAACGTTGAGCCGCTGCCGACCTCCTTCTGGACAGAAGAAATCGAGATCATCGCGCTGCCAAAAGCGGACGGTATCGGTAGCCAACTGCCAGCTGCTCGCGGCAATATCGGTTATATCGGTCCGGTTCCGGAACGTGCGTTGCAACTGGACATCGCGGCCAGCAACATCAACCCGAAAGGGGTGATCGACTACCTGCATTATTACCGCGCCTTTAAAACGGATTACGAACTGGCCTGTATGCGCGAAGCGCAGAAAATGGCGGTGAATGGACACCGTGCCGCGGAAGAAGCATTCCGTTCCGGGATGAGCGAGTTTGACATCAACCTGGCTTATCTGACCGCGACCGGTCACCGCGACACTGACGTGCCATACAGCAACATCGTTGCGCTTAATGAGCATGCGTCGGTTCTTCATTACACCAAACTGGATCATCAGGCGCCGTCTGAAATTCGCAGCTTCCTGCTGGACGCTGGTGCGGAATATAACGGCTATGCAGCAGACCTGACGCGTACCTGGTCGGCGAAAAGCGACAACGACTATGCGCATCTGGTGAAAGATGTTAACGACGAAGAGCTGGCGCTTATCGCTACCATGAAAGCAGGTACCAGCTACGTGGATTACCACATTCAGTTCCATCAGCGCATCGCGAAGCTGCTGCGTAAGCATCAAATCATCACCGATATGAGTGAAGAGGCGATGGTGGAAAACGATCTTACTGGACCGTTTATGCCGCACGGTATTGGTCACCCGTTGGGTCTGCAGGTGCATGATGTCGCTGGCTTTATGCAGGATGACAGCGGTACCCACCTTGCTGCCCCGTCGAAGTATCCTTACCTGCGCTGCACCCGTGTTCTGCAGCCGGGCATGGTTCTGACCATCGAACCGGGCATCTACTTTATTGAATCGCTGCTGGCGCCGTGGCGTGAAGGGCAGTTCAGCAAACACTTCAACTGGCAGAAAATTGAAGCTCTGAAACCGTTCGGCGGTATTCGTATTGAAGACAACGTGGTGGTCCATGAGAACAATATCGAAAACATGACGCGGGATTTAAAACTGGCGTAATGGACAGTTGGTTAATCCCTGCGGCGCCGGTTAGCGTCGTTGAAGAGATCAAAAAAAGCCGCTTTATTACGCTGCTCGCCCATACGGACGGCGTAGAAGCGGCGAAAGCATTCGTTGAGTCCGTCAAAGCGGAACACCCGGACGCCCGCCACCATTGTGTGGCATGGGTGGCGGGGGCGCCGAATGACTCGCAGCAGTTGGGCTTTTCAGACGATGGTGAACCGGCGGGAACGGCAGGTAAGCCGATGCTCGCGCAACTGATGGGCAGCGGTGTTGGTGAGATTACCGCGGTGGTGGTGCGCTACTACGGCGGTATCCTTCTCGGTACGGGTGGGCTGGTAAAAGCCTACGGTGGCGGTGTGAATCAGGCGTTGCGTCAGTTAACGACACAGCGCAAGACGCCATTAACCGAATATACTTTGCAGTGTGAGTACGGTCAGCTGGCAGGCATAGAAGCTTTGCTGGGTCAGTTTGACGGTAAAGTCGTTGCCAGTGATTACCAGGCTTTTGTTCGGCTCAGGGTGGCGCTTCCTTATGCCAAAGTGGATGAATTTTCGGCAAAACTGGCGGATTTTAGTCGTGGTTCATTGCAATTGTTAGCGATTGAAGAATAATCCCCACCTCATTTTAAAGAACTAAGGAAGCGGTAGAGATGCATTTTCGCGCCATTACCCGAATCGTTGGACTACTGGTCATCTTATTCTCGGGGACAATGATTATCCCCGGACTGGTGGCGCTCATCTATCGCGATGGGGCAGGGCGTGCATTTACCCAAACTTTCTTCGTTGCTCTGGCGATCGGCTCCATGCTGTGGTGGCCGAACCGCAAAGAGAAAGGCGAGCTGAAATCTCGCGAAGGTTTTCTGATTGTCGTCTTGTTCTGGACCGTGCTGGGTAGCGTGGGTGCGCTGCCGTTCATCTTTGCGGAAAGCCCTAACCTAACGATTACCGATGCATTTTTTGAATCCTTTTCCGGATTGACCACCACCGGGGCAACAACGCTGGTGGGGCTGGATTCATTGCCACACGCTATCCTCTTTTATCGACAGATGCTGCAATGGTTCGGCGGGATGGGGATCATCGTGCTGGCGGTGGCTATTCTGCCTATTCTTGGCGTTGGGGGGATGCAGCTCTACCGGGCAGAAATGCCGGGGCCGCTGAAAGATAATAAAATGCGCCCGCGTATTGCCGAAACGGCGAAAACCCTGTGGCTTATCTATGTATTGCTGACGGTGGCATGTGCACTGGCGCTATGGTTTGCCGGGATGCCAGCGTTTGACGCCATTGGGCACAGCTTTGCCACGATTGCGATTGGCGGCTTTTCCACGCACGATGCCAGCGTGGGATATTTCGACAGTCCCACGATCAACACCATCATTGCTATCTTCTTGCTGATCTCCGGCTGTAACTATGGCCTGCACTTCTCTTTATTAAGCGGCCGTAGCCTGAAGGTCTACTGGCGCGATCCGGAATTTCGCATGTTCATCGGCGTACAGTTGACGCTGGTGGCTGTCTGTACGCTGGTACTGTGGATACACAATACCTACGGTTCAGCGCTCACGACCATCAACCAGGCCTTTTTCCAGGTAGTGTCGATGGCGACGACCGCCGGATTTACCACCGACAGCATTGCCCGCTGGCCGCTGTTCCTGCCGGTGCTGTTGTTGTGTTCTGCCTTTATCGGCGGCTGTGCCGGGTCTACGGGCGGAGGCTTGAAGGTGATTCGTATCCTGTTGCTGTTTAAGCAAGGTAACCGCGAGTTGAAACGTCTGGTTCACCCGAATGCTGTTTACAGTATCAAACTGGGTAACCGTGCGCTGCCGGAGCGAATTCTTGAAGCCGTATGGGGATTCTTTTCTGCCTATGCGCTGGTCTTTATTATCAGTATGCTGGCGATTATTGCGACCGGTGTTGATGACTTCTCCGCGTTTGCCTCCGTGGTGGCGACGCTGAATAACCTCGGGCCAGGGCTGGGCGTTGTCGCCGACAACTTTGCCAGTATGAACCCCGTGGCGAAGTGGATCCTGATTGCCAATATGCTGTTTGGTCGTCTGGAGGTCTTTACTCTGCTGGTACTCTTTACCCCTACTTTCTGGCGTGAATAATGGAGTAACACGTGAAAACACTGATTCTTTTTTCTTCCCGGGACGGGCAAACGCGTGAAATCGCCGAGTATCTGGCTTCTGAACTCAAAGAGCTGGGCGTTTGGACGGATGTTGTTAATTTGCATCGCACCGCGGAGCCTGACTGGCAAAATTATGACAGCGTGGTGATTGGCGCCTCGATTCGCTATGGTCATTACCATGCCGCATTTCAGGAGTTTGTGAAAAAGCATGCCACGCGGCTGAATGCGATGCCGAGTGCGTTCTACTCCGTTAACCTGGTTGCCCGTAAACCGGAGAAGCGTACGCCGCAAACCAACAGCTATGCGCGTAAGTTCCTGATGAGTTCGCCGTGGCGGCCGGATCGCAGTGCGGTTATTGCCGGCGCTTTGCTGTATCCCCGCTATCGCTGGTATGACCGCGTTATGATCCAACTGATAATGAAGATGTCAGGCGGTGAAACGGATACGCATAAAGAAGTGGTGTATACCGATTGGGAACAGGTCGCGGGTTTTGCACGGGAAATTGCCCAATTAACCCACAAAACGTTGCCAAAATAAGCGCAAAGAATAAAAAATAATCACTCGGAAAATTATTTTGAATTTCCCCTTGTCAGCCTGAAATAACTCCCTATAATGCGCCTCCACTGACACGGAACAACGGATTACACG
>NZ_JAOWDM010000058.1:0-73596 GCF_030334645.1 Citrobacter sp. Cc139
AACGTTTAAGAAAATGCAGATTTGCACCCTGGCTGGCATCATTCCGGCTTTTGCATGAGGGAAAGCAAATGCAGGTTGGCTATGTACGCGTATCAACAAATGACCAAAACACTGCATTACAGCGTGACGCGCTGGAGCGCTCAGGATGTAAGCTGATATTTGAAGATAAAATAAGCGGCAAAACGTCAGATAGACCGGGGCTGAAGAAATTATTAAAAAGCCTGTCTCCAGGGGACACGCTTGTTGTCTGGAAGCTGGATCGGCTTGGACGAAGTATGCGGCACCTGGTTGTACTTGTGGAGGAGTTGCGCCAGCGATCGGTAAATTTCCAAAGCCTGACGGATAGTATTGATACATCAACTCCTATGGGGCGCTTTTTCTTTCATGTTATGGGGGCGTTAGCTGAAATGGAGCGTGAATTGATTGTTGAGAGGACTCGAGCGGGCCTGAAGACTGCCAGAGAGCAGGGGAGGATTGGCGGGCGTCGCCCAAAGCTATCTGATGATCAGTGGGCGCAAGCGGGGCGGTTGATTGCTGCCGGTGAGACTCGCCAGCGGGTTGCCTTGCTTTTTGATGTCGGGATATCGACGTTATACAAAAAATTCCCCGCCACGGTGAGGGTTGAGGCGGGGAAATGAAAGCCAGTAATGCAGTTGTTTAGAACAGGCTTGATGCGGCAGCGCTGATATTATTCAGCGCTGAGTTGGCTGTGTTTTGTAGGTTGCCGAGTAGGTCACTCACTGATGAAGACTGGAGGCTTTCGCGCAGGTCTTCATCTTGCCTTTGAAACGTGATCGTAAACTCTATTTTCTTCGGCTCCCCATACTGGTCAAATTCAGTATCGGTGGTCTGAAGCTGTGTTATCGAATACATGCCATATATCCGCCCGGTGCCGCTGATAAGAGGCCAGGGGCGTCCGGTGTATGCCTGTGTATCGAGCACAGTTAGACTCACCTTACCGCCGGTCACTGATGGGTACAAAACGCCGGATAGTGTGATTTGATCGTCACCCGCGCCAATGTATTGCCACTTTGCCGATCGGTTTATGCGTTCGTTCTTCACATGCCGCCAGGTCTTTGACTGCTGCAACTGTTGGTGGGGAACGGTTTTTAACTCAAAGACGAACATTCCGTAAACCATCATCATTGTTTTGCTCTCCTAATCGTTGTCTCTGAAACTGCTACCAGAGCGGGAACGTTTGTTTAGTTCCGCCCCAACTGCATCAGCCACCATCCGTGCAATGTCGCGGGCGTCGTTGCTGAGATTGCCGTGCATATGAATGTGAATATGCATTTCATCAGGCGCGGTGTTTTGCGCCGGTTTGCTGGCTTGTTTACTGGATTGCCCGCCAATAGCCTGGACTTCAGCCGCCGGTTTAATCGGTGCTGATGCCGCTGCGATAACCGGGCGCGCGCTAAGTTGGGCCAGGTTAGCGCCTGGGGCGGATTGCGCTTCCTGCCATGCGCCGTGGACGGCTAATGCGCGGGGCAGATTTTTAAACACAATATCGCCGGGGCCGATCCGCTTTTTGGTTTCATCCAGCATCCCGCCGGTGTTGTCGGCAATTTTCTGTAACCGCCGTTGCGTTCCTGTATCAGCGGCAATTACTGGTGATGGTGGGGTGGAGGCGGCTGGTTTATCGTCACTTTTTGGTGACCAGTTCCATTCCTTTTTCACCATCTTTTTCTGTTTGTCGTCCCATTCCCACGCTACCGGCTCTTTTGTCAGTGCCTGAGCTTTTGCGTGTGCCGCGTCGATGCCGTCAGGGATGATGTCCAGCTTTTTCAGTATCCAGACGATCATGTTAGCCAGCCCGGTCAGAGGCAGCATTAGTCCCTGAATTGCCAGGCCAAGCACTTTGCCGAACGTCTCCCCAGCGCTTGCGCATTTATCAAGCGTCTCTTTGCTGGTTGTCATTGGTGAAAGCAGGTTGCTGAACCACTGCCACAACTGAGAAACGGCATTTGAGATCACATCAAAGACGGGGGCCAGTCCGGCGAAGGCATCACGGAACGGCGTAAGCGCCTGCATTACACCGGCAAAGAAGCCCGCAAAGAAGGCTTTGATCGGCTCCCAGAATCGCCAGATAAGCAACCCTGTGGCAATGAAGGCCGCGCCAATCAGCCCGATCGGGCTTAACAGCAATGACAGTGCACCGCCGAGCACTGAGAGGGCCGAGCTAGCGCTCCCCATGATTGCAGGTATACCGGTCAGGCGGAGCAGGAGACTAGAAAGCCCTTTTACAATTCCTCCCAAGGCGGCACCTGGCGAGATAAACGCGGCGGCAAGCAGCCCGCGCAATGGGGCAAGCGCGCCAGCCAGTTTTCCGGCGTTGCCGGTCATGCTACTGAAGACAATGCCCCAGCCACGGACGCCGCCAAGCGGCCCGGATATAACGCCAGACAGGCGGCTGAAAAGTGTCACCGCGCCACCCAGCCCGCTCCCGCTGGTTAGCAGGGCAAAGCCGAGTTGAAGTTTTGCCAGTGGCCCCAGAAGTAAGCCAATAGCCAGGGATGTTGCGCCAATCCCGGCGGTAAGGGCCAGCGCACTGCCGCCAACAGCCAGAAGGGTTTTTGATAGCTGCGGATTCTTATTTGCCCATTCAGTCATCACGCCGATCGTGCCGGTCAGTGCTTGGGTGAGTTTCCGAAGTGCGCCGTCCGCCAGTTCTTCAATCTGGATACGGAATGCTTCCCAGGCGCTATCGAGTTCTTTTAGATCTCCGCCCAGGTTGTCCGCCATTTTTTTTGCGACGGTAGCGGATTCACCGGCAGCGCCCTGAAGTTCTTTTGTGAGCTTTTGTAGCTCTCCCGAACCTGCCGCCTGTACCAGTGTCTGAAGGCCCACAAAGGCCTCTTCACCGGCGATGTTTTTGATGAAAGATACCTGATCAACCTGCCCGTATTTCTTCGTGGCTTTGAAAAGGTCTAACAGTACCGTTTCCATCGGGCGCATTTTCCCGTTGGCGTCGGCAACCGACACGCCTAGCTCTTTCAGAGCATCAGCTGCGGCTTTTGGTGGTGAAGCAAGGCGGGATAGGCTGGAACGTAATGCTGTACCCGCGTCACTGCCGCGCAGACCGTTATTGGCAAGCATACCCGCCATCGCTGAGGCCTGTTCAAGGCTAATCCCCAGATTAGCCGCCACTGGCCCCGCGTATTTCATTGTGTCGCCCAGGGCGCGCAGGTCGGTATTGGTACGGGTAAAAGCGGCGGTTAACGTATCGCCAACCCTGTCCATCTGATCTGATGACAGCTTGAATTGGGTCAGGATGTTTGAACCGATATCAGCGGATTCACCCAGATCCATGCCACCGGCTAGCGCCATATTCAGAACGCCAGGCAACGCGGCCTGAATTGACTGTGGTGTAAAGCCAGCCATTGCTAAGAAGGCTTGCCCGCTGGCGGCGTCTCGCGTGGTAAATGCGGTTTCAGCGCCAAGTTTTTTGGCCTGGGCGCGGAGGGCGGCAAATTGTTCATCGCCTTTGTCCAGGCGAGTCAGTGCGCCTACGCGCGACATTTCCTCATCAAAACCAACAGCAGGGGCCAGGAAGCGCCCGGCGGCGTAACCCGCCCCCGCGCTTGCGCCAACTGCCATTGCGCCGCCGGTGCGTAATTTGCCCGCTGTGGTGCTCAGTCGGTCGTAACGGGCGCGCGCATTGGTCACGGCGGCAAGTTGTCGCCGTTCTCTCTCAAGCGCCTGGTTGTATTGCTCAGTGCGTCTGATGGCGCTTTGAATTGTGCGATCACCGCTAGCCAGCGAGACGCCGTGCGCGCGCAGTGCCTGGGACGCTTGCTGGAGTTTTGCGGTTTCCTGTGACCGGCTGGCATTCAGGCGATCAAGTTTTGCCGCCAGCGCTGTCATGCGCTCGCGCTGCGCGTCGGTCAGAACGGTGCCGGTCTTCTGGGCTTTATTCAGGCCATCAAAAGCGCGCTGTGTTGTGGTGAGTTGCTGGGCTGTCTTTTTAACGCGCTCATTCAGGCGGTTGAATGCCTGGGATTGCGTTTCCAGATCCTTGATAGAGGACTGTGTCTTTTTGAGGGATTCTGATAAGCCGCCCACTGAGTTACGGGCGGCATTTACCGGGCGGGTTAACTTATCAATCGCACTGAAGGCGACACGGATATTAAGGTCTTTCATCTTCACTGTTTCCGCTTCGGATAGCCGCCCGTTCACGCCAGGCTATCACCTCACTCAGGGACATAGTGAAAACCTCTGAGGGCGGCCAGTTGAAAATAACTGCAATGTCAGCAACCAGATCATCGATCAGGTCAAAGTGGGGTGCGATTACTCGCTCTCCGTCTCCGTCTCGCTCTTCGTGCCAGGCTCCTTCGGTGCCAAAAAAGGCGTTAGCACCTCACAAAGTTCAACAAAGTCAGATGTTTCCATTTCGCTGATTTCTTTGAGCTTCAGGCGTGGGGAGGTGCAGCGGGTTAACAGGGTGCTGATGCTGTCCACGTCCATATTCATGACGTTCACCAGGCGAAGGCCGCGCAGGGTGCCAGCCTGTTTTACTTCGTCAGTAATCGTGACGGTTTTGATATCTTCGTCGCCACGGGAAATCCAGCGGGTCAGTGTTACGGTGTTTTCTTTGGTCATTGTTTTAATCTCCGAGCGGCATCATCACGACGCCGCACCTGTAGTGGTTGTTTGTTACCCCATGCCCAGCGCAGACATCACGCGGGAAGGGTAAATATTTTCGCCGTTGCGTTTGTAGACGAAGTTAAGCAAGTCGATTTCCCATAGGGGTTTATCGTCAATTGACAGCTTGTAGTACGTGTTTTTAATGGCGTAGGTCACGGATGTGTCTTCACCCTGTTTGCTTTCGCCGCCGTCGATTTCAGTGAACTTGCCGCGCATTTCCACATCAACGATCTGGCTCTCGCCAGACGTGTAATACTCCCCGGTAAAGCGGATTAGCGTACCGTCCAGATCGCCGCCGTACTCCAGAAGTAGAGCCTGAACCAGACCGCCAACAACCATCGTTGCATCAAGTGCGCCGCTATCCAGTCCGAGATCGACGGCAACGGAACCAATCATGCCGCCGCCCTGGTAGTCTTCCGTTTTCCGGGTCAGTTTTGGCAGCGTCACAGATGTCACTTTGCCGATATTGTTTACGCTGTTCACGAAGCAGGTGAACAGCCGCAATTTTGCTGGAATCGCCATTTAGTTACTCCCCAGAGACGAAAACGCGCCTTCAAAATATTCATCGGTGAACGTCTGGATCAGCGTTAAATCTTCCATCGGCGGTACTGGCGTATACTTGTAACGGATCGCCACTTTTCCCTGAATCAGGTTTGCGGTCGGGTTGTCCACAATGTCAAACCACGCCTCCGCGCCAAGCAGCTTGCCAGCGGTCACAAGTGCGCTGAGTTTCTTGTTAATTGCACTCACCACGTCTTTCACGTTGGTTGGAGTAAGTGGCCCGTCAACGGTTTCAAACTGTGCCTCTGCGATGGTGTCCGCCAGGATTTGCGCCGTACGGGTGTACACCTCAAAAGTAAATTCATTGGTGTCAGTGGTGCGGTTGCCCCAGAAGCGGAAGCCGTTACGCTTGATGATGGTGGTGATTTCATCGTTGTTCAGCGTCTGGGCGTCGCTGTCTTCAGCCTGGAGCGCCCAGAAAACGTCCTTCGACATGCCAAGCACGTTACTGACGGCGATGTTAGACAGAGAACGATGCCAGCCGTATTGGTTGTCAATAAACGCGCGCAGCCCTACCGCATAGGCTGGGGCGGGAAACTCTTCATTTGCCCCGGACACTTGGTTATAGGCAATGTAGTTAGGCCAGATCAGCATGAGTTCACGTGATGCGAAGGTTTCACGATATTGCCGGGCCTCTGCCAGTGTGTTGCAGCCGTTACAGCCAGCATAAACAAAGGCGCGAAGCTGTTTGGCGATCACGCAAAGCTGTGATGTTACTTCTTCGGTATCGTATTCCGGCACCGCCAGGACGCGCGGGCGATATCCCGTTTTTTGTTCGGCGGTCAGTAGCGCATACATGCCGGTGTAGTTACCGTCAGCATCAGAGCCACCAATAATCAACTGCGACTGTGTTTCCGCCGTTTTCCCTTCCTCCGGCGGTTTAGCCGTGGCAACACGAACAACAATGATTTTCGCGCTTGCCTGGTCTGAAATAGCTTTCAGTGTTTTGTACAACGTCCCTGTTTTCCCTGCCTTGCCGAGCATCGACTGAGGCCGCGTGATAAGCGTTGGGATGTTAAGTGGGAAAGCGTCTTCGTCTGCGTCATCAGCGACGACAATCACGCCAATGACGCTGGAGTCAATGTCGTTAATTACCCTCGTGATGTCGGTTTCTTCTTTGGTGCGAGCACCGTGAAAACGTGTCTCAGACATGTTTGTCACCATTACGTTTTGTTGAGTTCGCCACCATGATTGCTGATTGACGTAACGGCTTCACGCCTTTCTGGTTGTGCTATCTCTCTGACAACTAAAACGAATTCTCCCACGCGCGCACGCGTGGAATTATTCAGCAAAACGGGAGGGTATATGAGTGTTTCAGTGATCAGCAGTATGATTTCGGGCGCGGCTGGCGGTGTCGATGACATCCTGACGGAGGCGTTAAAAATACCAGCATTCAGCGTCCGGCAGGGCGGGAAGGTGTTAACAGAATTATCAGATCGCGTGATATCCATCAGCCTGACGGACAACCGGGGTTTTGATGCCGATCAGCTGACATTAGAGCTGGATGACACTGATGGAAGCGTTGCTCTCCCGCCGCGTGGCGCTGAGTTGTCTTTCTGGCTGGGGTGGATGGGTGAAGCGCTGGTTTATAAGGGCATCTACACGGTTGATGAAGTGGCGCACGACGGGCCGCCCGACCGTATCACCGTGACCGCCAGAAGTGCAGATTTCAGAGAAGAGTTTAATGTAAAGCGTGAAGTCTCCTGGCATGATGTGACTGTGGAGCGGGTTGTGTCTGCTATCGCAAAACGGTATGACCTGACGCCGCAAATCAGCGATCTGTTGATGGATGTGGAAATTGACCACGCCGATCAGACTCAGGAAAGCGATATGTCATTTCTTACCAGAATGGCGGAAATGTTAGGGGCCATCGCCACGGTAAAAAATGGAAGTCTGCTGTTTATCGTGCCGGGTGGTGGTTTCACTACATCAGGGAAGGCTATTCCGTCGATTGCCATCACGCGCAGCAGTGGAGATCAGCACCGCTTCCGGGTTGCTGATCGTGACGCTTATACCGGCGTCCGCGCGTACTGGCTTGATCTGAACTACGGGAAAAAGAAAAAGGTTAGCGTTCGTCGCCGTGCCACAACGAAAAAAAAGGATAAGAGCAGCAGCAGGGAAGGTGACTACATTGAAGGCGCTGAAGGTAACGTTTTTATTATGCGTAAAACCTTCCAGAACGAAGAAGCCGCTAGGCGCGCAGCGGCGGCAAAGTGGCAGCAGTTACAGCGCGGCGCGGCGGAGTTTTCGATCACCCTGGCGCGCGGGCGTGCGGAGTTATACCCGGAAATGCATTCGACGGTGACCGGTTTTAAGGCAGATATTGACGCCCAAGACTGGATAATCAGCAAGGTACAGCATGACGTTGATAGCAATGGATTTACTACACAGCTTAACTTTGAAGCAAAAATATCTGACTGGATTGCAGAAACTGAATAGAATGGTGATGAGTTCAACTCCCCAGGGGAGTCACCATTATGTTCAAATGTCCACATTGCGGCGCTACGGCCCGCACCCGCACCAGTAAGCCTCTCAGTGAAGTCACGATCCGTCAGTACCATCAGTGCCAGAACATGGAATGCGGCTTGTCATTCACGACGCTTAACAGCGTTGAAAAAATTGTCACCAAGCGTGAGCGGCGCGATAAATTAGCGCCTGACTTTATTCCTGCAGGAGTCTTTCCCGCCTCGCATTATGGACGCGATCAACTAAATTTAGCGATTTAATGAAGGCCCCGCGGATGCGGGGCTTTGCTACTGATGTTTTTCCTATGCCCATCCCTAAACTGTACCCCTAATCAATGCTATCTTACGCTTATTAAAACCCCACAGAGGAAAGGGCATGGCCAAGGATCTCACCGCCTCCGCACATGATAGGCAAAATATTCTTAATAATTCGTATGCACTTAAGCACGCCGAAAAGCATCTCTCCTTAGGTGGGGTTGAATTTGACGGCGAAATGGTGTTTACCAAAAGCCAGTTAGTTGAGTTATTTGATGTTAGCGATGCGACGATAGAAAGGTATCTGACCAGCAATATCGATGAGTTGAAGAATAATGGTTATATCATCCTTAAAGGTAAAAATTTAAAAGAATTCAAAGAGGTGGCTGATGGTGTCCTCATGAATGAGGGTACCAAAACCTCGGTTCTTGGCGTGTTTAAGTTTCGGGCTGTTTTAAACCTTGCAATGTTGCTTGTTGAAAGCGAACAAGCGAAAGCGATTCGAGCGCGGTTACTGGATATTGTTATTGATACGCTGGCAGAACGTGCGGGGGGGCATACCAAGTTCATCAACCAAAGAGATGAAGATTACCTTGTTGCGGCATTCAAAGAGGAAAGCTACCGAAAGCAATTTACCGATGCCCTCAATGATTATGTTGATGCTAATGGCTGGAAGTTCGGAAAGCTTACCAATGCGATTTATCAGAGCATTTTCCATGAAAATGCAAATGAGTATCGAAAAGTACTGAAACTCCATCAGAACGATAAAATTCGCGACACAATGTATTCAGAGGTGCTTACCCTGATTGCAAGTTTTGAAGCTGGTTTAGCCCACGAGATTAAACAGAAAGCGACCCAACTGGGTAGAAAGCTGACATACAAAGAAGCTGAAGCCATTTTATCAACGATGGAGCAGCACCCGCTGTATGAGCCAATGCTGGTTGATGTACGCACTAAGATGGCAAGTCGAGATTTATGCTTTCGTGATGCCCTGCATGAAAAGCTTGAAGCGTATGTTCGCTCTGTTCCGGAGGGCGATTTTGAACGCTTTCTAGGGGAGAAAAGTAAATCTCTCGAAGATAGGTTGAATGACCCCGAAACCCTCGAAGTGTTTAAACGCTTAAAAGACCGCTAAGAGGGCCGCGTAGTGGATGAGATCCAGTTTAATTATTTTGATATTAAGCACGCCGTAGCGGTACACGATAAGATCATTGAGCGTTCAGGCGGTTTACACGGTATACGAGATCAGGGTGTACTGGAGAGCGTCCTTGACCACATACAGAATGATTGGTATTACCCAAGTTTTGAGTCGAAGCTTACCCATCTATTTTTCTCAGTTAACAAGCTTCATGCTTTTACCGATGGCAACAAAAGGTCGGGGATAATCCTTTCCGCGTTCTTTCTGGAAATAAACGGCTTTGAGCATTGCGTGGATCTGTTCATGAGGGAGATGGAGAACATCGCCGTCTGGGTTGCCGATGGAGCTATAAGTAAGGAGTTGCTCCAGCAGATAATCCATGATTATGTACTTTGTGAGGAGTTGCTGGAGAGCACAAAACTGGAACTCACTATCGCGATAATAGAACATCAGGCTCAGATGGAAGAAGGGGATTAAAGTATGAGCCTCACAATGTGAGGCCCGTCGATGTGGACAATGTGTGGACATCAAGTGAAACAAATCCTTTTGTTTCATTCAGTTATGGTGATATTTAAATCACCATCCCTGTCTTCCCCCACATGATGTGGGGGTTTTTTTTTGCCCAAAAAACGGTCTCTGATGGGGCGTGCTTGGGTGGCAGGCGAAGGGAGAAGGGATCAGTTATTGACTGTCTGCAGTGGTTCGAATCCGCAGGCGTCTGCTGACTTGTCGCAATCATAAAAACGTTCGGTTTTTGCGGCCGATTCAGGATACCAGTTATCGTTTCCTTCAATCGACACAATCAGATTGCTGAGTATATTCTCTTTCCCTTTACGGCTATACGTCAGGTCAATTTCCTGGCCGTTTGCCAGTTCGTAAGTGCAGTTGACTAATACGCCTTCAGCCAGTTTATTTTTTGCAAAATAAAGTGCAGTGACGAAGCGTTTAATGTCCTTCTGTTGGTGTACTTGAGAATTCCAGCTCCCTTCCCATCCGGATAAGGTAACGGGAGAGGTATAAATATGGTTTTCATAAGTGATGTTTTCTGGCGCTGGGCATTGCATGCTTTCCGTCGCGGCTGCCGCAGAGCCTGAAAGCAGGGCGAGCGTAAGCGCAGTACATATACTATGTTTCATTATTTTTTCCTTTATATTCGCTTGACTTATCTATTACTGAGTGAATAAGTGACCTGCAAGGAAAATATAATGAAAAAAGAGTGGTAAAGGCAATATTAATTATGAGTAATTCAGAGGTTGTGCCGATTTTTATTATTATTTAGGTCGTTTGATTTTTAATTGATGCTAAATGATATATATATAAAATGTTTTCTATTATTCACTTTGTTGATAATTGTTTACGCAGGCTGGTGCTAAACGGCTATATCTCATTTTCTACACTTCGCTGTCGTCAGACGATCATCGCTATGAGTTATACTACGCCAAGATGATGGCAGGAGTGTGTATGAATCAAACCTATGGGCGGCTGGTTAGCCGGGCGGCAATCGCGGCGACCGTGATGGCATCGCTGTTACTTTTGATCAAAATTTTTGCGTGGTGGTACACCGGATCGGTCAGTATTCTGGCTGCACTGGTGGATTCTTTGGTGGATATCGCGGCGTCGTTAACCAACCTGTTGGTGGTGCGTTATTCATTGCAACCGGCCGATGATGAACACACGTTCGGACACGGTAAAGCGGAATCATTGGCGGCGTTGGCGCAAAGTATGTTTATTTCCGGTTCAGCGCTGTTTTTATTCCTGACCGGGATTCAGCATCTTATCCAACCCACGCCGATGAAAGATCCCGGCGTCGGGGTGATTGTTACCATCATTGCGTTAGTGTGCACCATCATACTGGTCTCGTTTCAGCGCTGGGTGGTGAAGCGTACGCAAAGTCAGGCTGTTAGGGCGGATATGCTTCATTATCAGTCTGATGTTATGATGAACGGTGCGATTCTCATTGCGCTTGGGCTGGCATGGTACGGCTGGCATCGCGCAGATGCCTTGTTTGCGCTCGGGATTGGCATCTATATTTTATATAGCGCATTACGCATGGGGTATGAGGCGGTGCAGTCATTGCTGGATCGCGCTTTACCCGATGAAGAACGTCAGGAAATTATTGATATCGTGACGTCATGGCCGGGAGTCAGCGGCGCTCACGATCTTCGCACGCGGCAGTCAGGGCCGACCCGCTTTATTCAGATTCATTTGGAAATGGAAGATAATCTGCCGCTCGTTCAGGCGCATGTAGTGGCTGAGCAGGTCGAGCAGGCAATTTTGCGACGTTTCCCGGGATCGGATGTCATTATTCATCAGGATCCCTGTTCGGTCGTACCCAAGGAAGGCAAGATGTTTGAGCTTTCATAATTCGTTGTAAAAAAAGTGAACCAGGCCAGCATTTTGTGTATAAATTACCACCATTTGGCCTGACCTGAATCAATTCAGCAGGAAGTGATTGTTATACTATCTGCATATTCGTTGGATCGTTTCGATATGCGGAATCGACTTCCGGCAGCAGATTTCATTTTGCATTCCAAAGTTCAGAGGTAGTCATGATTAAGAAAATCGGTGTGTTGACAAGCGGCGGTGATGCGCCGGGCATGAACGCAGCAATCCGTGGTGTTGTGCGTGCAGCGTTGACGGAAGGGCTGGAAGTCATGGGGATCCATGATGGCTACCTGGGTTTGTATGAAGACCGTATGGTCCAGCTCGACCGCTATAGCGTGTCCGACATGATCAACCGTGGCGGTACCTTCCTCGGTTCTGCCCGCTTCCCGGAATTCCGCGACGAAAACGTGCGTGCGGTGGCTATCGAAAACCTGAAGAAACGTGGCATCGACGCCCTGGTTGTTATCGGCGGTGACGGTTCTTACATGGGTGCGAAACGCCTGACTGAAATGGGCTTCCCGTGCATCGGTCTGCCGGGCACTATCGACAACGATATCAAGGGCACCGACTACACCATCGGTTATTTCACCGCGCTGGGTACTGTCGTCGAAGCGATTGACCGTCTGCGTGATACCTCTTCTTCTCACCAGCGTATCTCTATCGTTGAAGTGATGGGCCGCTACTGTGGCGATCTGACCCTGGCGGCAGCGATTGCTGGCGGTTGTGAGTTCGTAGTGGTTCCGGAAGTAGAATTCAGCCGTGACGATCTGGTTGCTGAAATCAAAGCCGGTATCGCGAAAGGTAAAAAACACGCGATAGTAGCGATCACTGAGCACATGTGCGACGTTGACGAACTGGCGCATTACATCGAGAAAGAAACGGGTCGTGAAACGCGTTCAACCGTACTGGGTCACATCCAGCGTGGTGGTTCTCCGGTTCCTTATGACCGTATTCTGGCGTCCCGTATGGGCGCGTATGCCATTGAATTGCTGCTCGAAGGTCACGGTGGCCGTTGCGTAGGTATTCAGAACGAAAAACTGGTTCACCATGACATCATCGACGCTATCGAAAACATGAAGCGTCCGTTCAAAGGTGACTGGCTGGACTGCGCGAAAAAACTGTACTGATTGTTTTTTGCGCGCCTGATGGCGCTACGCTTATCCGGCCTTCAGGTTGCTGAGACTTGCAGGCCGGATTAGGCGCTAGCCGCCATCCGGCAATCCCTCAGATTTATTCCTCGAAGTTATAGCAAATCTTTTTTTATTCTTTAATGTTTGGATCGCTTTCTGGCACGCTTTGCTCATCACAACACCACATAAGAGAGCTGGGCGATGAACAAATGGGGCGTAGGGTTAACATTATTGCTGGCATCGACCAGCGTTCTGGCAAAGGACATTCAGTTACTTAACGTATCGTACGATCCAACGCGTGAACTGTACGAGCAGTACAACAAAGCTTTTAGCGCGCACTGGAAGCAGGAAACTGGCGACAACGTCGTGATCCGCCAATCACACGGCGGTTCGGGTAAACAGGCGACTTCCGTCATTAATGGCATTGAAGCCGATGTCGTGACGCTGGCGCTGGCTTACGATGTGGACGCTATTGCTGAACGTGGTCGTATCGATAAAAACTGGATCAAGCGTCTGCCGGATAACTCAGCACCTTACACCTCCACCATCGTTTTCCTGGTCCGCAAAGGCAATCCAAAACAAATTCATGACTGGAACGATCTGATCAAACCGGGCGTATCGGTCATTACGCCAAACCCGAAAAGCTCAGGCGGCGCACGCTGGAACTATCTGGCGGCATGGGGCTATGCCCTGCACCACAACAATAACGATCAGGCCAAAGCCCAGGACTTTGTCAAAGCCCTGTTTAAAAACGTTGAAGTGCTGGACTCTGGTGCGCGTGGCTCAACCAATACCTTCGTTGAACGCGGTATCGGTGATGTGCTGATTGCCTGGGAAAACGAAGCGCTACTGGCGACGAACGAACTGGGTAAAGATAAATTCGAGATAGTGACCCCGAGCGAATCGATTCTCGCGGAGCCGACCGTTTCCGTGGTCGACAAAGTGGTGGAAAAGAAAGACACCAAAGCGGTAGCGGAAGCCTACCTGAAGTATCTCTACTCGCCGGAAGGTCAGGAGATAGCAGCGAAAAACTTCTACCGTCCGCGTGATGCTGAAGTGGCGAAGAAATACGAAAATGTCTTTCCGAAGCTGAAGCTGTTCACCATTGACGAAGAGTTTGGCGGCTGGACGAAAGCACAGAAAGAGCACTTTTCTAACGGCGGTACGTTCGACCAGATCAGCAAGCGTTAAATAAATCTGTGAGTTACCAACCCGGTGGCATAACGCGACCGGGTTTTTTATTTGTCATGGTTTTGCGTTACTCTTGCCCCTCAATAGGATACAGGGAACGCGTAATGAAAAAAGCAGGTTATCTTTTACTGGCGGTGATTGTGGTGGCTGCCGCTGCTGGCATTGGTTACTGGAAATTCACCGGCAACCCGGACGCGTTACGCCAGATTGTTCTTCAGCAATGCTTGCCGCACCAGTTGCAGCAGCAGGATCCCGCACCGTGCGTGGAAGTGAAACCTGACGCCGGATATGTGGTGTTCAAAGATCGTAACGGTCCGCTGCAATATCTGTTGATGCCTGGTTACCGTATCAATGGTACGGAAAGCCCGTTGCTGTTGGAATCAGGCACGCCGAACTTTTTCTGGCTGGCCTGGCAGGCGCGTAGCTTTATGAGCCAAAAATACGGTCAGGAGATCCCTGACAAAGCGGTATCGCTGACCATTAACTCGCGTAGCGGTCGTACGCAAAATCACCTACACATTCATATCTCCTGCCTGCGGACCGATGTCAGAAAACAGCTGGATGACAACATGGCGAAAATCAGCACCCGCTGGTTGCCTTTGCCGGGTGGATTACGTGGGCATGAATATCTGGCGCGTCGCGTCACGGAGAATGAACTAGCGCAACGCAGCCCGTTTATTATGCTGGCGGAAGAAGTACCGGATGCGCGAGAACATATGGGCAGCTATGCGCTGGCGATGGTGCGCCAGAGCGATGAGTCCTTTGTCCTGCTGGCGACTCAGCGTAACTTGCTGTCGCTGAATCTGGCCTCTGCTGAGGAAATTCAGGATCATCAATGTGATATTCTGCGCTAACCCTACCTAATCTGGCGTTTACTCCGTATGCCTGTCCCCGTATTCTTGTTGAAAAAAACAACAGGAGACAGGCATGTCGCTCTGGCTTTCGCACCCTCTGTTTATCCCTTCTCTGGTGGTTGGCATCACCATTCTTCTCTGGGCGACGTCGCTGCTGCCGGAATTTATAACGGCGCTGCTGTTCTTTGCCGTGGCGATGGTGGCCAAAATCGCGCCACCGGATGTGATTTTTGGCGGCTTTGCGTCGTCGGCGTTCTGGCTGGTTTTCAGTGGATTCGTGCTGGGTATCGCGATTCGTAAAACGGGATTGGCGGACAGGGCGGCGAGGGCGCTGTCATCGCGATTGACTGACTCCTGGCCGTTAATGGTAGCGAGTGTGGTACTGCTAAGTTATGCACTGGCGTTTGTAATGCCGTCCAACATGGGGCGCATTGCGCTACTGATGCCGATTGTTGCCGCGATGGCGAAACGGGCTGGAATTAACGACGGCACGCGAGCCTGGTATGGTCTGGCGCTGGCCGTCGGGTTTGGGACGTTCCAGCTTTCCGCGACGATTTTACCCGCTAACGTGCCGAATCTGGTGATGAGCGGCGCAGCGGAAGGTTCCTACGGTATCCACCTGAATTATCTGCCTTATTTACTACTGCATACGCCGGTTCTGGGCTGGCTCAAAGGCGCGATACTCATCGTACTTATCTGCTGGCTGTTTCCTGGTAAGCCCCATGCGCCGCGAGATTTAACGCCGCCTGAGCCGATGAGCCGGGATGAAAAACGTCTGGCATGGATGTTAGCGGTGGTGTTGTTTTTGTGGGTAAGCGAAAGCTGGCACGGCATTGGTCCAGCGTGGACCGGACTGGCGGCGGCGGTTATCACGCTGCTACCTCGGGTTGGCTTTATTAATGGCGAGGAGTTTTCCAGTGGGGTCAATATCCGTACCTGTATCTACGTGGCGGGTATTCTGGGGCTGGCGATCACCGTCACGCAGACCGGTATTGGCAGTGCGGTGGGCGAGGCGCTGTTACAGGTGATGCCGCTGGACGCGGAAAAACCGTTCACCAGCTTCCTCGCGCTGACCGGCATTACCACCGCACTCAATTTTATTATGACGGCAAACGGTGTTCCGGCGCTGTATACCACGCTGGCGCAAAGCTTTGCCGATGCCACGGGATTCCCGCTGCTGTCGGTGATTATGATTCAGGTGCTGGGGTATTCCACACCGCTGCTGCCGTATCAGGCTTCACCCATTGTTGTGGCGATGGCGCTTGGGAAAGTGCCTGCGAGGGCGGGGATGCTGCTGTGTATGGCGCTGGCGGCGGCAACGTATCTGGTGCTTCTGCCGTTGGATTACCTCTGGTTCAGTATACTGGGTAAATTATAACTGTATCTAAATGTTAATTTTTTGTTTTGTGAGATGATGAATTGTTTTATTTGGGCTGATGGCGGTTAATACCGGGGCGCAGATTTGCGCACTGGAAACTCAAGGATTGATTCATGGACAGTTTGACCCCTATCCGCTGTTGGCCTGCCATCATTTCGCTCGCGATCACGCTGACCATCTGGTTTGTTATCCCGTGTCCGCCTGACGTCACTCCGCAAGCGTGGCATCTGCTGGCGTTGTTCATTGGTACGATCGCAGCGATTATCGGTAAAGCCATGCCCATTGGCGCCATTGCGGTTGTGGCGATTATGCTGGTGGCGATGACCGGCGTCACTAACCCCGGTAAACCCTCGGCCGCGCTGAACGATGCCTTGAGCGGCTTCTCTAATCAACTGATTTGGCTGATTGGTTTATCCATCATGCTGTCGCAAAGCCTGTTAAAGACCGGGTTGGGCGCGCGTATTGGCTACGGGTTTATTGCGCTGTTTGGTAAAAGAACGCTGGGTATTGCGTGGGCATTAACCCTTGCGGAAACCCTGATTGCGCCGGTTACGCCAAGCAACACGGCGCGTGGCGGCGGTATTATTCACCCGGTAATGCGGGCGATTGCGGAAAGCCTCGGATCGCAGCCGGGCAACAACGAGAATGGCTCAACGGGCCGCTATCTGGCGCTGGTGAATTACAACATTAACCCCATCAGCTCGGCAATGTTCATCACCGCGACCGCGCCTAACCCTTTAATCGTTAGCTTTTTAACGAAGGGAACCGATGGTGTGCTGAATATGACCTGGGGAATGTGGGCTATCGCCGCGCTGCTTCCCGCGGTGGTCTCACTGGTCGTTATGCCGATTGTTATCTGGTGGCTCTACCCGCCAGCCATCACACGCACGCCAAATGCGCCTCAGTTCGCACGACAAAAACTGGATGCGCTAGGTCCGCTTTCACTGGCAGAGAAAATTACCCTGGCCGTCTTCATTTTGCTGCTCTGCCTGTGGGCGGGAGTGCCCGCGATGTTGATGGGTAGTGGCTGGAGTGTAAACCCTACCAGCGCCGCGTTAATTGGTTTGTCGATTCTGTTGATGGCGGGCGTATTAAGTTGGGATGACATTCTTAAGTGCCGTGGCGCGTGGGATACCATAGTCTGGTTCGCGGCGCTGGTAATGATGGCGGATTTTCTCAGCAAGTTGGGGCTGGTGGGGTGGCTGGCAACCAGCGTGGGTAGCGCAATCGACCATCTTGGTGTGCACTGGAGCATCGCGACGCTATTGCTGATCCTGCTTTACGTCTACTCGCACTACTTTTTCGCCAGTACAACCGCGCATATCACGGCGATGTTCGCTGCATTCTTCGCCGCAGGATTAGGCCTCGGCGCGCCGCCGGCGCTGCTTGGGTTGATGCTCGGCTTCTCCTCCTCGCTGATGATGTCGCTCACGCACTATGGCACGGGTACTGCGCCTATCATCTTTGGTTCAGGCTATGTCACGCTGGCGGAGTGGTGGAAAACGGGGCTGGTAATGAGTGTGGTCAACCTGACCATTTGGGGGATAACCGGCGCCTTCTGGTGGCACTGGCTGGGATACTGGTAAACCTGATGCGACGGGAGGAGTACTCCTCCCGCCATACAACTTAAGCCTGTTTAGCGGCTTCTGCTGCTTTAACGATAACTGCGAAGGCGTCTGCTTTCAGAGAAGCACCGCCAACCAGCGCGCCGTCGATGTCCGGCTGAGCGAACAGTTCAGCAGCGTTGCCCGCGTTTACGGAACCGCCGTACTGGATGATAACCTGTTCAGCGATTTTCGCGTCAGCTTTAGCAATGTGGTCACGGATGAATTTGTGAACAGCCTGAGCCTGAGCCGGAGTTGCAGATTTACCGGTACCGATAGCCCATACTGGTTCGTAAGCGATAACTACGCCTTCGAATGCCGCAGCGCCCTGAGTTTTCAGAACGGCGTCGATCTGACGTGCGCAGACTTCTTCAGTTTTGCCCGCTTCATTTTCTGCTTCGGTTTCACCAATGCACAGAACGGGAGTCAGACCCTGCTCTTTCAGCACAGCAAATTTCTTCGCGATCAGTTCGTCAGACTCTTTGTGGTAAGTACGGCGCTCAGAGTGACCGATAATGATGTACTGCGCGCCGATATCTTTCAGCATTTCAGCGCTTGTTTCACCGGTGAATGCGCCAGACAGGTTCAGGTCAACGTTCTGCGCGCCCAGGATGATGTGGCTACCGGCAGCGGCATGTTTCGCCAGGTCGATATACATTTCCGGCGGAGCAATCGCTACTGCACAGCCAGCAACGCCAGCCAGTTCTTTACGCAGATTAGCAACCAGTTCGTTTACCATATGGCGGCTGCCGTTCAGTTTCCAGTTACCCATCACTAAAGGATGTCGCATTTCATTTCTCCACGCTTGTCAGCGAATTAAGGAATATGGCCGCCCGTCAGGGCAGCATGGTCTGTGAAACAGTATAGAGATTCGTCTGCGGAAAGGCTTTGCTTTTTGTCATCAATTCGCCTTCTCAAGACTTTCTGATAGTGCCAGCTTAATCGGTTCAACAGCGAAGGTCAGCCCCTTTTCACCGTTATCTGCTATGACATAGCGAATAGCGCCTTCTGTTTCGGCGTAATAGTGCTTACCTTTACCGGCGGCGAGCAATTTTTGCAGCTTTTTCTGACTTTGTTCTTTTGTCAGCAGCGGCGCGACGGTGTGAATGACGGCAGTCATGTATTCCAGCGCTTTCGCTTTTGCCGCCTTTTGTTCAGGCCCCTGAATCGGTAGCCAGGTGATCTGCATACTTTTGATTTTCAATGTACCGCGTTCAAGCGCGGATGACGCATACAGATTTTCGTTGATTTTGCTGGCGGCGCGGGTGAGATTCGCCCGGTCGCGGCTGCTGTCGATGGCACGGAATTCATTGAGGATAAGCTTTGGATTCTGTGTATTAAAGTTTTCACGAAACTGACTAATCGATAGATCAAAAGTCGGCGCGCCCGCCAGCAAATAGGGGGCCGTGATTGCCGTCGATGGCTCTTCCGCCTGCGCTGTAGCGCTGACGGTTAAGGCTGAAAACAGTAATAAAAACAGTGTAAATCCTTGCTTCATCAATTGTACCTTTCATTCTCACTGCTCACGATTAAAACGGTAACCGTCCGGCTTGTCAAAAGGGTAAACTGTCCTGGAAGGTAATAATAAAGGAACCTCCATGACCATACAGCAGTGGTTATTCTCATTTAAAGGGCGTATTGGACGCCGTGATTTCTGGATTTGGATAGGTCTGTGGATCGTCAGTATGCTGGCGTTGTTCTCTCTGGCAAGTAAGCAATTACTCGATATTCAAACCGCAGCATTTTGTCTGGTGTGTCTGTTATGGCCGACGGCGGCGGTGACGGTAAAGCGTCTGCATGACCGAGGGCGTTCAGGAGCGTGGGCGTTGCTGATGATTCTGGCGTGGATGCTGCTGGCCGGAAACTGGGCGATGTTACCTGGCGTCTGGCAATGGGCGGTAGGTCGTTTTCTTCCGACGCTGATTCTGGTCGGCATGCTTATCGATCTGGGCGCGTTTGTCGGCACCCAGGACGAAAATAAATACGGTAAAGATACGCAGGACGTAAAGTACAGAGCTGATTCGTAGGCCGGATAAGGCGCGTTAGCGTCGCCATCCGGCAAAATGCCCGGGGTGCTTACCGGGCAGTAAAACGTTCTTACCAGTAGTGTTCAGCGGTCATATGGCCTGGTCGACGGCGCAGGTGTTTGGTCATCTGCCGGGTCTCTTTCAACAGTTGCTGCGTGTCGCGCACCATTTGTGGATTTCCACACAGCATTACGTGGCTGGTTTCTTTATCCATTGGCAGACCTACCGCTTTTTCCAGCTCACCGCTTTCAATCAGCGCCGGCACTCGCCCGGTCAGCGAATTTGCCGCAGTTTCACGGCTAACAACGGTCTGGATACGTAATTTACCTTCGTAGCGTTTTTCCAGCGCCTGCATCAATGGCAGGTAGCTTAAATCGGCGGCATAGCGCGCGGCGTGGACCAGCACCAGATTTTTAAAGCGATCCAGATCTTTGCCTAACTGCAGAATCGACAAATACGGGCCGATAGCCGTGCCGGTCGCCAGCATCCATAGCGTGTCGCAATCGGGGACCTCATCCAGCACGAAGAAGCCAGCGGCTTCACTGACCACCTGAACGTCATCGCCAGGCTTCAGCGCGGCCAAACGAGGGCTAAGCTTGCCGTCGGGAACCGTCACCAGATAAAACTCTAAATCGGGATTGTCGGGCGCATTCACGTAGGAATAGGCGCGCTGGACGCGCTCGCCGTCGATTTCCAGACCAAGCTTGGTAAACTGGCCAGCAGTAAAAGGAAGAACCGGAGCTCGCACGGTCAAACTAAATAAGGCATCGGTCCAGTTCTGCACCTTTGTGACTTTGCCTGTTACCCAATCTGCCATGGTTTTCTCCTGTCTGCTTTGATTGCCTTATCTTCGTTCGTTGGACGAAAGATTTCCAGCCCGGATGGGCTGGAAGGCTCTATTGATCAAATCAATTACAGGATGTGCGCCTGCACATCGGGATCTTTGCGATCGAGATAGTGAATCGACTGAATGCGGCGGATTGTGCGCGATTTGCCGCGGATCAGCAGCGTTTCGGTGGTCGCGATATTGCCTTTGCGGCTAATGCCTTCCAGCAGATCGCCTTTGGTGATGCCGGTGGCAGAAAAAATGACGTTGTCGCTGCGCGCCATTTCGTCCAGACGCAGCGCTTTGCCCGCTTCAATGCCCATCGCGGTGCAGCGTGCCAGTTCCTGTTCGCCAATGCGGCGGTTTTCTTCGCTGTCGCCTTTGACGTCATGACGTGCCAGGAGACGGCCCTGCATATCGCCATCCAGCGCGCGGATAACGGCGGCGGAGACCACACCTTCCGGTGCGCCGCCAATGCCGTACAGCACGTCAACTTCGCTGTCAGGCATGCAGGTCAGAATTGAAGCCGCAACGTCGCCGTCGGGAATAGCGAATACGCGCACGCCCAGTTTCGTCATCTCTGCAATAACGTCATCATGGCGAGGTTTTGCCAGGATAGTGACGGTCAGGTCACTCAGGGGTTTGTTCAGCGCGGCGGCAATGTTACGCAGGTTGGCTTCCAGCGACAGATTCAGGTCAATGGACCCTTTTGCGCCTGGGCCGACAATCAGCTTTTCCATATACATGTCCGGCGCGTTCAGGAAGCAGCCTTTATCGCCCACGGCCAGTACCGCCAGCGCATTTGCCTGGCCCATTGCCGTCATACGCGTGCCTTCGATAGGATCGACTGCGATGTCTACCGCATCGCCAAGACCCGTACCGACTTTCTCACCGATAAACAGCATCGGCGCTTCATCGATTTCACCTTCGCCAATCACGATGGTGCCGTCGATGTTGACCTGGTTGAGCATAATACGCATGGCGTTCACCGCCGCGCCGTCAGCGGTATTTTTATCGCCGCGGCCCAGCCATTTATAGCCAGCCAGCGCGGCCGCTTCGGTCACGCGTGAAAATTCAATGGCAAGTTCTCGTCTCATTGCAAACTCGTAGCTGAAAGGAATGGCGCGAAGTGTAGCACAGGGGAGGGGGCGAGATTATTGATGTGTGTGCGGGGTTGTCCCCGCACGAAGATATTGCCGGATAAGACACCTTAGCGTCGCCATCCGGCAATGACGTATTACTCGTCGTGATCTTCCCACGCCATGGCGCGTTTGACTGCTTTTTTCCAGCCGCTGTAACGGAAGTTACGTTCGGTGGTTTCGATGCCAGGACGGAATTCACGCTCGATGACCGCTTTTTCCTGCAGCTCATCCAGGTTTTGCCAGAAGCCGACCGCCAGACCGGCCAGGTACGCCGCACCCAGCGCAGTGACTTCGCGGACTTCCGGGCGCTCAACGCGTGTGCCGAGAATGTCCGACTGGAACTGCATCAGGAAGTTGTTGGCGACCGCACCGCCATCGACGCGCAGGGCGTGCAAGCGAATGCCGGAGTCAGCCTGCATCGCTTCCAGTACGTCACGGGTCTGGTAAGCGATAGACTCAAGCGTTGCGCGAATGATGTGGTTGGAGTTTACGCCACGGGTCAGACCGAAGATGGCGCCACGCGCATACGGGTCCCAGTACGGTGCGCCCAGACCGGTGAATGCCGGAACGACGTACACGCCGTTGGTGTCTTTCACTTTAGTCGCGAAATACTCAGAGTCGAATGCATCGCTGATGAGTTTCACTTCATCACGCAGCCACTGGATAGAGGCACCCGCCATAAACACCGCGCCTTCCAGGGCGTAGTTCACTTCCCCGGTCGGTCCGCAGGCGATGGTGGTCAGCAGCCCGTTTTCGGACTTAACGGCTTTCTCGCCGGTGTTCATCAGCATGAAGCAGCCGGTACCGTAAGTGTTTTTCGCCATCCCTTCTTTCACGCACAACTGGCCGAACAGCGCCGCCTGCTGGTCACCGGCGATACCGGAGATAGGAATACGAATGCCGCCCTTACCACCGATGTTGGTCTGACCGTACACTTCAGAAGAACGACGTACTTCCGGCAGCATGGCGCGCGGAATATCCAGCGCATCCAGCATCTTGTCGTCCCAGTCCAGGGAGTGAATGTTGAACAGCATGGTACGTGAGGCGTTGGTGTAATCGGTGACGTGTACGCGCCCCTGCGTCATTTTCCAGATAAGCCAGGTATCTACGGTACCAAACAGCAGTTCACCGCGACGGGCGCGCTCACGCGAACCTTCTACGTGGTCGAGGATCCACTTCACTTTGGTACCGGAGAAGTACGGGTCAATCACCAGACCGGTGTTGCTACGGATGTAATCTTCCATACCGTCGCGCTTGAGCTTCTCGCAGATATCCGCGGTACGACGACACTGCCACACAATGGCGTTATAGATAGGTTTACCGGTCTCACGTTCCCAGACGATGGTGGTTTCACGCTGGTTGGTAATACCGATCGCGGCAATTTCATCGGAACTGATATCGGCTTTCGCCAGCACTTCTACCAGCGTGGAGCTTTGGGTCGCCCAAATTTCCATTGGGTCGTGTTCTACCCAACCTGCTTTCGGGTAGATTTGCTCGAATTCGCGCTGTGAAACGGCAACGATATTTGCATCGTGGTCCATGACGACCGCGCGGGAGCTGGTAGTGCCCTGGTCGAGCGCAACGATATATTTTTTTTCAGTCATAATTTTTTGTCCCGTAGTCACATTACTGCGAAGCTTTTTGTTGAGTGTTGGCCGCAACGTCTTTCTCTTCAATCGCGCAGACGTCGCACGGCAAATGACGACCAATCAGTTTGCGATAGGCCCATGCGCCCAAAATTGCGCCGGTAATCGGTCCAAACACCGGTACCAGGAAGTAAGGGATATCACGACCACCCGTGAAGGCAATCTCACCCCATCCGGCCAGTCCGGCGAAGAGTTTCGGTCCGAAGTCACGTGCCGGGTTCATCGCAAAACCTGTTAGCGGGCCCATGGAAGCACCAATAACGGCAATCAGTAAGCCGATCAGCAGTGGCGCCAGCGGACCACGAGGTACACCGTTACCATCGTCGGTCAGGGCCAGAATCAGCCCCATTAGAATAGCGGTAATGACCATTTCAACCGCGAAGGCCTGCACAAAATTGATATGCGGGTTCGGATAGGTGGAGAAAGTACCTGCCAGACCCAGGCTCTCGGTACTGCCGCGCACGATATGGTTGGTTTGTTCGAAATCGAGGAAAAGATTGTAATAAAGCCCGTAAACCAATGCCGCTGCGCAAAAGGCGCCGGCAATTTGCGAAATAATAAAAGGGACGACTTTGCGTTTATCAAAACAGGCAAACAGCCAGAGTGCGATGGTGACCGCTGGATTCAGGTGTGCGCCAGAAACGCCTGCGGTCAGATAGATAGCCATCGCTACCCCCAGACCCCAGATGATGCTGATTTCCCACTGACCAAAAGTAGCCCCGGCCACTTTGAGTGCAGCGACACAGCCCACACCGAAGAAAATCAACAACCCGGTACCGAGGAATTCAGCAATGCACTGGCCTTTTAAGGTTGATGTTTGACTCATAATCGGATCCTGAAGAGAGTTTAATGTTTATTGTGTGCGAGAAGGTCACTGACATCCCCGGAGCCGGTAGGCACACTGTTAATTTATCGTTAACGCTCAAAAACGAGAAATATCGAAATTAAAATGTGTGTACTGCATCAACAAAATGAGCGTTTTCGCGCCATTGCGCGGTATTTGTTATACAAAAATAGTGTGAGCTGAATCATTTCACCGATCAATCTCTTAACACTTAAGCGTTATGACAGTCATGTCACCAGGAGAAAGACTAAAAGTGTTGCAAACCGCAATCTGCGCGGGATGCCGCTGGACAGGGATGACGCGGCTTCATACAATCGGTGTTAAGTAGAGTGCGCTCGTTTTTATTAAGGCGTCGCCGGTTATCGGGACGAGGATTTTTATCCATCAACGCCTTGCAATTCAGGAGAGGTATGACGATGTCATTAGAAGTGTTTGAGAAACTGGAAGCAAAAGTACAGCAGGCGATTGATACCATCACGCTGTTGCAGATGGAAATCGAAGAGCTGAAAGAAAAGAACAACTCACTGTCGCAGGAAGTTCAGTCTGCACAGCAGCAGCGTGAAGAACTGGAGCGTGAGAACAACAATCTGAAAGAACAGCAGAACGGCTGGCAGGATCGTCTGCATGCCCTGCTGGGTCGTATGGAAGAAGTCTAATCCTCGTCATATTTCACGTTATGGCGGCGTTGGCTGCGTGCGTTCACCCCAGTCACATAGTGGCCTATGCTCCTGGGGATTCACTTACTTGCCGCCTTGCCCTGACGCGAAATCTATAGAGGATTTAGTTTGTAGGCCGGATAAGGTGTAAGCCGACATCCGGCAATACTTATCTTTGATAACGGCCTTGCTTGCGGGCTTTCCCATCAATCACCAAGCCAACGGGTGAACGAGCTACGGTCAATATCCAGTTGCTTCGCTGCACGGCTTTTGTTGTTTTGCTGTCGTAGTAGCACCCCTTTGAGAATACGGCTACGGATCCGTTTATACGGCCCTTCGAGCAACTGGCAGTCCGGGCAGTGATGGCGAGGTTGTTGGGGGGAAGACGCTTTATCGGCTTGTAAATCCTCAATCAGTAACGTGGCGGCAGAAAGAGACACCACGCCGGATGAAAACGATAACGCCAGGCGCTCCATAATATTATTCAACTGACGTACGTTACCCGGCCATAAATATTTTTTCAGCTCACTCCATAAACTTTCGCTCAATGCAATGGGAGGCAACTGATAGGACTTTCTCAGCGCATCTAAAGTTATTTGCCCGATAAGTTGGATATCGTCCGGGCGTTCACGTAACGGTAATGTGGTGACCTTGAGCACATTCAAGCGATAAAAAAGGTCTTCTCTAAAATCACCGGCTGCAATCATTGCCGGTAAGTTTCGGTTTGTGGCCGCAATAACGCGGACGTTGACCGGAATCATGTGATCTGCGCCCAGGCGCATCAGTTGGCGCTCTTGCAGAATGCGTAAGAGTTTTGCTTGTAAGAACTTATCCAGTTCGCTGATTTCATCAAGAAAGATGGTGCCGTTATGCGCCAGTTCAAACATCCCTGCGCGGCCTTTTTTAGAGGCACCGGAAAACGCGCCATCGACATATCCAAAGAGTTCGCTTTCCATAATTGAAGCGGGGATTGCGCCGCAGTTAACTGCAACAAATGGCCCATTGCGATGTGAACTGGCGTTATGAATGCTCTGCGCCAGAACCTCTTTGCCGGTACCATTTTCACCGAGTAGCAGTATTGTTGCTTCGGTTTCCGCATATATCCTGGCTAACCTTAAGCGATCCTGCATTTCACGGTTGCAGGTAATAAAATCTTCGAAGTGATACCTGGCGTGAAATCCTAACTTTTTCGCTTCTTTGATTCTTATCTTCTGCTCAGCATTCTGTAAGTTAGATGATGTCTGGAGGGTGATCACTACGCGGTTGAGATTTTCGTTTTCTACAATGGGGAACTGGTTAACCACAAATTCGCCATAGGGTGTGTTGATTAACTCATTTTCTATCGGGATATTATTTTGCAGATCTTCCCAGTTTAGCGTTAAGGAAGGTATTTTTTTACTGATTAAATCATGTTTACTGAGTTGTAAAAGCTCGACGGCTTTATGATTACAGTGAATGACCTTACCGCAATTATCAATGAGAAGAATGAATTTATTGGTGTGGTCAAGTAACAGGTTTAGCTGGTTTTGCTCAATGCGCTCATTAGCGAGCGCCTGATACAGCTGAATTGCCTCATGTAATGCCAGTTCTATGGACTCGACACCTGAATGGAAAGGGATGAAATGTTCCATGCTGTGTGTGCCAAAATAAAGCGGGCAAATGGCATCGCCAATAATAAGATCTATCTGGTTATTTTGTGTGTAATTGACAAAGTCATTTCTGACATTCTCAATGCAAGGGTTGGCCATTTCGTCAATGATAAACTCAGTGAGTTGCAGATTAAGCATCCTGGCTATTTTCATACAGCCGTCGATAACGCTGCGAAACCCAATAACCCCAATATTTTTATTGAGCCCAAGATATGGCCTGAGGGCATCGATAATATCATAGGCGGATGTTTTTATTTCAATGACAGGCTGCGGTATTTTTTGTTTAAGCATCCATGCCATGCCACCGCGACTAATCACAAGATCAGGAGGATTCGTGCGCAATATCGGGATCACGGAATCAACATCGTCGAGGGTGGCATTTAATATCGTTATATTTGCGATGTGATTATATCGGATAGACAGGCGTTCAGCTTCGAGAGAGAGCGCTTGTAAAGGAGAAACGATGTAAATATTAGGTAATTTTAACATGTTGAATCCAGCATGATCATGATGTGAAGTCGATAACGGTGGAAACAGTTGTCGGCATTATTGCAAAAACAGTAATCCATTCACGACTTACTGTTTCTGCAATCTTTTTGTCACATAAATGGTGAACAGCGGAATTGTTTTCGATCAACTCTGTGGAATTTATGTTTTTGATAACTGCTGGCGTTGGGCGATTCTCCTTTGTTCGCGGCGAGCAACCCAGGCGGTTATAAACGGTACGACTAAGGAGGTGACGATCGTAGAGGCGGCAATCTGCGGCGTCGCTACGGCGATTAATGCTGACACGCTGGGGTCAACTGCGGCGATGGCTGCGGGGGTCGCAACGGCGTTACCGGCCGTCGTGGAGACTGCCGCTCCGGCGATGCCTGAACCTCCGACAAAACGGGAGACGGCAACATTAATCAGCGCGCCAATGAATGCGGTCATGAGACCCAGAATAACCCCTGCGAATCCGGCCATCAGCAGGGTGCTGAAATCGATTCCGGTACCCAGACCAAAAGAGAAGAAGGGGATCAGCATCGCGCCGCCGCTTTTCAGGAACGAACGCATATCCTCATCCAGATTTCCGAGCAGCATACCAATCAGTATTGGTAAAACAACGGCGAACAGCTCCATTATTGGGATCGACACCAGCCCAGCGGCACCCATCGCCACCATCGTCAGAAAGGGGCCTTCAAGTACGGAAAGCACAGCGATAGCGCCCGCATCGGTTTCATTGCCAAACTGTTTGGTCAGTGCAGCGTAGAGGCCCATATTCGCATTGGTCATAGCCGCGATAATGGCGAGTGCAGACAAACCAAAGAAGCCGTTGGCGCCGCAAAACTTTGCGACCAGTAAGCCAATTGCTGTCCCGACAACCAACTTGGACAGCATAATGGCGAACCCTTTTTTCAGGGCGACCGGCGCGGCCTGTAGGCGGATTTCAGCGCCCATACAGACAAAAAATACGCCCAGGATAGCGAGAGCGCCATGAGCTACCGCCGTCGAAAAGCTCCCTATTTCTAAAGCACCAGGACAAAATGTCTTTAATAATGCTCCGATCAATAACGGGATTACCATCATCCCGCCTGGGAATTTCTCAATTGTTTGTTTTATTTTCATGAGGAGACTTCCGTGTTTTCGTAACGGATATAAGTGATGGGAATATGTTATTTATTCCCACCGTATAGGGTTATATTTCTATCGTCTTAAAATGTTGGTGCGATCTTGTAAATAGAGAATTCCTTATGCCCAAGATCTTCAGCTTTGGTTGTTTTACCATTAGAAACCTTAATGATTTCCTGATAAATCACCTCGCCCATCTCATTAATAGAAGATTCTCCCCGCATAATCGATGAAACATCAATATCAATGTTGTCGCGCATTTTGGTAAATGTTTCTTCGTTGGCGGTGATTTTGATCACTGGCGCAATCGGGTTTCCCGTGGGGGTTCCGCGCCCGGTAGTAAAGATAATAATTTGTGCGCCGCCGGCCACCATCCCGGAGATGGATTCGATATCTTGTCCAGGGGAGTCCATCACCCATAGTCCACGACCGCCAGGGAAATCTGCGTATTGCAGGACGCCCTGTAGCGGTGAATGACCCGCTTTGTGCATGCAGCCCAGAGATTTTTCCTCAATGGTGGTGATACCGCCCTGGATATTACCTGGCGTCGGTTGCCCGCCCCTGATATCTGCGCCCAGGGCTTTCGCTCTTTCTTCACACCCCACAACCAGCTTGATTAAATCGTCTGCGACTTGTGAATTAATGGCCCGACGAGCAACAACGTGTTCTGCGCCAATGAATTCGGTGGTTTCTGAAAGAATCGATGTGCCACCATCGTTAACTAACAAATCAGATGCAACACCACAGGCAGGGTTGGAGGCGAGGCCAGAGGTGGTATCAGAACCTCCGCATTCCATTCCGAGGATCAACTCGCTGACGCTTATTTCTTCGTAGTCTTGCTGGGACAAATCCTGCGCATACTGACGTGCGATTGAAATTCCGCGCGCCTGACACTGCAAGGTCCCCCCTTCATTCTGAATTGTGATGCAGGAAACCGGCTTACCAAATTTCGTGATTTCTTGCGCAATGTGAGTAGGTTCAGCGCCTTCACAACCCAATCCGACAACGAGTATGGCGCCAACGTTGCCGTTCCTGGCAACGTTGATCAGTGTTTTTTCGGTTAATGCAGCATCACCAGCAATCTGGCAGCAACCAAAATCATTATTAAGCCAGGTTGAGCCATGAACCTGAGCGGAGATGTCCTGAGCCACTTTATTGGCGCAAACGCTGGTAGGTAAAATTAAGACGTAGTTGCGAATACCCACGCTGCCATCCGGACGACGATAACCTTTGATTGTTTTTTTCATTTTCACTTATTCCTTCAGCCTTTATTTCCAATCCCCACGGCCACGTTCACTTTCAACATTATGAACATGAACATAATCTCCGGTCTGGATAGGCTTTGTTGCCCGACCAATGGATTCACCGTATTTGTAAACTTCGCCATGAAGCGCAACGGCTTTAATGGCAAATTTATGACCGTAAGGGATGTCATCCCGTAAGGTGATGGTCAGATTTTCATTGCCAACAAACATGTTGGCGACGTCTCCGGCCTTGAGGGGCTGGATAGCAGTAGCAACGCTATCTTGCGGGTTAATAACCACTGCATTTTTCTTCATAAAAAATCCTTATGCGCTTTGATTGGATACAGTGGTATAAAGCATAAGGCGTGCCATGTTTTTAACTTATTGTTTATTAAGACAAATAATATGCAGAGTGGGAAGGGGTGGAGAGAGCCGCTGTAAGTAGCTTCATCAGTTGCGGCAAATAGCTACAGTTGCAAGGCGTGCAAAAGGTGGGTACGACGGAAACGCATAAAAAAAGGCACCTTGCGGTGCCTTTTTGATCACTCGATATCGAGCGGGTCTTCGGAGAGGATTATCCCGGTGTTGTCGGCGTACAGGTGGTCGCCGGAGAAGAAGGTCACGCCGCCAAAGTTGACGCGCACATCGCTTTCCCCAATGCCTTCACCTGAAGCGCCTACCGGAATTGCGGCAATCGCCTGAATGCCGATATCCAGTTCTTCCAGATCGTCTACCTGGCGTACTGAGCCGTAGATGACCAGACCTTCCCATTCATTCTGTACGGCCAGCCGCGCCAGTTCGGCATCGACCAGCGCGCGGCGAACAGAACCGCCACCATCGACCAGCAGAATGCGACCACGGCCGTTCTGTTCGAGCAGATCGTACAGCAACCCGTTGTCCTCGAAACATTTTACCGTGATGATTTGTCCGCCAAACGACGACCGTCCCCCAAAGTTAGAGAACAGCGGTTCCACGACGTTGACATCTTCCTGATAGATGTCACAAAGCTCGGATGTATCGTATTTCATAGGCTTAACGTTTAGTTGCTGCGAGAATTTTTAGTATATCGCGCTATGTGTACTGTTGGCAAAATCATCAATTGTTAATTGATATTTGTCAGTTAAAGAGACCACTGACTTAAGAAAATTCCAACGACAAACAGCAGGTTAGTTAATAGTGCCGCTTTTACGGTGCGTTCCAGCATCGGGCGCATTGCCTCAGGGTTCATCTCACGCATCACGTAACGCGCCTGTTTGAAAAGCAGCGGAGCGGCGAGAATAAACAGCCATCCCCACAGGCTTTGCAGCGAGAACAGGTTAAACAGCGCCAGACAGACCAGCGTACCCATCAGCAGGCAGGCATGGTAGCGGCGGGCATTCACGGCGCCTAAACGCACGACCAGCGTGTTCTTGCCATTCTCTCTGTCGCTGTTGATATCGCGCAGATTGTTGACGTTGAGCACAGCGGTTGCCAGCAGGCCGCAGGCGGTGGCAGGCAGAATCAGCGCCGGAATCAGCGTATGGGCCTGTAAATACCAGCTTCCCATCACGCTGAGCCAGCCGAAGAATACCAGCACGGAAATATCGCCCAGACCGATATATCCGTAAGGGCGATTACCCACGGTGTAAGTGATCGCGGCGATAATCGACAGGCCCCCGAGCACCAGGAAACCGACAAAATCCGCCAGCGTGTGACAGGCCACGGCAACCAGGGCCAGACCAGACAGACAGATCAACACTACGGTGACGATCAGCGCGCGCTTCATCTGCTCTTGGGTGATAACCCCTTTTTGCATCCCGCGCAGCGGTCCAATGCGATCGGGCTTGTCGCTGCCTTTGACGGCATCGCCATAGTCGTTAGCGAGATTGGACAGAATTTGCAGCAGTCCCGCCGTAATCAATGCCAGCAGAGCAACCAGCGGATCGAAGTATCCTTGCCACCATGCTAATGCCGTACCGACGATGATCGCCGCGAAGGCGAGCGGTAAGGTCTTAGGTCGTAAACTTTCCAGCCAGGCTTGTGAGCGGCTAATTTGTTGTTGTTCAGTCATATTTAGCGCCAATAAAAATGGGGCTTTATCAGCCCCATCAACAGTGATGAAAATGCATTGAACGCGATTATAGGATAAAACGGCTCAGATCTTCATCTGCGACCAGCGCATCCAGATGTTTGCTCACATAATCGGCATCAATTGTGATGCTTTGGCCGTTCAAATCGCTCGCATCATAGGAAATATCTTCCATCAGACGTTCCAGAACGGTGTGCAGACGACGCGCACCGATGTTTTCGGTGGTTTCGTTAACCTGCCATGCTGCTTCGGCAATGCGTTTAATGCCCGATTCGGTGAAGTTAATGTCCACACCTTCGGTCGCCATCAGCGCTTTGTACTGAACGGTGATGGAGGCATTCGGTTCGGTCAGGATACGCTCAAAATCGCTGGTGGTCAGAGCCTGTAGTTCAACGCGAATCGGTAGACGACCCTGCAGTTCCGGGATCAGGTCCGACGGTTTCGCGACCTGGAATGCGCCAGAAGCGATAAACAGAATGTGATCGGTTTTCACCATGCCGTGCTTGGTGGAGACTGTGCAGCCTTCAACCAGCGGCAGCAGGTCGCGCTGTACGCCTTCACGGGACACGTCCGGACCAGAGGATTCGCCGCGCTTACAGATTTTGTCGATTTCGTCGATAAACACGATCCCGTGCTGCTCAACGGCGTCGATAGCTTCCTGTTTCAGCTCTTCCGGGTTCACCAGTTTAGCCGCTTCTTCTTCAATCAGCAGCTTCATCGCGTCTTTGATTTTCAGCTTACGCGGTTTTTGCTTCTGACCGCCCAGGTTCTGGAACATGGACTGCAACTGGCTGGTCATCTCTTCCATGCCCGGAGGCGCCATGATTTCAACGCCCATCGGTGCGGCAGCGAGATCGATTTCGATCTCTTTATCGTCGAGCTGGCCTTCGCGCAGTTTTTTACGGAACGCCTGACGTGCGGCAGAAGGTTCCTGCGGCTGCTCAGACTGTCCCCAGTTATTTTTAGCTGGTGGGATCAGCACGTCGAGAATGCGCTCTTCCGCCATCTCTTCAGCGCGGAAGCGGTTTTTCTCGATGGCCTGAACGCGAACCATCTTAATGGCAGCGTCGGTCAGATCGCGTATGATCGAGTCAACTTCCTTACCAACATAGCCAACTTCGGTGAATTTGGTTGCTTCAACCTTGATGAACGGCGCGTTGGCCAGTTTTGCCAGGCGACGGGCGATTTCGGTTTTACCGACGCCGGTCGGGCCAATCATCAGAATATTTTTCGGCGTCACTTCATGGCGCAGCTCTTCGTTGAGCTGCATACGGCGCCAGCGGTTACGCAGGGCAATCGCCACGGAACGCTTAGCGTTATCCTGGCCGATGATGTGTTTGTTCAGTTCGCTGACAATTTCGCGTGGGGTCATTTCAGACATGGGGGATCCTTACGCTTTGGAGTTCAATTCTTCGATGGTATGGAAGTGGTTGGTATAAATGCAGATATCCCCTGCAATATCCAACGCTTTCTCAGCAATCTCGCGCGCGCCAAGCTCGGTGTTTTCCAGCAGAGCGCGTGCAGCAGCCTGGGCGTAGGGACCGCCGGAGCCGATGGCAATCAGATCGTTTTCTGGCTGGATGACGTCGCCGTTACCGGTGATGATGAGTGATGCCGTTTCATCTGCGACGGCCAGCAGCGCTTCGAGTTTGCGCAGCATACGGTCGGTACGCCAGTCTTTTGCCAGTTCAACTGCCGCTTTCACCAGGTGACCCTGGTGCATTTCCAGCTTGCGTTCGAACAGTTCAAACAGCGTGAATGCATCCGCAGTACCGCCCGCAAAGCCCGCAATGACTTTGTCGTTATACAGACGGCGGACTTTCTTCACGTTGCCTTTCATTACGGTGTTACCCAGTGTGGCCTGACCATCACCGGCGATTACCACATGGCCGTTACGGCGTACGCTTACTATTGTTGTCACGAGCAGACCCCTTGGTTACAAATGCAGAATACAGGCCCCGCACAGGATGCGGGGCGTAATGCATGTATAGATGGGGGGGATTTTGGGGGTTTCAACCCCCAGTAGCGAGTCGAATGCAGTTTGTGTGACCAGCAACCTTCAGGCGGCTGATGGTGTTGTCGGCATTCTCTTTGCCTTTGAGCGGACCAATAACCACGCGATTCCAGCCGTTATTAGTGGTAATTCGCGAGTTGAACCCTTCAAAGGCCAGCTGTGCGCGCACGGTTTCTGCCTGCTCAGCGCCTTTAAATGACCCGCACTGAACCATCCAGCGGCGTTCATCTTTTTTCTCCGCCGTCTGTTTTGGCGGCTGCGTTTCATTCGTTATTGGCGCGGCCGGTTGCGTTTTCGGCTGAGCGGCGGTGGTATGCGCAGGCGTTTGCAGCAGATCCTGATACGGCTGTTGCGCCGCCGGTTTTGGCTGCGGTTTCGGCTGTTGTACCGGTGCGGTTTGCGCCGTACGCGTTTGCGGCTGCTGGTACGGCTGTTCCGTTGCCCGTTGGCGTGGCTGTTGAGCCTGCTGCTGCGTAGTGTTCCACTGCTGCTGTTGCACCTGACGCTGACGCTGCAGCGTTTGCTGGCGTTGCTCAGGCGTTTGTTCGTTCCATGGTACTTCGTTGAGCTGCGTTGGCTGTTGACGCATATCAGCCTGCATTTGCGCTAACAACTGGCGCTGCTCATTGGTTAACTGGTCGGCGTTCAGCACCTCGCCGCCGGCAGACGGTTCGGTAGGCGCGCGTACGCCAGGCTGACGGCTTTCCAGCTCTTTGATGTATCGCCAGCGCTCTTCCGGTTTTGGTGGAATGCCATTCCCGGTGACTTTCTGGTTTTGCAGCGTTTCGGACTCTTCTTTCTTGTGATGCGTAATGAAGTACAGACCACCGATAAAGGTCACGAGTACGGCTGCAGCAATAGCAACCATAGCGGGCGATACCGCAGGCGTATTGCGTTGTTTTTTCCGTGATGTGCTCTTTTTGCGCCGCGAAGGTGCCGGTTGGCCGCGACGTACATAATCTCGTTGTGCCACTATCGTTTCGCTGTATTTATTCGTTCGTCAGCCCGCCATGTTACTTAAGCGGCGGGCCTTTGACCAGACAGGGGAGTCCGAAAGCACTTTACTTTACGTCAGTGCCCGGGTTGTACCCCGAATAATAAGCTCGCAGTCCAGTAAACGTGAGCCACTGCTGACGTTCTGCCCTTGTAATTGATCGAGCAGTAACAGCATAGCTTCGCGTCCGATATCGAAACGCGGCTGTGCGACGGTTGTCAGGGGTGGATCACAAAATTCCGCGAGCGAAATGTTATCGAAGCCAATGATCGATAAATCGTCGGGTACTTTCAGGCCCTGACGTTTGGCGTAAGAGAGGGCGCCAAGCGCCATGACATCGCTGTGGCAGAAGACTGCGGTAGGCGGCTGTGGTAGCGCCAGGAGCTGTTTAAGCGCATTAGCTCCCGCTTCATAGGTAAAGTCTCCGCGCGCGATGAAATGCGGATCGACCGTAATTCCGCTGCGGCGCAGTGCCTGAACGTAACCTTGCAGACGGTAATGGCACAGCGGCATATCCTCTGGTCCGGCGATACAGCCAATGCGTTTATGTCCCAACTCCAGCAGATAATTCATCGCGTTGAAGGCGGCGGTGAGGTTATCAATGTGCACGGTGGGGAGTTCCAGCTCTGGCGCGAACTCGTTGGACATAACCATCGGCGGTAAATTACGCTGCTCTTCAACGCTGGCATCAAACGGCAGGCGCGAGCTGAGCAGGACCATGCCATCGATCTGCTTGGTGATAATGAGGTTAAGAAAGGTCTTTTCCTGCTGATTCTGGTGCGCGCAATCGCCGATAAGCACCAGATATCCCTGTTCTGCGGCGGTGACTTCTATGCCACGAATGACTTCGCTAAAAAACGGATCGCAGATATCAGGCACAATCACCAGAATGGTACGTGACTCATTACGCTTTACGTTGCGTCCCATCGATTGAGGTAGATATCCCACTTCCAGAGCTGCCTGCTCAACCTTGTTACGGGTTGACTGCGAAACTTTGTCTGGATTCATTAATGCGCGGGATACGGTTGCCGTTGAGACTTTCGCCTTCAGGGCAACATCTTTCATCGTAGCGGCGGCAACCTGCTTATTCGGTTTCACTCTTTCTCCTCGCCAGGGCGGCTGGCACAGACTCGTCCCTGGATAACCTTCATCTGAAACATTTTTATCAGATAGTGAATGGAAGCGGTTACAGAATTTTCATAAAAAGTGTGATGGATCTTTAATTTTACGATCCGCCTCGCATCGTGAGGGATTATCCCTCGATGGGATCGACATCCAGCACCCATTTAACTTTACGCGCATCGGGTAACGTATTGATCAGCGCCAGTGTGCCGCTGACGATATGCTGCAGGCGAATTCGCGATGGGTGCTGCAACAAAATTTGCCAGCGATAGCGACCGCCACGTTTGGGCGCCAGGGCGGGAACCGGGCCTAACACCCACAGTTTTTCATCGGCCAGCGGACTGGCCTGAATCAGATTTCGTAACTGCTGCAAGAACATCGGCGCATGCTGGTTGTTGTGATCTTCTGCCCGCACGATCACATGGCTGGTCCATGGGGGAAGCTGGAGCGTTTGTCGCTCGGCCAGCGCCTGCTCGGCAAAAGCGTCATAACCTTTATACAGTAAGGTTTGCAGTAGCGGATGTTCAGGGTGGTGCGTTTGCAGCACCACTTCACCCTGTTTCCCGGCGCGACCGGCACGCCCGGAAACCTGCGTGTAGAGCTGGGCGAAGCGTTCTGCCGACCGGAAATCTGCGGAGAACAGCGCGCCGTCAACGTCCAGTAGCGCCACCAGAGTGACGTCCGGGAAATGGTGGCCTTTCGCCAGCATTTGTGTGCCGATCAGGATTCGCGCGCCGCCGCGATGCACTTCCGCCAGATGCTGCTCCAGCGACCCTTTACGGCTGGTCGTGTCGCGATCGATGCGTGAGATGGGCACGCCGGGGAAAAAAGGCGCCAGAACCTGCTCAAGCTGTTCGGTGCCGAGTCCTACCGGAACCATATGCGTTGAGCCGCAGGAAGGGCACTGACGCGGTATCGGACGCTGACTGTCGCAGTGGTGGCAGCGCAGATGGTGCTGCGCCTGATGCAGCGTGTAGTAGTGATCGCAGCGCGGGCATTCAGCAATCCAGCCACAGTCGTGGCACAGCAGGGCAGGAGCAAAACCCCGGCGGTTTAAAAACAGGATCACCTGGTTATCCGCCTGCAGGTGCTGACGCATACGGGCGATAAGCGCAGGGGCGAGTCCGGCCTGTACCTGCTGACCTTTCAGATCCAGCACGTGCTGAGTGGCTGGGCGCGCATTTCCGGCGCGGCGCGTCAGGCGCAGCATGCGGTATTTTTTCTGCCGCACGTTGCACAGCGTTTCCAGCGCTGGGGTGGCTGAGCCGAGAATAATGGGAATTTGTTCGCTATGGGCACGATAAACCGCGAGGTCGCGCGCATGATAGCGCCAGCCTTCCTGCTGTTTATAAGAGCTGTCGTGCTCTTCGTCGATGACAATCACGCCCAGATTTTTAAACGGTGTAAATAGCGACGAGCGCGTGCCGATGACAATCGCCGCTTCGCCATTTTTCGCCTTCAGCCATGCCGAAAGACGTTCGCTGTCATTTAAACCCGAGTGCAGGACTTCGACCGGCGCATTGAAGCGCTCGCGAAACCGGGCAATAGTTTGCGGCGTCAGGCCAATCTCCGGCACCATCACCAGCGCCTGTTTGCCCTGGGCGAGCACATTTTCCAGTACGCTTAAATAGACCTCTGTTTTACCCGATCCCGTCACGCCCGCTAATAGCCAGGCGCTAAAACTGTCCGAGGCGCTGTGGATCGCCCCGACGGCGGTAGCCTGTTCGGTATTCAGCCGCAGACGCTCACCGGAAACCGCGTAGTGTGTACGCCAGTCGCTAAAGTCTGGTGTTTCGCTTGCCAGATCGCACAGGCCTTTTTTACGTAGCGCCTGCAAGGCGGCGTCATTAAATTCCAGCTCTGCCACCTGGTCGCGCCAGATTTTTCCCTGGCGTAATGCTGCCAGCGCCTGCTGCTGCTTGGGAGAGCGTTTCAGGCCGTTGAGATCAATAACCTGGCCCTCTTCAGTGGCAAACCAGTACCACATGGGCGCGTTGGCAGCTGGGCGTCCCTGGCGTAACAGAATCGGCAGGGCATGAAACAGCACGTCGCCAATAGGATGATGATAATAGTCAGCTGCCCACAACAGCAGACGCCAGACGGAGGTCGAATAGACTGGCTCACTGTCCAGCACTTCGAGAACGGCTTTCAATTCGTTGAGCGGCAGTTCGCTGTGCTCGCTAACGGAAAGGACGATGCCCACGCGCTCCTGCTGCTTGCCAAAAGGCACGCGTACACGACACCCGGCTTTGGCGCTCATGCCTTCCGGCAGAAGGTAGTCAAAGGTGCGAGGTAGCGGAACGGGTAAGGCAACGTGCGCAACGGGCATTGAATCATCCTGACTTGAAATCTGGCGGGTTAGTATACACATTAGTGAAGGGTAGAATGCGGATCAGTTTGCATGAGCAGGTTAATTTCTGTATGATTCGCCGCCTTTGATGCAAATTGATTGCGTCAAACAATGACCATTACCCGAGAATTTCAAGCTGTTGATGCAGTGTGAAAGGTGACGGGGAATAATTAACATCGCGTGGTGTCTGGCGTTAGGGCTGGAAGAGCGACGCGGCCTTAAACTGAGGTTTTCCCATGAAAAAAGATATTCACCCGAAATACGAAGAAATTACTGCAAACTGCTCTTGCGGTAACGTCATTAAAATCCGCTCCACCGTCGGTCACGATCTGAACCTCGACGTGTGCAGCAAGTGCCACCCGTTCTATACTGGCAAGCAGCGTGATGTTGCTACCGGTGGCCGCGTTGATCGCTTCAACAAGCGTTTCAACATCCCAGGCAGCAAATAAGTTTCAGCTGTCAGAAAAAAGCGCCTTTCGGCGCTTTTTTTGTTTCTGCGCCTGAAGAATGAAATTTATATTGATGTGTTGAATAGTGTCTTTTATTTAATAAATAAAACAGCGTTTTTATTTTTTAGGTAAAATGTTTCTGCTGGTGATCTGCATCCTTTTTATCTTCTGATTTTTGCCACTCATGCCAATTGTTGGCAAAATACCAAAGGTTTCTGCTTTCTTTCTAAAATACACTTTCGTGGAAATATAAAATTATTCTTAATCTTTCATCGTTTCCCATTAATGGACGGAACGAGATGGATAATTTCCTTGATTTAGTGTGAAGAGGGATGGTCATGAAATTTAAATCTGCGTTATTACTGATTCCATTATTCTCTGTGACCGCGCAAGCGGGTTATGTTGATTATCGTCATGAATATTATGACGATGGGCGCAATTACGATCGTGTTTATATGTCTCATCGTTTTGCGACTGGTTTTGGTGTAGCCGTTGAAGCCATTTCACGTTCCGAAGATACGCAATCTAATGATGCGTGGAATAATATGGAAAGTAATGGCAACAAGTATACTGCAAGCTACCAGTTTACCTGGCGGGATCTTATCTGGCAGCCGGGTATTGCGATCGAAACGGGCGATAACATCACGATTTATAAACCTTATATCCGCGTACAGTACAATATCAATGACAGCTGGTGGACTGCGTTCCGCTATCGTCAGGAGTACATGCGCAGAAGCACTGACGGCAAGGATGATCGCATGGTCTATCGTCCGGAAGCATGGCTCGGTTATAACATTCATGACTGGATGTTTGAGCTGAACGGTATTTATAAAATTGCCGATAGCGAAGATTTATATAACAACCGAAAAGACGATTATGAATATAACTTCCGTGTAGCTTATAAAATAGGTTCCTGGATTCCATTTGTTGAGGTGGGTAACGTTTCCTCCGGTTATAACACCACCACCACAGACGATCGCCAGACTCGTTATCGTGTCGGTCTCGGTTATAACTTCTGACCGTTAATACTCTTCATAGCGGTTTATTACGCTGAGCATCGGTATATCCATATAGTTTGCGTGAATAATGAGTCTAAGGAGTTGATATCATGTCTAATGATGGAACTATAATCGGAAGTAATCAAAGTATTGCTGTCAGGCCTTTCGGATTAAGAGATAAATTTGGTTATTTGTGTGGCGACCTCGGAACCTGTTTTATTCTTGGACTGGTGAACAGTTTTTTAATGATTTATTACACCAACGTACTCGGTATTTCCGGGATTATTGTTGGCTCGCTCTATTTTGTGACCAAACTCTTTGATGCGTTTGTCGATGTTGGCGTAGGGCGCTTATGTGATACCTCTAAACTAACGGTACATGGACGGTTTAACCCGTGGGTGCGCCGTATGAAATATCCGTTTTGCATCATTGCGGTCGTCCTGTTCCTGCCATTTGTGAATGATTTCTCTTATACGGCGAAAATTATCTACATCTGCTGCTCCTATTTTATCTACGGTTCGTTGTTATCGACGGTCAGTATCCCGTATGGCGCCATGTCTGCGGCGATTAGCTCGAACCCGGAAGATCGTGTTTCGCTCTCAACCTGGCGCAGCGTTGGGTCTGCCATCGGCGGTGGGGCAACCGGCTTTTTTATTCCCATTCTGATGTACACCACCCTGGTGGACGGAAGCCAGGTGATTTCCGGGCAGCATTTCTTCTGGATCGCCATGGGTTGCGCAGTACTGGGTTTTCTCTTTTTAACCCTGACCTGTCAGTTAACGACAGAACGTGTGCGTGTGGAGAGAAAAGAGAGCATGCCCGTGTCGGTACTGCTGAAGGGGCTATTACGTAATAAGGCGCTGATTGTTTTGGTTGTGGTGGATCTGCTGATTGTGATTAATCAGGGGTTGTCCGGGACCAATATGACCTACCTGTTTAATGACTATTTCCATAACAAAGAGGCCATGTCCGTTGCATTGCTGTTTACCTTTGGTTCTCTGGTTTTGCTGGCGCCATCGGCATCCTGGCTCACGAAGCGGTTTGGTAAAAAAGAAGCAAGTGTAGGCGCGTTGCTCTTTGCGGTAGCGATGTATCTGATTATGTACTTCGTCCACATTACCGACGCGAAAGTCTATTTGGTTTTCCTGTTTCTGGCGACACTGGGGGCGGGGTTATTCAACCTGATGATATGGGCGTTTATGACCGATGTTTGTGATTATCACCAGTATGTCACTGGCGATCGTGAGGATGGTACCGTTTATGGCGTGAACTTCTTCGCCCGCAAGGTTGGTCAGGCGTGCGCCGGAGCTATTGGCGGCTTTATGCTGGCCATCATTGGTTATCAATCTTCCTCAACGGGTGGGGCTGTACAAACCAGCATCGTGCAGGAAAATATTTATACGATGGCGAATCTCTTGCCGGCTTTGTGCCTGTTTTTGGCGGCGGTCATTCTGATTTATTGCTATCCATTGAACCGTAAAGAAACGCTCAAAATGGAAGAAACATTGAATAAACTCAATGGTATTAGTAAGTAACGTTGTGAAAGATGGCGGGAGCAATCCCGCCTTCTTTCATCTTTCTCTAACGATCAGTATTCCCACGTTTCCGGGTTGATACCCAGTTCACGCATGATTACCTTTGCTTCTTCCGGGATTTCATCACTGCGTTCTTTACGCAGGTCGTCATCGTTGGGTAGTGGTTGCCCGGTAAAAGCATGCAGAAACGCTTCACACAGCAGTTCGCTGTTGGTGGCGTGGCGCAGGTTGTTCACCTGACGACGCGTGCGTTCATCGGTAAGGATTTTTAACACCTTCAGAGGAATGGAAACCGTAATTTTTTTTACTTGCTCACTCTTCTTACCGTGCTCAGCGTATGGGCTGATATATTCGCCGCTCCATTCAGCCATGAGATACCTAATCCTCTTCGTCATTAATATTGAGGCCAGAACCTGAGCCCGGACCATAATTGCGCGTAGTTTATCGTAGTGGCGCGGCCCTGACACGAAGTAAGCCGACGCGGATGTACGCTAATGCATATAATTTTAACGGCTATTTGCGGTTTGCTCAATCTATACGCAAAGAAGTTTAGATGTCCAGATGTATTGACGGCTATCGTAACTATGATTAATCTGGTGCCTGACTTTTCACCGACTCAGCCAGGATCTCCTCTCTATGACGCGTAAACAGGCCACCATCGCAGTGCGTAGCGGATTAAATGACGACGAACAGTACGGTTGCGTTGTCCCGCCGATTCACCTCTCCAGTACCTATAACTTTACCGGTTTTAATGAGCCTCGCGCCCATGACTATTCACGCCGCGGTAACCCGACGCGCGATGTGGTTCAGCGCGCGTTGGCAGAACTGGAAGGTGGCGCGGGTGCGGTACTAACCAATACCGGCATGTCGGCGATTCATCTGGTGACGACGGTATTCCTGAAACCTGGCGATCTGCTGGTCGCGCCGCACGACTGTTACGGCGGCAGCTATCGCCTGTTTGACAGTCTGGCAAAGCGAGGCTGTTATCGCGTACTGTTTGTTGATCAAGGTGATGAGCGGGCGTTGCAGGCGGCGCTGGCGGAAAAACCGAAGCTGGTGCTGGTAGAAAGCCCAAGCAACCCGCTACTACGCGTGGTGGATATTGCGAAAATCTGTCAATTGGCGCGTGAAGCTGGTGCAGTCAGCGTGGTAGACAACACTTTTTTAAGCCCGGCACTGCAAAATCCACTGGCATTGGGCGCCGATCTGGTGTTGCATTCATGCACGAAATATTTAAACGGTCACTCAGACGTGGTGGCTGGTGTGGTGATAGCGAAAGATCCGGAAACGGTCACTGAACTGGCGTGGTGGGCGAATAATATTGGCGTGACCGGCGGCGCGTTTGATAGTTATCTGCTGTTGCGCGGCCTGCGTACTCTGTCACCGCGTATGGAGGTGGCGCAACGTAATGCTCAGGCGATTGTTGATTATCTGCAAACGCAGCCGCTGGTGAAAAAATTGTATCACCCATCATTGCCGAATAATCAAGGGCATGAGATTGCCGTGCGTCAGCAAAAAGGCTTTGGCGCGATGCTGAGTTTTGAACTGGATGGCGATGAGCAAACGCTGCGTCGCTTCCTTGGCGGGCTGTCATTGTTTACGCTGGCGGAATCGTTAGGAGGCGTTGAAAGTCTGATCTCCCACGCCGCAACCATGACACACGCGGGAATGGCGCCAGAAGCGCGCGCGGCGGCAGGGATTTCGGAAACGCTGCTGCGTATCTCCACCGGTATTGAAGATGGCGAAGATTTAATTGCCGACCTGGAAAATGGCTTCCGGGCTGCAAACAAGGGGTAAACATGAGTGTGATTGCGCAGGCAGGGGCGAAGGGTCGTCAACTGCACAAATTTGGTGGTAGTAGTCTGGCTGATGTGAAATGTTATCTGCGTGTCGCAGGCATTATGGCGGAATACTCGCAGCCTGATGACATGATGGTTGTTTCAGCCGCAGGCAGTACCACTAACCAGTTGATTAGCTGGCTGAAGTTAAGCCAGACCGATCGTCTTTCTGCGCATCAGGTTCAGCAGGCGTTACGTCGCTATCAGAGCGAGCTGATTAGCGGTTTGTTACCACCAGAAGTGGCCGACGGCCTGATCGGTGCGTTTATTCACGACCTGGAGCGTCTGGCCGGATTACTCGACAGCGGCGTGAACGATGCCGTTTATGCTGAAGTCGTCGGACACGGTGAGGTATGGTCGGCGCGTTTGATGTCCGCTGTCCTTAACCAACAAGGTCTGGAATCGGCCTGGCTGGATGCGCGCGATTTTTTACGTGCGGAGCGTAGCGCTCAGCCGCAGGTGGATGAAGGTCTCTCCTACCCATTGTTGCAGCAACTTCTGGCGCAACATCCGGGTAAACGCCTGGTCGTTACCGGCTTTATTAGCCGTAACAACGCCGGTGAAACGGTACTGCTGGGGCGTAATGGTTCTGACTACTCGGCGACGCAGGTTGGCGCGCTGGCCGGGGTTTCCCGCGTAACCATCTGGAGTGATGTCGCCGGGGTTTACAGCGCGGATCCGCGTAAAGTAAAAGATGCCTGCTTGCTACCGCTGCTGCGTCTGGATGAAGCCAGCGAACTGGCGCGTCTGGCGGCTCCGGTTCTCCATGCCCGTACCTTACAGCCGGTTTCCGGCAGTGATATTGATCTCCAACTGCGTTGTAGCTATACGCCTGAGCAAGGCTCAACGCGTATTGAACGCGTGCTGGCTTCCGGGACCGGGGCGCGTATCGTGACCAGTCATGACGACGTCTGCCTGATTGAGTTTCAGGTTCCCACCGGTCAGGACTTTAAGCTGGCCCATAAAGAGGTCGATCAGATTTTAAAACGCACCCAGGTGCGTCCGCTGGCGGTCGGTGTGCATCCCGATCGCCAACTGCTGCAATTTTGCTATACCTCCGAAGTCGCTGACGGCGCGTTGAGAATTCTTGATGAGGCCGGATTGCCGGGCGAGCTGCGTCTGCGCCAGGGGTTGGCGCTGGTGGCGATGGTCGGGGCGGGCGTCACCCGTAACCCGCTGCACTGCCACCGCTTCTGGCAGCAACTGAAAGGTCAGCCGGTCGAATTCACCTGGCAGTCGGAGGAGGGCATCAGCCTGGTTGCCGTACTGCGTACCGGACCGACGGAGAGCCTGATTCAGGGTCTGCATCAGTCAATTTTCCGCGCGGAAAAACGAATCGGCCTGGTGTTGTTCGGGAAGGGGAATATTGGATCACGTTGGCTGGAGCTATTCGCCCGTGAGCAAAGTACGCTCTCGGCGCGTACCGGATTAGAGTTCGTGCTGGCGGGCGTGGTCGATAGCCGCCGTAGTCTGCTGAATTATGAAGGGCTGGATGCCAGCCGCGCGTTGGCCTTCTTTGATGATGAGGCAGTGGAACAGGATGAAGAGTCATTGTTCCTGTGGATGCGCGCCCACCCGTATGATGATTTAGTGGTGCTGGACGTAACCGCCAGCGAGCAGTTGGCGGATCAATATCTGGATTTCGCCAGTCACGGTTTCCATGTTATCAGCGCTAACAAACTGGCGGGTGCGAGCAGCAGTAATAAGTATCGCCAAATTCATGATGCGTTTGAAAAAACTGGTCGTCACTGGCTGTATAACGCCACCGTGGGCGCTGGTTTGCCGATCAACCATACCGTGCGCGATCTGATTGATAGCGGAGATACCATTCTGTCGATCAGCGGGATCTTCTCTGGCACGTTGTCGTGGTTGTTCCTGCAATTTGATGGCACGGTGCCGTTCACCGACCTGGTGGATCAGGCGTGGCAGCAGGGGCTGACCGAACCAGACCCGCGGGTGGATCTTTCCGGCAAGGATGTGATGCGCAAGCTGGTGATTCTGGCGCGTGAAGCGGGTTACGACATCGAGCCGGATCAGGTTCGCGTGGAGTCGCTGGTGCCTGCGCATTGTGAAGAAGGCTCTATTGACCATTTCTTTGAAAATGGCGATGAACTGAACGAGCAGATGGTGCAGCGTCTGGAAGCGGCGCGTGAAATGGGGCTGGTGCTGCGCTATGTGGCGCGTTTTGACGCTAACGGTAAAGCACGTGTGGGTGTTGAAGCGGTACGTTCTGAGCACCCGCTGGCGGCATTGTTGCCGTGCGATAATGTGTTCGCCATTGAAAGCCGCTGGTATCGCGATAACCCGCTGGTGATCCGCGGACCTGGCGCAGGCCGCGATGTGACCGCCGGAGCCATTCAGTCGGATATCAACCGCCTGGCGCAGTTGCTGTAGTTTGCGTTGCCGGATGGCGCTTACGCTTATCCGGCCTGGCTATGACACGAACCATAGGCCCGGGAAGCGGCAGCGCCACCGGGCAAATCGCTCTGGGTGATCAGGATGTTGTATTTCTCCGTCAGCGTCCTTATCGTCTGAAACACCGCATGGGCTGAGTAACGGGCGCTATACCGAAATTCCGGCTGTTGCTGTAGCCAGGCGATAAAATGATGACTTGCCCTCAGGGTTATCGAGGCCCCTTTTTCAACCTGACCCTCCGTTAACAGACACACCATTTTACGCCTGTTGCCCTGTTGCCAAATCTGCCACTGGTTTTGCAACCATCCCTGATAACTTTTACCCAGTAATTGCCAGGGCCTGGTGTGTTGATCGTCGCCCATTTCTTCATCCACAAACCAAAGCGAGGCGTGATTTTCGCGAAACTGTTCCGCCCATGCGGTAATCACAGCGCCGCGCAGAAAGCATTCGTGGGCGATGATGTGCATTTTAATCGTAGGCCAGAGATGGCTCAGGACGCGGAAATGCCCATGCGCGGTAATGACCGGGCGTAAAATCTCACCGCTGGCGTTACGTTTGAGCATCGCGCTGCCGTACTGAATTTCGTCAAACTGGCTGCGGCGTAAAAACTGCGTTTCTCGCTGATTTACACGCTGGATCTCATCGTCATGATTCACTGTGGCCTCGACCATCCCGCGCCAGCGGTAAACTAATGACTCGCCAACAGAATGAGGAGTGAAGTTGCTGGAAATATGCAAAATATTGCCGCGAATAGCATCAAAACTGAGTAATACATACAGTTTCTGATCTGCACTTGCGCCCTGAAAAGGGACGATCAGTGGCACCGTCACTATTTGTTCTGGCGGATCAATAGTCGTCAATGGCGGTTGTCTGGGGGTCCAGACTTTTCTACAGCTCCGGCACTGTAGGCGCTGGGTTCCCTGTGGGTTATGTCCATAACGGATCAGTTCCCGCTGATAGCAATTTGGGCAAAAAAGACCGCTGTTAATTGCAAAATGTGTAAAACAGGCGGCCAACCACTCGCGGAAATGTTCAGCGTTAAACAGCGGGGGATAACTTCCGCATGCCCGGCAGTGCAGGGCGGCGTAGCCCAGTCGGTAATCGGGCCAGCTGTAATCAACGGAGTTTGCCAGCCCCAGATTTTTGCAGCCAAAAGACTTGCAGCAGTTGATGGTGAACAGAGAAGTCATCGCATTACCAACGATTTTTAATGGTCGTTGATTTTGCCCTGCAACTATTACCGATGGGTGTGAGTCTTCTCACATAAAAAAACCTTTCAGAACGTAACGTAGCGATTCTTTATATGACTGAAAGGGATTGATTATGAAGTTAAAAATGCTTGCTGTCGGTGTTCTGGTATCGCTGCCGTTATGGGCGTCAGCGAAAGACGTCACGATTATCTATACCAACGATCTCCATGCCCACGTCGAACCTTATAAAGTCCCGTGGATTGCTAATGGCGCACGCGATATTGGCGGTTGGGCCAATATCACGACGATGGTGAAGCAGGAAAAAGCGAAAAATAGCGCGACCTGGTTCTTTGACGCGGGTGATTACTTCACCGGGCCGTACATCAGCAGCCTGACAAAGGGCAAGGCGATTATCGATATTATGAATACGATGAATTTCGACGCCGTCACTATGGGTAATCATGAGTTCGATCACGGCTGGGATAATACGTTGTTGCAACTGAGCCAGGCGAAATTCCCCATTGTGCAGGGCAATATCTTTTACCAGAACAGCAGCAAAATGTTCTGGGATAAGCCCTGGACCATTATTGAAAAAGATGGCGTAAAGATTGGCGTCATAGGTCTGCACGGTGTGTTTGCTTTTGATGATACGGTTTCGGCTGCGACGCGCGTTGGCATTGAGGCGCGGGATGAGGTGAAGTGGCTGCAACGTTATATCGATGAATTAAAAGGTAAGGTCGATCTGACGGTGGCGTTGATCCACGAAGGTACGCCGGCGCGTCAGTCCAGCCAGGGAAGTACAGATGTGCGTCGTGCGCTGGATAAAGATATCCAGACTGCAGGTCAGGTGCATGGCCTGGATATCCTGATCACCGGCCATGCGCATGTGGGCACGCCAGAGCCGATTAAAGTCGGTAATACCTTAATTCTCTCCACCGACAGCGGCGGTATTGATGTCGGTAAACTGGTGTTGGATTACCAGCAAAAACCGCATCAATTTACCGTGAAGAATTTCGAGCTGAAGACGATCTACGCCGATGAGTGGAAACCCGATCCGCAGACGAAACAGGTGATTGATGGCTGGAATAAGAAGCTTGATGAAGTGGTACAACAGACGGTTGCCAACTCTCCGGTTGAGCTGACGCGTGCTTACGGGGAATCCTCCTCGTTGGGGAATCTGGCGGCGGATGCATTACTGGCTGCGGCGGGTAAAGATACCCAGTTGGCGCTTACCAACTCAGGCGGCATTCGTAATGAAATCCCGGCAGGTGCGATTACGATGGGCGCAGTTATTAGTACCTTCCCGTTCCCGAACGAGCTGTCTACGATGGATCTTACCGGTAAGCAACTGCGTAGTTTGATGGAGCATGGCGCGGGTTTAAGTAACGGCGTACTACAGGTATCCAAAGGGTTTGAGATGAAGTACGACAGCAGCAAACCGGTTGGCCAGCGGGTCACCGTATTGACGCTAAACGGCAAGCCAATTGAGGACGCTGTGATTTATCACATTGCCACCAATAGTTTTCTGGCAGACGGCGGTGATGGTTTTACGGCATTCACCGAAGGCACAGCGCGTAATACATCCGGCGGTTACTATGTCTCTAATGCCGTCGTTGATTATTTCAAAGCGGGAAATACGCTGACGGATGAGCAACTGAAAGGCATGCGTGTGGAAGATGTGAAAAAGTAACGCGTTCAGGCCAGCAGACAAGCCGCTGGCCTGTTGTTTTAGCCTCTGTGGGAGGCAAACACCTCTTTCGCGGCGAACAGACCATTCAACGCGGCCGGAAAGCCAGCGTATACGGCCATCTGCATAATCACTTCGACGATCTCATCCTGTGTTAAGCCAACGTGTAATGCCGCGCCAATATGCACCTTCAATTGCGGGGCGGCATTACCCAGCGCCGTTAACGCCGCGACGGTAGCAATCTCTCTACTGCGTAAATCCAATCCCGGTCTTGAATAGATGTCGCCAAAAGGAAATTCAAGCAGGTAGCGGGCGAAGTCTGGCGCAATATCTTGCAGACTTTCGATGACCGCATCGCCCCCTTTACCATCCACTTTTTGCAGCATCTTCTGACCGGTAATAAAGCGTTCTGAATGCATAATCTCTTCCTCATTTGTCTGGTATATAGCCTGAGGATAGAGCGTGCAGAATGATTGGGATAATACCGTTTCCGTGATACCTTTTTGGTATGACAACATCGCCTTTGCACTCTCTGGATATTCGTCTGCTGCGTTACTTTTCCGTAGTAGCGGAAGAGAACAATATGAGCCGGGCGGCGCAACGTTTATTTATGTCGCAGCCGCCGCTGAGTCGCCACATTCGCCAGCTTGAAGAACGTCTGGGGATGACGCTTTTTGTCCGTCATACCCGTGGGCTGACGCTGACGGAAGACGGTCTGCGCGTACTTGAAATAGTGCGTCCAGTGCTGACGATGTACGAAGAAACCTGCGCGACGTTGAGCCAGTTAGCGCAAGCTGGGGAGCACTCTCTGCGCCTGGGGCTAAGTACAGCGTTTGAACAAGGTGTTTTTGCTCCGCTTGAATCGCAGCTACACGGGCGTACGGAGAGGCTACATATTGTTCGTCATGGTTCGCCTGAGCTGGTGTGTCAGGTTCGTCGGGGAAAACTGGATGCAGCGCTGGTGGCGTTACCGCTTGAGACTCCCGGGCTTACCGTCATGCCACTCGGCTGGCAAGAGCCGATGATTGCCGCATTACCCGCGATCTGGCCAGAGGCGAGCCTGCCGTCACTCTCATTAACGACGTTGAACCACCGACCACTGTTCTGGTTTAAACGCGAACGGAATCCTGCCTTTTTTGATTACACCCGACATATTTTTCGCCGCGCCGGTTACTCTCCAGCCTGTATTGAAGAGCCGCTGGAACATGACGTGCTGCTGGCGCGGATCGCGCATGGCGACGGTCTGAGTTTACTCCCGGCCTCCTTTTCCGCTATCCAGCGTCAGGGCGTGATATTTCTGCCGCTTACCGATTCCGAATTGCGTATCCACGTGGGACTGGTAATGCTGCCTGAGAGCGAAGCAACGTTGCAGTGGTTGCAGACGGTTGTGAACCAATCCCTCGGTCTTTCAGGTTGATGTGAATTATTTTCACGTTGACTGAGTATTCCTCACCTTTAACGATGATTTTTGTGTTGACGCCAGCGTGCTTTTCCGTCATTTTTACATCTAGACGTCTAAACGTATAGCAGTTCACAACACAACATATAACGACAAAAGATTGATGAGGTAAGGTATGAGCTTTTTTCACGCCAACCAGCGGGAAGCGCTGAATCAGAGTCTGGCCGAAGTACAGGGGCAGATTAACGTTTCTTTCGAATTTTTCCCGCCGCGCACCAGTGAAATGGAGCAAACCCTGTGGAACTCTATCGATCGCCTGAGCAGCCTGAAGCCGAAATTTGTTTCAGTCACTTACGGTGCAAACTCTGGTGAGCGCGACCGCACGCATAGCATTATCAAAGGGATCAAGGATCGCACCGGGCTTGAAGCGGCGCCGCACCTGACCTGTATTGATGCGACCCGCGATGAGCTGCGCACTATTGCTCAGGACTACTGGAATAACGGTATTCGTCATATTGTTGCCCTGCGCGGTGACCTGCCGCCGGGAAGCGGTAAACCGGATATGTATGCCTCTGACCTGGTGACTCTGCTGAAAGACGTTGCGGACTTTGATATCTCCGTTGCGGCTTACCCGGAAGTGCACCCGGAAGCGAAGAGCGCTCAGGCCGATCTGCTGAACCTGAAGCGTAAGGTTGATGCCGGTGCGAACCGCGCGATCACCCAATTTTTCTTCGATGTAGAAAGCTACCTGCGTTTTCGCGATCGCTGCGTGTCTGCGGGTATCGATGTGGAAATTATTCCGGGCATCCTGCCGGTATCTAACTTTAAACAGGCGAAAAAATTTGCCGACATGACCAACGTCCGCATTCCGGCATGGATGTCGACCATGTTTGCTGGCCTGGATGACGATGCGGAAACCCGCAAGCTGGTGGGCGCAAACATCGCCATGGATATGGTGAAAATTCTCAGTCGCGAAGGGGTGAAAGATTTCCATTTCTATACTCTCAATCGCGCCGAAATGAGCTACGCAATTTGTCACACGCTGGGAGTAAGACCGGCATAATCAGTACGTCAGCCCTCTGCGGAGGGTTTTTTATTGATCATTTTGATCTACATCTCTGTAACTAAAAATATAAAAGGATCTGGCTATCGAATCTGTGGGTTATTTCGACTATATCTAATCTCTGGTGGTGTATATCGTAGTCATAACACTGTAAAGGGAGCATATAGATGAGCATGTCCGACGATAGCCAGAACGCATCAACTGCCGGTAAGTGTCCTTTCCATCAGGGCGGGCCGGATCACAGCGCGGGAGCAGGAAGAAATAACCGCGACTGGTGGCCTAATCAACTCCGCGTTGATCTTTTGAACCAACATTCCAATCGTTCGAACCCGCTGGGTGAGGACTTCGACTACCGCAAAGAATTTAGCAAACTTGACTACTCTGCCCTGAAAGGGGATCTCAGAGCCCTTCTGTCCGAATCTCAACCGTGGTGGCCCGCTGACTGGGGCTCTTATGCCGGTTTATTTATCCGTATGGCATGGCACGGCGCAGGGACCTATCGTTCCATCGATGGACGCGGTGGCGCGGGTCGCGGGCAGCAGCGTTTTGCACCACTGAATTCCTGGCCGGACAACGTCAGCCTGGATAAAGCGCGTCGTCTGCTGTGGCCAATCAAGCAGAAATATGGTCAGAAAATCTCCTGGGCCGACCTGTTTATTCTCGCCGGTAACGTGGCGCTGGAAAACTCAGGCTTCCGTACCTTCGGTTTTGGCGCGGGTCGTGAAGACGTCTGGGAACCGGATCTCGACGTAAACTGGGGTGATGAGAAAGCCTGGCTGACTCACCGTCACCCGGAAGCGCTGGCGAAAACCCCGCTGGGCGCAACCGAGATGGGTCTTATCTATGTTAACCCGGAAGGGCCGGATCACAGCGGCGAACCGCTTTCTGCGGCCGCGGCGATTCGCGCGACCTTCGGTAACATGGGAATGAACGACGAAGAAACCGTGGCGCTGATTGGCGGCGGTCATACGTTAGGTAAAACTCATGGCGCAGCACCTGCCTCCCACGTTGGGGCCGATCCTGAATCTGCGCCGATTGAAGCGCAAGGCTTAGGCTGGGCCAGCAGCTACGGTAGCGGCGCGGGTGCAGACGCGATTACTTCCGGCCTGGAAGTGGTCTGGACGCAAACGCCGACCCAGTGGAGCAACTATTTCTTCGAGAACCTGTTCAAATATGAGTGGGTGCAGACTCGCAGCCCGGCGGGCGCTATCCAGTTCGAAGCGGTGGATGCGCCAGAGATTATCCCCGATCCGTTTGATCCTGAGAAAAAACGCAAGCCGACGATGCTGGTCACCGACCTGACGCTGCGTTTCGATCCTGAGTTCGAAAAGATCTCTCGTCGTTTCCTTAACGATCCGCAGGCGTTCAACGAAGCCTTTGCCCGTGCGTGGTTTAAACTGACGCACCGCGATATGGGGCCGAAAGCGCGTTACATCGGACCGGAAGTGCCAAAAGAAGATCTGATTTGGCAAGATCCGCTGCCGCATGCGTTCTTCAACCCAAGCGAAGAAGATATCCTTAACCTGAAGGCGACCATTGCGGCTTCCGGCCTGTCCGTAGGCGAGCTGGTTTCGGTGGCATGGGCTTCTGCATCAACCTTCCGCGGTGGGGATAAACGTGGCGGCGCGAATGGCGCTCGTCTGGCGCTCGACCCGCAGCGTGGTTGGGATGTGAATGCTACCGCAGCACGCGTACTGCCCGTGTTAGAGGGTATCTATAAATCAGCCCATACCGCGTCGTTGGCCGATATTATCGTGCTGGCTGGCGTCGTAGGCGTGGAGCAGGCCGCAAGCGCTGCGGGTGTCAGCATCAATGTTCCTTTTGCGCCGGGCCGCGTGGATGCGCGTCAGGATCAAACGGATATTGAGATGTTTGAACTGCTCAAGCCAATTGCGGACGGCTTCCGTAACTATCGTTCTCGCCCTGACGTATCAACCACTGAGTCACTGCTGATCGATAAAGCACAGCAGCTGACGCTGACCGCACCGGAAATGACCGTGCTGGTGGGTGGTATGCGCGTACTGGGCACCAACTTCGATGGTAGTCAGCACGGCGTCTTTACCGATCGTCCTGGCGTACTCAGCACTGACTTCTTCGTCAATTTGCTGGATATGCGTTACGAATGGAAAGCGGTTGATGAGTCACAAGAGCTGTTTGAAGGCCGTGACCGTCTGAGTGGCGAAGTAAAATACACCGCAACTCGCGCCGATCTGGTGTTTGGTTCTAACTCTGTACTGCGTGCAGTGGCTGAAGTTTATGCCTGCAGCGATGCGCACGAGAAGTTCGTGAAGGACTTTGTGGCGGCATGGGTGAAAGTGATGAACCTGGATCGTTTCGATCTGCTGTAAACAAAAACGCCGGATGGCGCTTGCGCGTATCCGGCATGGTATGAATAAAAAATCCCCGCGATTGCGGGGTTTTTTATTGGCAGGTTATTCCCACTCTTGCAGATAACGCTGCCCATACTGGTCAGCGACCAGCAGCGCGGCATACACCTGGTCCGGGGTTGCGCCGCCAGGCATGTTGTGGATGGTTTCGCCTTCAGCACAGGCAGCTTCTGCCACAATGCGCATTTTCGCCGGAATATCCTGTTTGATGTCCAGTTGCGCCAGAGTAATCGGTAGTCCAACGGAATGACACAGCGCCGCCACGGTTTCGATCTCATCGACCGGCGCGTTTTCCAGCACCAATTGCGTCAGCGTACCAAACGCCACTTTCTCGCCGTGGTAGTAATGATGCGCATCCGGGATCGCCGTCAGGCCGTTATGAATGGCGTGAGCCGCTGCCAGACCACCGCTTTCAAAACCGACGCCGCTCAGATAGGTATTGGCCTCAATAACGCGCTCCAGCGCAGGCGTAACCACGTGCTGCTCGGCTGCCAGCATCGCTTTTTCACCTTCTTCTATTAACGTATTAAAGCACAGCTCAGCCAGAGCCAGCGCCGCCTGCGTGCACTGACCGCCCGCCATGGTGGTTGCGCCGCTGCGTGAACAGGCGCGTGCTTCGAACCATGTCGCCAGCGCATCGCCGATGCCTGCGGCTAACAGACGCGCTGGTGCGCCCGCGACTATTTTAGTATCCACAATGACCCTGTCCGGGTTGTTCGGCAGTAGCAGATAGCGATCGAATTCACCCGCATCGGTGTAAATGACGGACAGCGCGCTGCACGGTGCATCGGTAGAGGCGATGGTTGGCGCAATGGCGACAGGCACGCCCATAAAGTGCGCCAGCGCTTTGGCGGTATCCAGCGTTTTCCCACCGCCAATACCAAGTACTGCGCCACACTGCGCTTTTTCCGCCACGCCGCGCAAACGGTCGATTTCGTTTTGCGAACATTCGCCGCCAAAAGGCGCGATCTCCAGCGCCAGTCCGGCATCCTGGAAGCTTTTTTCCAGTGCGGACTGTGCGAAGCCTAAGACAAACTTGTCCCCAACAACCAGCCAGCGTGCTGCCAGTGGTTTGAGGTAGCTGCCAAGACGGGTAATAACATCGGCACCCTGGATGTACTTACCAGGTGATTGAATAATGCGATCCATACTTTATTTCCCTCACAGGTTGATGTGACCAAATGCGTTGTTCCAGTCCTGCTCAAACTTCTCTATTGCTGACTCTACCGCAGGGGTATTGAGCATTTGTTGCGCTACGTCTAAGGGCAGGGTAATTGCTTCACATCCTGCCAGTAAGCAATCGAGCGCCTGACGCGGGGTTTTAAAGCTGGCCGCCAGTACCATGCTGTTTGGCGCATGTAGCTCCAGTAGCGTTTGCAGTTCCTGTACCGTGCGGATCCCGTCGCCGCCCTGAGCGTCAATGCGGTTAACGTATGGCGCGATATATTTTGCGCCAGCCAGCGCGGCCAGTAGACCTTGCGAAGCACTGTACACGGCGGTTCCCAGGGTGGTGATACCCTCTTTTTTCAGTAACCTGATGGCGGCCAGACCTTCAGCAGTGACGGGGATTTTCACTACGATACCCGGTACGGCATTGCTCAGACGTTTGGCTTCTTCCACCATCCCCTGCGCGTCGCGGCTCATGGTTTGGGCAAAAAGAATGCCCTCTTCGCCAATGGCGTTTTGCAGGCGCGGCAGCACATCCCAGATGGATTCTTTGCTTGCCGCCACAATGCTTGGGTTAGTGGTGACCCCCGCGATAGGGAAGATACGGGCCAGACGTTCGACTTCCGCGACGTTGGCGGTATCAAGGTAAAGTTCCATACAAAACATCCTCTTAATTTTGCGTGAGCAGCCCGTTGCCGGAATGCGTTGTTGTGCACAGGATAAGAGTGTTTCGCCGCATCGCGCTATCTGACAAATCTGTCAAAAGCTGGATAAATGTAATGTATCGACAAAAGTGAGACTTACTTCACATGTCAGTTGCAGGCGGGTTTTATTAAGGTGATGTGGGTTATGAGTTCATTTCTTATATTACAAAAATCCAGTTAATGTTATTTTTGTCTTCTTTATTGCTGATGGATCGCTTTTTCCGTCAACTGGCTGTGATATTGCCGACGATATTCTGAGGGGGAACGTTCGGTATTCTTGCGAAACAGGCGGCAGAAGTAGTTGCTGTCAACAAACCCACAGGTGTGCGCCACGTCTTTGATCTTCAGCTCGTAACCCTTCAGTAGCGTCTTCGCGTGTTCAAGTCGCGTGTGGTTCAGGTATTCGTTAAAACCGATTGCGCCCGTTTTTTGAAACAGGTGGGAGAGGTAATTGGGCGAGATGTAGAACGCTTGCGCCACCGATTCCCGGGTCAGGGGTGAAGCGTAGCGTTCGTCAATATAGTCGCGAATGGCTTCGAACAGCGCCTGACTGCGCGACGCGGTCTGTATTTGGCTGCCGAGCAGATCGCGACAGTGGCTCAGCAAGCTCGCGACGATTAGCCTGGCCGTTTGCTGCTCCTGCGGCTGCATCTGTATTTCATTAAGCGTTTGCAGCAGGAAAGAGCCAATACGCGGTCCACGCCGTGCGACATGCTGCCTGGCGAGGTTTTGATATTGCTTGCCGTCCCACTGAACGACGTTGAAACCCAACTGCTGCTTGCTGAACAGAATGCTGAGCGTGGTGACCGGTGTGAGCCATTGCGGAAAGTTCCAGCCGCCAGCCGGAACGAACAGGACATCGCCAGGTAGTAACGTCGCGGCTGCGCCGGCAATACCCTGATCGGTGAACTCACCTTCCAGCACAATCTCCAGCCGGGGAAAATCAACCTGATATGCCAGTTCCGGCATTGAGCTACAGGTGCTGGCAAAGTAAATCTGGCGCAGCGGTGTGGGGCCGTTAATCAGGCGGGCGAGAAGGTGGCTGATGTCGTGATACATGTTAATCCCTTGCAGGCAGCAGACAGGGAGAACAGTAACCGCCATCATAAAAAAAGGCCACTCTTAAAGAGTGGCCTGTGTAGGATTATTGATTACCGATTTGATCGCCGTAAGGCAAGGTATCGTAATCAATCAGGGCATTCTTCTTGTATGGATTGCCAATCCAGCGAGTCGTCTCTTTAAACTGTGGGCTGGTAATGGAACGCGTTGGATCGAAGCCATCGTAAGTGAAGCCCGCTAAATCAGACCAGGTATGGATTAGCTCTGAGCTGCTGTATTTACGATTCACATCCTGTGAGAAGTCCCGAGGGTGCGCGGCCTGCCATTTTTCCGAGGTCCACAATAAGAACGGCACCGTATACATATGGCGTGTCGGATTGTCTTCATTACGGCCCTGCGTTTTATGCGGCGGCGTGTCGTACACCTCTTCACCGTGATCGGAGAAGTACAACAGGAAACCGTTCGGATCGGTCGCTTTGTAGTCTTTGATCAGGCTGGCAATGATGTGGTCATTGTAGACATTCGCGCTGTCGTAATCGTTGTAGGCTTCCAGCTCATCATTGCCCAGGCCAGGGGGAACATTGTCGATATTGTTGTCGAACTTGCCCTGACCATCCGGATAACGGAATTTATACTTAATATGGGTACCCAGCAGGTGAACGATGATGAATTTTCTCGGCGCCGGGTCGGCCAGGACTTCTTTAAATGGCGCCAGCACATTGCTGTCATACTCGCGTGCGCTTTGCGTACGCTGCTGGTTCATATAGAACTGCTTATCTGTCTGCTTAGAGAACACCGTCAGCATGGTGTTGCGGGCAGTCATTGTCTGCTGATTGGTGATCCAGAAGGTTTTATAACCCGCCTGTTTCATCATGTTCATCAGGGATGGCTGGGTCAGATACAGATCCGGGTTCTTCTCGTTGGCAAAGGTCAGCGCCTGCTGCAGGATTTCAATGGTATACGGACGTGAGGTCACGACATTATTGAAAACGGTGAAGTTAGGATCGGTTTTATGCAGCGCATCCAGTTCCGGTGTGGTTTCACGCGGATAACCATACAGGCTCATACGACCACGCTGCGTTGACTCACCAATCACCAGCACTAATGTGCGTGGCGCGTCACCGGAATGGTCTTTAAAGTTGGCCAGCGGAGGCAGGGCATTGTTTTCATTCAGCAGGCTATTCAGTGCGGTTAACTGCTGGCGATACTGATAATACCCGGAGATAAATTGCCACGGCGCGGCGGGCTCCATACGCGAAGCGAGACCATCCAACGTTTTTTCAAACGGTTTATGTTTGATGAACGTGTTAACCGCCATTGGGTGCAGAATCAAGCTATATAACAGCGCAAACGACACCAGATAGCGCCAGGGCGATGGAATATGAACAGGGCGCAGACGCGTCCACAGCAGAATCGCCATTGCCGTATACGCCAGCGCGATTAACACAATCTTCAGACTGAAATATTGGCTCAGATATTCGCTGGCTTCGTTCGCATTGGTTTCGAACATTACGTACAGAACGCTTTGCGAGAACTCTTGCCCGTAGATGACGTAATAGCTCAGAGCGGCCAACGAGGCAGCCCATAGCATGACACCAATAACGGCAGCAATAATACGGATACGGTTTGGAAATAAAAATACCGGAATCAACCACAGCGAACTGAATAGCAAGGAGTCGCGTAAACCGGTAGATCCGCTGTAGCCGCTAAAGTAGATAACGGCCTGCAGTAATGAGGAAAAAAACCAAAAATAGAGGAGCGCCCAACCCAGGGCTTTCCAGCTAAATGCAGGTTTAGACTGGGGTTGTAAGGATTGCATAGTGTGAGCCTGTCTTTAATCGTGTCGCCAAGAGTAGCGGGTAAATATTAAGAGGAACTGAAGCGTCGCGATGTTAAAAAACGCGTTTTGTTGATGATCCATTCATTAAATGAATAAATTCAGGCGGGAATATATTGAAAATGAAGCCGTTATAACAGCGATTTTTGATGTCGCCTTCGCGCAATAGCACGAAGGCGACGGGAGGGGGACGTTAGCCTGTATTGCGCATACCGGCAGCAACACCTGCGATGGTTACCATCAGCGCTTGTTCAACGCGTGGATCTGGCGCATTGCCTTGCTCTTCCGCCAGGCGCGAGCGGTGTAACAGCTCTGCCTGTAAAACGTTCAGCGGATCGGTATAAACATTCCTTAACTGGATGGACTCGGCAATCCACGGCAGGTCGGCCATCAAATGTGAGTCATTGGCAATCGCCAGCACGACGTCGATATCTGCTTCCAGGCGCTGACGCAGTTCTTCGCCGAGCGGCCACAACTCTTTTTTGACCAGACGTTGATCGTAGTATTCAGCCAGCCACAGGTCTGCTTTAGCGAAAACCATTTCCAGCATGCCAAGGCGTGTGGAGAAGAATGGCCAGTCGCGGCACATTGCTTCGAGTTCGCTTTGCTTACCGTCTTCCACCACTTTTTGCAGCGCGGTGCCTGCCCCCAGCCATGCCGGGAGCATCAGGCGGTTCTGCGTCCAGGCAAAGATCCATGGAATGGCGCGCAGAGACTCTACCCCACCAGTCGGGCGGCGTTTTGCCGGACGTGAGCCGAGCGGCAATTTACCCAGTTCCTGCTCTGGGGTTGCGGAGCGGAAGTAAGGGACGAAGTCTTTGTTTTCACGTACATATCCACGGTAGAGCTCACACGAGATATCAGAAAGCTCATCCATGATATGGCACCAGTTATCCTTCGGCTCTGGCGGCGGTAACAGGTTGGCCTCGAGGATGGCTGCGGTATATAGCGACAGGCTGCTGATGGTCACTTCCGGCAGGCCATACTTAAAGCGGATCATCTCACCTTGTTCCGTCACGCGCAGGCCACCTTTCAGGCTGCCAGGCGGTTGAGAAAGCAGTGCGGCATGCGCAGGCGCGCCGCCGCGGCCAATGGAACCACCGCGGCCATGGAACAGCGTCAGCTCGATTCCGGCTTTTTCACACGTTTTGATCAGCGCGTCCTGAGCCTGATATTGCGCCCAGGAAGCCGCCATCACCCCCGCGTCTTTTGCGGAGTCAGAGTAGCCAATCATGACCATCTGTTTGCCCTGAATAAAGCCGCGGTACCAGTCAATATTCAAGAGCTTGGACATGACGTCATCAGCATTGTTGAGGTCGTCCAGTGTTTCAAACAGCGGCGCCACCGGCATAGCAAAACCGATCCCGGCTTCTTTCAGCAGCAGATGTACGGCCAATACATCGGACGGCGTTTTCGCCATCGAGATAACATAGGCAGCAATGGAGCCATACGGAGCTTCGGCAATGACGCGGCAGGTGTCGAGCACTTCGCGGGTGTCATTGCTTGGTTCCCAGTTACGTGGCAGAAGCGGACGCTTGGAGTTCAGTTCGCGGATCAAGAAAGCCTGTTTATCCGCTTCTGACCAGTTTTCGTAGTCGCCAATGCCCAGATACCGGGTCAGTTCGCCCAGCGCTTCAGTGTGGCGGGTGCTTTCCTGACGAATATCAATACGTACCAGCGGCACGCCGAAACATTTCACGCGGCGCAAGGTGTCGAGCAGTTCGCCATTGGCGATGATGCCCATGCCACAGGCTTGCAGAGACTGGTAACACGCGTACAGCGGATCCCAGAGCTGTTCGTTTTGGGTGAGAAGGCCGGCAGGTTTCGGTAATTTCTCGCCTTTCAGGCGGGCTTCCAGCCAGGCTTGAGTTGCCATCAGACGTGAACGCAGGGTTTTCATCAGATAACGGTATGGTTCTGCTGCGCCTTCTTCGCCGACCAGCGCCAGCAGTTCCGGCGTGGCATCTACCATCGACAGTTCAGAGATCAGAAACTGAATGTCTTTCAGGAACAGGTCGGTGGCTTTCCAACGGCTGAGCAATAGCACGTGACGGGTGATATCCGCCGTCACGTTCGGGTTGCCGTCACGGTCGCCGCCCATCCAGGAGGTAAAGCGAACCGGAACAAAATCAACGGGCAGCTTATAACCCAGATTCTCTTCTAACTGTTCGTTCAGTTCGCGCAGATAGTTCGGCACGCCTTCCCACAGGCTGTTTTCGACCACGGCGAAGCCCCATTTGGCTTCATCAACCGGGCTTGGGCGTATCTTGCGGATCTCATCCGTATGCCAGGACTGGGCAATCAACTGGCGCAGACGGCGCATCAGTTGATGGCGTTCATAATCGACGAGATCTTTGTTATCAAGCTGTTTGAGACAGGCGTTTACTTCACCCATTTTATGGATCAACGTACGACGGGTGATTTCTGTCGGGTGGGCAGTCAGAACCAGCTCCAGGGAGAGTGACTCCACCGCTTTTTTGATGGTGGCTTCATCGAGATTGGGCTGGTCTTTCAATTTACGCAGAGTGCGAGCAATCACTTCCGGGTTGCTGGCTGCTTCGCCTTTGGGCGAAATGCTGTGGTATTGCTCGGCGGTGTTGGCCAGGTTCAGGAACTGGCTAAACGCACGGGCAACCGGCAGCAGTTCGTCGTTAGACAGGTTTTGCAGCGTCGTAAGTAGCTCCTGGCGATTGACTTCATTGCCAGCGCGGGATGATTTGGACAGCTTACGGATTGTTTCTACGCGATCAAGAATGTGCTCTCCCAGCGCATCCTTAATGGTCTCTCCCAGCACTTTGCCGAGCATACTGACATTACTACGCAACGCGGAATATTGTTCGTTCATATTTACCCAGACACCCCATCTCTTTTGTAAATGTCCTGTATCTTTCGCGCCGCCGTCAACACTGCTGCAACGTGAAATTTTTCGGACTTAATTTTTTTGCCGTCTTTTATAAAGCCACGTAAAACTCGTGACGTCAATTGCTGCGAAATCGGTTCAGCAAACGAAAAAATGGCGGAAATTTACGTTATTTAATTCACATCGAATCAAATAAGCTGTGCTTATGAAAATGTTAATAAATGACCTTGCTCACCGCTGAAGGATGAGCAAGGTTATAAACGATTAATGCCAGCAGAAATGATGCACAACCTGGGTGATCAATTCGCGAGTTGGCTTAATGAAGCGTGTTTCCAGGTATTCATCTGGCTGATGTGCCTGATTAATGGAGCCTGGGCCCAACACCAGCGTCGGGCAAAGCGTCTGGATAAACGGCGCTTCAGTGCAGTAGTTCACCACTTCCGTTTGCGCTCCCAGCAGTTTTTCGACGACTTCAACCAACTGATGGTCTGGCGGACACTCATAGCCAGGAATAGGCGGATGCAGTTCCGACACCGTCAGGCGACCCGGCCAACGCTCGCTGACAGGGGCCAGCGCATCGTTAAGTAAGCCATTAAGATCGTTGAGCGTCATGCCGGGCAGCGGGCGAATATCCATATGCAGCTCGCAGCAGGCGCAGATTCGGTTGGCGGCGTCGCCACCGTGGATATGACCCAAATTTAACGTCGGGTACGGAACGGTAAAAGCGTCATGGTGATAGCGTTCTTTCAGGTCATCGCGCAGAGTCATGATATGGCCGATAGCATCATGCATGAGTTCAATCGCATTGACGCCACGCGCTGGATCGCTTGAGTGACCCGACTGCCCCAAAATGCGAATTGCATTAGAGATATGCCCTTTGTGCGCACGCACCGGCTGCAGGGAGGTGGGTTCGCCAATGATCGCGCAGTCCGGGCGCAGAGCGGTGGTTTCAGAAAAGTAGCGCGCCCCCGCCATGCTGGTCTCTTCGTCGGCAGTGGCCAAAATGTAGAGGGGCTTTTTCAGCTTCGCTACGTCGACGGCGCGCAGCGCGTCGAGGATAAACGCGAAGAAGCCTTTCATATCTGCCGTACCCAGGCCGTAGAGCTTATTGTCATGCTCTGTCAGGGTGAACGGATCGCGCGTCCAGCGTCCGTCGTCAAACGGCACGGTATCGGTATGACCCGCTAACAACAGACCGCCAGCCCCTTGTCCAATGCTCGCCAGCATATTGAATTTATTGCGCGTATCGGGGACCGGCTGAACCTCTACATTGAAGCCTAAATCTTTGAACCAGCCCGCCAGCAGAGTGATTAAACCTGCATTGCTTTGATCCAGTGCTTCTTCGGTGGCGCTAATCGATGGCGTGGCAATCAGAGCGCGGTAAATCTCGATAAATGGCGGTAAATTGTTTTTCATTGTTGACACACCTCGGGTCATGATAGTATCAATATTCATGCAGTATTTGTGAATAAAAATACATTAACGTTGAGCGTAATAAAACCCACCAAGTGTAAGGTGAGGTGATAAAGGCTTATACCTGGCAACAGAATCTAAGAAGGTGAGCTGCCCCGATGTTGAATACGCTGATTGTGGGCGCCAGCGGCTATGCCGGCGCAGAGCTTGTGACCTATGTAAATCGCCATCCTGATATGAACATAACCGCTTTGACCGTCTCAGCGCAAAGCAATGATGCAGGAAAACTCATCTCCGATTTGCATCCGCAGTTGAAAGGCATTGTCGATTTACCGTTGCAGCCAATGTCGGATATCAGCGAGTTTAGCGCAGGGGTGGACATTGTGTTCCTCGCCACAGCGCATGAGGTCAGTCATGACCTGGCCCCGCAGTTTCTGCAGGCCGGATGTGTGGTGTTTGATCTTTCAGGCGCGTTTCGTGTTAACGATAGCGCGTTCTATGAAAAATATTATGGCTTTACCCATCAGCACCCCGAACTGCTGAAGCAGGCGGTGTACGGTCTGGCGGAGTGGAGCGCTGAGCAACTGAAAGAAGCGAATCTGGTTGCCGTACCGGGTTGTTATCCGACAGCGGCGCAGTTGTCGCTGAAACCACTGATTGACGGCGGACTGCTGGATCTCAGCCAGTGGCCGGTGATTAATGCGACCAGCGGCGTCAGCGGGGCAGGCCGTAAAGCGGCTATCTCGAACAGCTTTTGCGAAGTGAGCCTGCAGCCCTATGGCGTGTTTACCCATCGTCATCAGCCGGAAATCGCAACTCACCTCGGCGCGGAAGTGATTTTCACTCCGCATCTGGGGAACTTCCCGCGCGGAATTCTGGAAACGATCACCTGCCGTCTGAAAGCGGGCGTAACCCATGCGCAGGTGGCCCAGACACTGCAACAAGCCTATGGCGATAAACCACTGGTACGTCTGTACGACAAAGGCGTTCCGGCTCTGAAGAATGTGGTGGGCTTACCGTTTTGTGACATCGGGTTTGCCGTGCAGGGAGAGCATCTGATCGTGGTGGCGACCGAAGATAACTTATTAAAAGGCGCGGCGGCACAGGCGATGCAGTGCGCAAATATCCGTTTCGGCTTTGCTGAAACGCAGTCTCTTATTTAAGGGTGCAACAATGAATCCATTAATTATCAAGCTGGGCGGCGTTTTACTGGATAGCGAAGAGGCGCTGGAGCGACTGTTTACCGCACTGGTGAATTATCGTGAGTCGCATCAGCGTCCGCTGATTATTGTGCACGGCGGCGGCTGCGTGGTTGATGAGCTAATGAAGCAGTTGAATCTGCCGGTCAAAAAGAAAAACGGCCTGCGCGTCACTCCTGCCGATCAGATAGACATTATCACTGGCGCCCTGGCGGGTACGGCGAATAAAACCTTACTGGCCTGGGCGAAAAAACATCAAATCGCCTCTGTGGGCCTGTATCTTGGCGATGGCGACAGCGTAAAAGTGACGCCGCTCGATAAAGAGCTGGGTCATGTTGGACTCGCGCAACCGGGTTCGCCTAAGCTAATTAACACGCTGCTGGCAAGCGGTTTTCTGCCGGTAGTCAGCTCCATTGGCGTCACTGAAGATGGACTGCTGATGAACGTTAACGCCGATCAGGCGGCAACAGCGCTGGCGGCAACGTTGGGTGCGGATCTGATCCTGCTCTCAGACGTGAGCGGTATTCTGGATGGTAAAGGTCAGCGTATTGCCGAAATGACCGCCGCGAAAGCGGAGCAGTTGATCGACCAGGGAATTATTACCGATGGCATGATCGTGAAGGTCAATGCGGCGCTGGATGCCGCGCGCACGCTGGGCCGCCCGGTGGATATCGCCTCCTGGCGTCATGCAGAGCAACTCCCGGCGTTGTTTAACGGCACGCCGATCGGTACCCGTATTCTGGCTTAAGTATTTGTATGCCCGATGGCGGCTACGCCTTATCGGGCCTACGTGAACAGAACCTGCAGGCCGGATAAGCGTAGCGCCATCCGGCATTGAAATTAAAAGAATTTAAGGAAGCATGTTATGGCACTTTGGGGTGGGCGTTTTACACAGGCAGCAGATCAGCGGTTCAAACAGTTCAACGACTCGTTGCGTTTTGACTACCGCCTGGCAGAACAGGATATTGTCGGCTCTGTGGCCTGGTCCAAAGCGTTGGTAACGGTCGGCGTACTGACTGCCGATGAACAGCTACAACTGGAAGAGGCGCTGAACACGCTGCTGGAAGAGGTTCGTGCCAACCCGCAACAGATCCTGCAAAGCGATGCCGAAGATATTCACAGTTGGGTGGAAGGTAAGCTGATTGATAAAGTCGGCCAGCTTGGTAAAAAACTGCATACCGGGCGTAGCCGTAATGATCAGGTCGCGACCGACCTTAAACTGTGGTGTAAAGACACGGTTATTGAATTACTCTCTGCCAACCGTCAGTTGCAAAGTGCGCTGGTGGTGACGGCGGAGAATAACCAGGACGCCGTTATGCCGGGTTACACCCACCTGCAACGTGCGCAGCCGGTGACGTTTGCTCACTGGTGCCTGGCCTATGTCGAAATGCTGGCGCGTGATGAGAGCCGTCTGCAGGATGCGCTTAAGCGTCTGGACGTCAGTCCTCTGGGCTGCGGCGCGCTGGCGGGTACGGCATATGAAATCGATCGCGAACAACTGGCCGGCTGGCTGGGCTTTGCTTCGGCAACGCGCAACAGTCTGGACAGCGTTTCCGATCGTGACCACGTGCTGGAGTTACTCTCCGACGCTTCTATCGGCATGGTGCACCTGTCGCGTTTTGCTGAAGACCTGATTTTCTTTAATACCGGTGAAGCAGGCTTTGTCGAGCTGTCCGATCGAGTGACCTCTGGTTCATCCCTGATGCCGCAGAAGAAAAACCCGGATGCGCTGGAATTAATCCGTGGTAAATGCGGTCGCGTGCAGGGTGCGTTGACCGGGATGATGATGACCTTAAAAGGTCTACCGCTGGCGTATAACAAAGATATGCAGGAAGACAAAGAAGGGCTGTTCGATGCGCTCGACACCTGGCTGGATTGTCTGCATATGGCCGCGCTGGTGCTGGATGGCATTCAGGTGAAACGTCCGCGTTGTCAGGAAGCGGCGCAGCAGGGTTATGCCAACGCTACTGAGCTGGCGGATTATCTGGTAGCGAAAGGCGTGCCGTTCCGCGAAGCGCACCACATTGTGGGTGAAACGGTGGTTGAGGCGATTCGCCAGGGCAAACCGCTGGAAGCGTTGTCGCTGACCGACTTACAGAAGTTCAGTCCGGTTATTGGCGATGACGTTTATCCGATCCTTTCTCTACAATCGTGTCTGGACAAACGTGCGGCGAAAGGCGGCGTGTCGCCACAGCAGGTCGCACAGGCGATTGATTACGCGAAGGCGCGTCTGGCGTAACTTTTGTCTTTGTAGGCCTGATAAGCATAGCGCCATCAGGCAAACAGTGATCAGAGCCTGGCATCTTGCCGGGCTTTTTTATGCAAAAAAAATGCGGACGCAAGGTCCGCAAAAGTTCACGTTGGCTTTAGTTATTTCGAGTATGAGAGAAACTCTCTAAACGGACAGTAGCTTCAAGGGTTAAAGGGGTACCGTTCCGTTTCTGTGGTGCATTATTAAACAGAAAGCTTGATAGGGATAATCGTTCGTTGCTATGCTACCTATCGCTACGAACTATCGTGGCGATGGAGGATGAATAATGAATATTCGTGATCTTGAATACCTGGTGGCGCTTGCCGAACATCGTCACTTCCGACGGGCGGCAGACTCCTGCCACGTGAGCCAGCCAACGCTGAGCGGGCAGATCCGTAAGCTGGAAGATGAGCTGGGCGTCATGTTGCTGGAGCGTACGAGTCGCAAGGTGCTGTTCACTCAGGCAGGTCTGCTGCTGGTGGATCAGGCGCGCACCGTGCTGCGCGAGGTCAAAGTGCTCAAGGAGATGGCAAGCCAACAAGGCGAGACGATGTCTGGCCCGCTGCATATTGGTTTGATCCCAACGGTGGGGCCATACCTGCTGCCGCATATTATTCCTATGTTGCACCAGACCTTCCCAAAACTGGAAATGTATCTGCATGAGGCGCAGACGCATCAGCTGTTGGCGCAACTGGATAGCGGTAAGCTCGACTGCGTGATTCTGGCGTTGGTGAAAGAGAGTGAGGCATTCATCGAAGTACCGTTATTTGATGAGCCTATGATGCTGGCGATCTATGAAGATCATCCATGGGCAAACCGTGACTGTGTACCGATGTCCGATCTGGCGGGTGAAAAACTGCTGATGCTGGAAGACGGCCACTGCCTGCGCGATCAGGCCATGGGCTTCTGCTTTGAAGCAGGTGCTGATGAAGATACCCATTTCCGGGCAACCAGTCTGGAAACGCTGCGCAATATGGTGGCGGCAGGTAGCGGTATTACGTTACTGCCTGCGCTGGCTGTTCCGTCGGAGCGCAAGCGTGATGGTGTTGTCTATCTGCCATGCATTAAGCCAGAACCGCGCCGCACGATTGGCCTGGTGTATCGTCCAGGTTCGCCGCTGCGCAGCCGTTATGAACAGCTGGCAGAGGCCATCCGTGGATCAATGGATGGCCATTTCGACAGTGCGTTAAAACAGGCGGTTTAAGCCATTTAGCGCCGCTACCCGATAGGCTTCCGCCATGGTTGGGTAGTTAAAGGTGGTGTTAACGAAGTACTCGATGGTGTTACCACCACCTTTTTGCTCCATTATCGCCTGACCGATGTGAATAATTTCGGCCGCGCGTTCCCCAAAGCAGTGGATCCCCAGAATCTCTTTGGTTTCGCGATGGAACAGAATCTTCAACGTGCCGACACTCATGCCCACGATTTGCGCACGTGCCAGATGTTTAAACTGGGCGCGGCCAACTTCGTATGGGACTTTCATCGCCGTAAGCTGCTGCTCGGTTTTACCAACGGAGCTGATTTCAGGAATGGTATAAATCCCGGTTGGGATATCTTCGATCAGATGCGCGGTGGCTTCGCCTTTCACCAGTGCCTGGGCGGCAATACGTCCCTGATCGTAGGCCGCCGATGCCAGACTCGGATAGCCGATCACATCCCCTACGGCATACACGTGCGGCAGTGCCGTCTGGTACATGCTATTTACTTTGAGCTGCCCACGGCTGTCGGTTTTCAGACCAATATTTTCCAGCGCCAGCGAATCGGTATTACCGGTGCGGCCATTGGCGTACAGCAGACAGTCAGCCTTCAGTTTTTTACCGGATTTCAGGTGCATGATGACGCCGTCATCGCAACCTTCAATCTTCTCGTACTCTTCGTTGTGGCGAATAACCACACCGCTGTTCCAGAAGTGGTAAGAGAGCGAGTCGGACATCTCTTGATCAAGGAACGCCAGCAGACGATCGCGGGTGTTGATTAAATCAACTTTGACGTCCATTCCACGAAAGATCGACGCATATTCACAGCCAATAACCCCTGCGCCATAAATCAGAACGTGGCGAGGTTCGTGGTGCAGACTCAGGATGGAGTCGCTGTCATAAATCCGGGGATGCGAAAAGTCGACGTCAACAGGGCGATAAGGGCGTGAACCGCAGGCGATCACGAACTTATCCGCGGTCAGCGTTTCCACCGTGCCGTCGTGGCATTCCAGGGCAATAGTGTGTTCGTCAACAAAACGGGCATTTCCCTGCAAAATCTCGCAGTGATTACGCTCGTAAAAACCTTGCCGCATGCGCGTTTGCTGATTAATCACGTTATCAGCATGGTTGAGAATATCGGCGAAGGAAGAACGGAGAAGTCGGGAATGGTCGCTGTAAAGTGGGTTCTGATTGAATTCAATAATACGGCTGACGGCGTGGCGGAGTGCTTTCGACGGGATGGTGCCCCAGTGGGTACAGCCTCCGCCGACGTTATGATAGCGCTCAATCACCGCGACGCGCGCTCCCTGTTTAACCAGACCCATTGCAGCGCCTTCGCCGCCGGGACCGGAACCTATTACTATTGCATCGTAATCGTAGGAATGTGACATGGTCAGGCTTACCTGTTCTTATACATAAAAGCAACAGAATAGTAACATCGTTGTCGGGATAACCCAATTATCGTTGTGCTTTTTTGCGAAGTCGAAGCACAAACTGCGCGTAAACAATCATTAACAAAGCCATGCCAACCGCCTAATCTCTGGTATAGTGCCAGCAAGGTATGTGGAAGGATTCAGACATCGTGATGGGCGTTAGAGCGCAACAAAAAGAGAAAACCCGGCGTTCGCTGGTAGAGGCTGCATTTAGTCAACTCAGTGCTGAGCGTAGTTTTGCCAGTCTCAGTTTACGAGAAGTTGCTCGTGAAGCGGGCATTGCGCCAACCTCGTTTTATCGCCATTTCCGCGATGTGGATGAGCTCGGGCTGACGATGGTGGACGAAAGTGGTCTGATGCTGCGTCAGTTGATGCGTCAGGCGCGTCAGCGTATCGCCAAAGGCGGGAGTGTGATCCGTACCTCGGTCTCAACATTTATGGAATTCATCGGCAACAATCCCAACGCCTTCCGTTTATTATTGCGCGAGCGTTCGGGAACCTCCGCAGCGTTTCGTGCAGCGGTCGCACGTGAAATTCAGCACTTCATTGCGGAACTTGCGGACTATCTGGAACTCGAAAACCATATGCCCCGTGCGTTTACTGAAGCGCAGGCCGAAGCCATGGTAACGATTGTGTTCAGCGCCGGGGCAGAAGCACTGGATGTTGGCGCTGAACAGCGTCGACAGCTGGAAGAGCGGCTGGTATTGCAACTACGCATGATTGCGAAAGGCGCATTTTATTGGTACCGCCGTGAACAAGAGAAGATGACGCACCACTCCGAGTAACGAGAAGGACGAGCAATGAAACAGTCAGGTCAAGATAAAGGTACGCTGCTGCTGGCGCTGGTTGCTGGCTTATCGATCAATGGCACATTTGCGGCGCTGTTTAGCTCCATTGTGCCATTCTCAGTATTCCCGATTATTTCGCTGGTGCTGACGGTTTATTGTCTGCATCAACGCTATCAGAACCGCACCATGCCTGTGGGGCTACCAGGCCTGGCCGCCGCCTGTTTTATTCTCGGTGTTCTGTTGTACAGCACCGTGGTACGCGCTGAATATCCGGATATTGGTTCTAACTTCTTCCCGGCGGTACTGTCGGTGATTCTGGTGTTCTGGATCGGCGTTAAAGTGCGTAACCGTAAGCAGGAAATTGCGGAATAATATTTGTAGGCCGGGCAAGCCCGGCCAGGACATCACTTACTTCGCGGTCAGTAACACGCCACACTCCATATGGTGCGTATACGGGAACTGATCGAACAGAGCCAGACGTGAAACATTGTGCGTCTGGCTTAACGTTTCCAGATTCTTACACAGCGTTTCCGGGTTGCAGGAGATGTACAGAATCCGCGGATACGCCTGTACCATTTTCTCCGTTTCGCTGTCCAGACCGCTACGCGGCGGGTCAACGAAAATGGTTTCACACTGGTAGCTCTTCAGATCGATCCCCTGCAAACGGTTGAACTCGCGAACCCCATTCATCGCCTGAGTAAACTCTTCTGCGGCCATGCGGATAATTTGTACGTTATCAATATGGTTAGCCGCAATGTTGTACTGGGCAGCCGCCACGGATGGTTTGGCGATTTCAGTCGCCAGCACGCGGTTGAAATTTTGCGCCAGCGCTAATGAGAAGTTGCCATTACCGCAGTACAGCTCAAGCAGGTCGCCCTGGGAATCTTTGGTGACATCAATCGCCCATTCCAGCATCTGAATATTCATCGCGGCATTGGGCTGGGTGAAGCTGTTCTCAACCTGGCGGTAGATGATCTCTTTACCTGCGACCGGCAAACGTTCGTCAATATAGTCCTGATCCAGCTCGATTTTGGTTTTGGTGGCCCGGCCAATCAGATGCACGTTCAGGTTTTGCGCACGCAGCGCGTCCCGTAGCGCTTCGGCTTCCTGACGCCATTCGTCATCCAGCTTTTTATGGTACAGCATCGAGACGACCGCTTGATCGCTCAGGGTGGTGAGGTAATCAATCTGGAACAGTTTGTGGCGCAGGACACGGTTGTTGCGTACCCCTTCAATCATTACCGTCATCAGCGTGTTGATAAGCTCGCTGGCTGCCGGGAAGCTGTCGACGCGAATACGGCTTTTCGTCTGTTGATCGAACATGATGTGGTACAGGTCATCACCGTCATGCCACAGCCGGAATTCGGCACGCATACGGTAGTGACTGACCGGTGAGCGAAACACTTCCGGAGCCTGTGCATAAAACGGTGTCATTAAGCTCTGCAGACGCACCACTTTTTCAGCTAACTGCGCGTCGTACTGTTCTGTCGGAAGATGTTCGGGGGTCATGATGCGTCCTGAAAAATAAAAGTACGCGGGGATTGTAGGGATTGCTCAACAGATGTCCAGTCATTGATGATTTCCGATATTGTGATACACAGTCTGGACAGTGGGTTGTAACAAACTGTAGCATCCGTTTTCCGGTCCTGTGAGTTAAAAGGGAATCCAGTGTGAATCTGGAGCTGACGCGCAGCGGTAAGGAAGGTAGGAGATGAGCGCACCTGGTGCAGACACTGCGGCTTGCCGTGGGAAGTCATCGTCTCTTTAAGTCGCCTCCAAGCCCGAAGACCTGCCGGCTAACGTCGCATCTGGTTTTCATCATCGCGTACTATCGGTGGGACCTGCGGCATCCTTCTTATATTGTGGATGCTTTACAATGATTAAAAAATCGTTGCTGTGGACGGCGCTTTCCGTCACGGCATTTTCTGGTTGGGCACAGGATGCTAGCCCAGATACTCTCGTCGTCACTGCCAACCGTTTTCAGCAGCCTCGTAGTGCAGTACTTGCTCCTATCACCGTTGTTACGCGTCAGGATATCGATCGCTGGCAATCCACCTCCGTGAATGATGTGCTTCGTCGCTTGCCAGGCGTGGATATCGCCCAATACGGTGGTATGGGACAAAATTCGTCTATTTCTATTCGCGGCACCAACGCCAGCCATGTTCTGGTGCTGATTGACGGTGTGCGTCTGAACCTGGCAGGGGTTAGCGGCGCAGCCGATCTTAGCCAGTTCCCGGTATCGTTGGTACAACGTATTGAGTACATTCGTGGGCCGCGTTCGGCTATTTATGGTTCTGATGCGATCGGCGGCGTGGTGAATATCATTACGACGCGCGAAAAGCCGGGGACGGAACTGACCGCTGGCGTGGGAAGCAATGGCTACCAGAATTACGATGTCTCAACCCAACAACAGTTAGGTGAAAATACGCGTGTCACGTTGATGGGCGATTATGCCTATACCAAAGGCTTTGATGTCGTGGCTTACGGTAGTACTGGCTCTCAGGCTCAACCCGACAAAGACGGCTTCTTAAGTAAGACGCTATATGGCGCGCTGGAACACAACTTCTCTGACACCTGGAGCGGGTTTGTTCGCGGCTACGGTTATGATAACCGCACGAATTACGATTCGTACTATTCTCCGAACTCACCACTGGTCGATACCCGAAAACTCTATAGCCAAAGCTGGGATGCCGGACTGCGCTTCAATGGTGAAATTATCCAGTCACAGCTGGTTTCCAGCTATAGCCACAGTAAAGACTACAACTATGATCCGGATTATGGCCGCTATGACTCCTCGGCCACGCTGGATGAGATGAAGCAATATAATGTTCAGTGGTCGAACAGTATGGTGGTTGGCCACGGTAATGTGGGCGCGGGCGTAGACTGGCAAAAGCAAACTACGGAGCCTGGCACCGCGTATGTCACGGACGGTTACGACCAGCGTAACACTGGCCTCTATCTCACCGGGTTGCAGCAACTGGGTGACTTTACCTTTGAAGGTGCGGCGCGCAGTGATGATAACTCCGAGTTTGGTCGCCATGGTACATGGCAAACCAGCGCCGGGTGGGAGTTTATTGAAGGTTATCGCTTTATTGCCTCCTACGGTACTTCCTACAAAGCACCAAATCTCGGGCAGTTGCATGGCTATTACGGCAATTCGAATCTGGATCCTGAAGAGAGTAAGCAGTGGGAAGGGGCGTTTGAAGGGCTGACGGCGGATGTGAACTGGCGTTTGTCAGGATATCGCAACGATATCGATAACATGATCGATTACGACCCACATACCGAGAAATACTTTAACGAAGGCAAAGTACGTATTAAAGGTGTCGAAGCGACAGCAAACTTTGATACCGGGCCGCTGGCGCACACCCTGAGCTACGATTACGTTGATGTACGAAATGCGATTACCAATAAACCACTGGCGCGTCGTTCTAAACAGCAGGTGAAGTACCAGCTTGACTGGCAGGTTTACGATTTTGACTGGGGCCTGACCTATCATTATCTGGGAACGCGTTATGACACGGACTTCGTCACCAATCAGCCGGTAAAAATGGGGGGAGTGAGCCTGTGGGATCTGACAGTGGCATATCCAATCACCTCACAGCTGACTGTTCGTGGTAAAATCGCCAACCTGTTCGATAAAGATTACGAGACAGTTTATGGCTACGCAACTGCAGGGCGGGAATACACCTTGTCTGGCAGCTACACCTTCTGATCCACGTCCCACCGTGCTGGTGTTTGATTCCGGCGTCGGTGGGTTGTCGGTCTACAATGAGATCCGCAGTCTCCTGCCGGATCTCCACTATATATACGCTTTTGATAACGTCGCCTTTCCTTATGGTGAGAAGAGCGAGGAATTTATCGTCGAGCGTGTTGTTGAGATTGTGACTGCGGTCCAGCAGCGCTATCCACTCTCTCTTGCGGTCATCGCGTGTAATACCGCAAGCACTGTGTCGCTTCCTGCATTACGTGCGAAATTTGCCTTCCCGGTTGTAGGCGTCGTTCCTGCTATTAAACCGGCGGCGCGACTCACGGCGAATGGCGTTGTGGGACTGCTGGCTACACGTGCAACGGTGAAGCGGTCGTATACCCATGAGTTGATTGCGCGGTTTGCTAACGAATGTCAGATTGCGATGTTGGGGTCTGCCGAGCTGGTAGAACTGGCGGAAGCGAAGCTGCACGGCGAAACGGTCTCTCTGGAGGAGTTGCGCCGCATTCTACGTCCGTGGCTGCGGATGTCGGAACCACCCGACACGGTGGTGCTGGGTTGTACCCATTTCCCTCTATTACAGGAAGAACTTTTACAGGTCCTGCCCGAGGGGACGCGACTGGTGGATTCGGGGGCCGCGATTGCGCGTCGCACGGCCTGGTTATTAGAACATGAAGCGCCCGACGCGAAATCAACCGATGAGAATGTCGCATTCTGTATGGCGATGACGACAGAAGCCGAACAATTATTGCCCGTGCTGCAACGTTATGGCTTCAAAACGCTCGAAAAACTGGCGGTTTAATCGGTTTTGATGAAAAAATGCGCACTCGGGAGATTATTTTGAATTTCCCCTTGTCAGCCTGAAATAACTCCCTATAATGCGCCTCCACTGACACGGAACAACGGATTACACGCCGCCGGGTCAGCGGAGAAAAGCGTAAATAAACGCTTGACTCTGAAGCGGGGTAGCGTAATATGCACACCCCGCGCCGCTGAGAAAAAGCGAAGCGGCACTGCTCTTTAACAATTTATCAGACAATCTGTGTGGGCACTCGAGGATACGGATTCTTAACGTCGCAAGACGAAAAATGAATACCAAGTCTCTGAGTGAACACGTAATTCATTACGAAGTTTAATTCACGAGCATCAAACTTAAATTGAAGAGTTTGATCATGGCTCAGATTGAACGCTGGCGGCAGGCCTAACACATGCAAGTCGAAC
>NZ_JAOWDM010000059.1:0-161190 GCF_030334645.1 Citrobacter sp. Cc139
GGTAATGACTCCAACTTATTGATAGTGTTTTATGTTCAGATAATGCCCGATGACTTTGTCATGCAGCTCCACCGATTTTGAGAACGACAGCGACTTCCGTCCCAGCCGTGCCAGGTGCTGCCTCAGATTCAGGTTATGCCGCTCAATTCGCTGCGTATATCGCTTGCTGATTACGTGCAGCTTTCCCTTCAGGCGGGATTCATACAGCGGCCAGCCATCCGTCATCCATATCACCACGTCAAAGGGTGACAGCAGGCTCATAAGACGCCCCAGCGTCGCCATAGTGCGTTCACCGAATACGTGCGCAACAACCGTCTTCCGGAGCCTGTCATACGCGTAAAACAGCCAGCGCTGGCGCGATTTAGCCCCGACGTATCCCCACTGTTCGTCCATTTCCGCGCAGACGATGACGTCACTGCCCGGCTGTATGCGCGAGGTTACCGACTGCGGCCTGAGTTTTTTAAATGGCGGAAAATCGTGTTGAGGCCAACGCCCATAATGCGGGCGGTTGCCCGGCATCCAACGCCATTCATGGCCATATCAATGATTTTCTGGTGCGTACCGGGTTGAGAAGCGGTGTAAGTGAACTGCAGTTGCCATGTTTTACGGCAGTGAGAGCAGAGATAGCGCTGATGTCCGGCGGTGCTTTTGCCGTTACGCACCACCCCGTCAGTAGCTGAACAGGAGGGACAGCTGATAGAAACAGAAGCCACTGGAGCACCTCAAAAACACCATCATACACTAAATCAGTAAGTTGGCAGCATCACCCGGATGGCTGTGTAATGCAATTAATACAGAGTGAAAACCAGGTTGGGTAGTTTAGCCGCCAGGGCCTGACGGCTGTCGACGGTGCTAGTCGAGATCGGCGCAGTTGACCAGCTTTAGGGGATTCACTGAGTTCATATTCCGGCACTTGTCGTGCTCTGTCGTCATCAGTTCTATCCACTGGATGAGCAGCGCATCAAAAAGAAAAACGAAGACCGCAAAAACAACCAGCCACCAATACTTGCGAATCATTGCTTAATCCTGTGTATTCATGCCCAAGCGTGCAGGGAATATACACGAAATCAGTAAGCTGAAAAGCAGACTTACAATGCTTTTACTTTGCCGAAAGAGCGCCACTGTTTGCCGGTAATCGGCTCTTTTTGGACAGGTTTTTTGTCTTACGTTTTTTCACTTTTGCAAGTTCAGTCTCTGAAAAATGAGAACCGATACTCAGTCTTCTGAGCCCCATTTTTACGTATTCAGCATTGATTTCGATACCGACAAATTTGCGACCTAATTCCACTGCGGTGGCGCCGGTTGTAAAGCTGCCGGCAAACGGATCGAGCACTTTGTCATCCGGGTTGGAGGAAGCCAGAATGATCCGTTCCAGGAGGGCTTTGGGTTTTTGGGTGGGGTGATTTTCGTATTCATCCATCAGATAGCGAACGCGGGGAAAATCCCAGACATTGCCAGGTACTTTTTTCTGATTGTAAGGCTGGGGCGGATTCTTTCTGTAGTCTATTAGCGCACGTTTAGCGCCCGTTTTGGCTTCAACCAGAATATCATCACGATTAAACGTGTACTTTTTCTGATCTTTTACCATCATCAGGATAGGTTCATACATCGAACCAAAGTAGTTTTTAGCCTGTACCCCTGAGCTATCATATGACCACACGATACGGCTTTTGATGGTAAAAAGCTGGCGACATTTGAGGTCGATGTACGGCATGTTCTCCGTACTGTTCATGATGTACATGCTACCGTGTGGTTTGAGAATACGATGGCACTCGTCGATACACTCAAACAGCCACGCCAGAAAGGTCTCTTCGTCCCAGGATTCCACCATCCCGTCAAAGTCTTTGCCGATGTTATAAGGTGGGTCGGCAAAAATGAGATCGATGCTTTCAGCGGGTAGCTTTTTTAGCTCGGTCAGCGCATCACCCAGGATTATCTTTTTAGATTCATCGCCAAAATAGACAGGTTCACATCTTGCGTTCATCGCCAAAGCCTCCCGTGTGACATTAATAAAAAAGGCGCTTCCCCATGCCGAGTAGCGCCTTTTAAAACAAACATTTAACTGATTAGTATCAGTTCATGCCGTATTTTTTCAGTTTTTTACGCAGCGTACCACGGTTGATGCCCATCATCAGGGCAGCACGGGTCTGGTTGCCGCGGGTGTATTGCATCACCATGTCCAACAGGGGCTGTTCTACTTCAGCCAGTACCAGCTCATAGAGATCATTAACGTCTTGACCGTTCAATTGAGCAAAATAGTTCTTCAGTGCCTGTTTAACCGAGTCACGCAGGGGCTTTTGAGTTACCTGGTCCTGAGAGTTAACGGTAGAAACGGTCAGTACGTCAGAATTTACGCGTTGTTCGAACATAGTTCTGTCAGCTCTTTATTTCTGTTTACGCAAAATTTTCGAAGTATGCCTCCAACGCCGCCAGCTGTTCGCTGGAATCTTCAATGGCGTTGAATGTGCGCCGAAACTGGTCATCCGGAGCGTGTTCCTGGAGATACCAGGATACGTGTTTACGCGCAATTCGGTACCCTTTTGCATGACCATAAAAGTCGTGCAGTTCCCGAACATGCGCACAAAGCAAGCGCTTCACCTCTGCCAGTGGCAGCGGGGGCAGCAGCTCCCCAGTGTCCAGATAATGCTGGATTTCCCGAAAGATCCAGGGTCTTCCCTGAGCTGCACGGCCTATCATCAGGGCATCCGCCCCCGTATAGTCGAGTACAGCTCTGGCTTTAAGCGGGTCAGTAATGTCGCCATTCGCGATAATCGGAATGGAAACTTTCTGCTTAACTGCCCGAATACTGTCGTACTCAGCATCTCCATTGAACAAACAGGCGCGGGTGCGTCCATGAATGGTCAGAGCCTGAATGCCACAGTCTTCAGCCAGTTGGGCAATCTCTACGCAGTTACGGTGTTCCGGAGCCCAGCCGGTGCGAATCTTGAGTGTGACAGGAACGTCCACTGCATTGACGACCTCGGTTAGTATTGATTTCACTAAATCCGGGTACTGCAAGAGGGCTGAACCTGCGAGCTTGCGATTCACTTTTTTAGCCGGACACCCCATATTGATATCAATAATCTGGGCGCCGCTTTCCACGTTAATACGTGCGGCATCGGCCATCTCAACAGGATCGCTACCGGCAATTTGCACCGTGCGAATTCCTGGCTCGTCAACGTGCACCATCCGTAAACGAGACTTGTCGCTTTCCCAAACCTGCGGGTTAGAAGACATCATCTCGGATACCGTCAATCCGGCTCCCATCTCATAGCACAGCGTCCTGAATGGTCTGTCAGTGATGCCAGCCATAGGTGCTGCGATCAGGCGATTTCTGAGCTGGTGTTGTCCGATGCGCATGAGTTAAGAAATGACCATACTGTGACTGCAAGGCGGCGTATATTACGCATTTTTCGCACGAGATGAAAGGCCAAACTTTGACCAATCCACTGAGGTGGATCAATGAATTGCCGTAAATATAAACTTATGAAAATATTTAATCATATAAATCATGGCATTACAAAAATGTGTCGGTTTTATATACGCATATAATTTTGCGTAACTTCTCATTTTTTCTTCAGTTACAGAAGGTACTGACAAGATATTCTGCTGAATTAATCAGCAAATTACCTCGCTATTGTGTGATCGTTACCTCATTTTAGTACAGGGTCTCGGTGCCACCTGAATTGCTGTCCGTAATCGTGCGTTCATTCAGCGGCTGCGGTGGACGATTGTTCGCTGGCCCAACAATGTAGTGAAATTTATCTAACTGTTCGGCGGAAAGGGCCACAGGCTTTTTCAGGACAACCCAGGTGACGCCTTCAGTACAGGGAGGCGTTGTTATCGAGCCACTGTAGAGCCAGTAGGTCTTGTTGTCGGGTAGAAGCTGGTTGATATCGATGGGCGAAAAAATGGGCATGCTGTTGCCCTCCATGGTGGGAAAGGACTCCCACAGGTTTTGAATCGCCTGGTTAGGCTCACCAATGTCAAACATGACCGCCACAATGGCGATATCACCATGTTGGTTTTCGTGGGTCAACTGCAGCTCCAGTGGATAGATTTTACCGTTGAGGGTATGTTCGCCTGGAGCGTGAAAATCACAATGTTTTAAATAATAGAGCTTTTCTTCAATTTCAATGAAATTAGGGGGGTAGGAGCTCATTGTTGCCTGCAGCGTATGGTTAATGCTGCGAAATCTTGTCGGGCCATCAATGTATTGTAAATTGAGTGCGGGCAGGCCGAGTTTGCTGGTTGTCGTGGTCTGGATATCAACGGGTGACTGGTTGATACCCGTCTGACACGTTGCATACTCTTTGCTTATTTTGCCCCACTGCGCAGGGCCGCTTTCTCCGGTATAGCCCCATGGCACGGCCAGCGTCTTCAGGGGCATTAAGCATGCTGCCAGTAAAATTGTTGTAAAACGATGGAAGTGCATACGTTTACTTAGCAAAAAATATAAAAATCAATTAGTTATTATATCGTTGGGTAAAGTATCAGTATGCTGGTCTGTTGTCTGAAAATGGCGTGGTCGGATAACCACGCCGGAAGGGATTATTTTTTCTGTCCGGTAATGCGACACCACTCTTCTTTCTCGATAACCGGATCGAGCGTAAAGAGGTCGGCATAGGCTTCACAGACGCTTTCCGCCTGGCTGGCAAGAATACCAGAAAGCCCCAGCAAACCGCCCTCAACGGGCAGCACGCTGATTAAAGGTGCGAGTTCACGTAATGGGCCAGCAAGGATGTTGGCGACCACCACATCGGCTTTCATCGACTCTGGCTGGTCTTTAGGCAGATAAAGTTCCAGACGCTCAGAAACGCCATTACGTTGGGCGTTATCACGGCTGGCCTGAATCGCTTGCGGATCGATATCTATACCAATCGCTTTCGCTGCACCCAGCTTCAGTGCCGCAATGGCAAGGATGCCGGATCCGCAGCCAAAGTCGATAACCGTTTTACCGTTAAGATCGAGACCGTCCAGCCATTGCAGGCACAGAGAGGTGGTTGGGTGAGTACCGGTACCAAACGCCAGACCCGGGTCGAGCATCACGTTGACGGCGTTCTCATCCGGGACATCGCGCCAGCTTGGGCAAATCCACAGACGTTCGCCAAAGCGCATCGGGTGGAAGTTGTCCATCCATTCGCGTTCCCAGTCTTTGTCTTCGAGCTGTTCGATTTTATGCGCGAAGCCTGCACCCAGTAGTGGGTGCTGCTCCAGAATCGCAACGACTTCTTTCATGTCGGTTTCTGCATCGAACAAGCCGATAACGTCGGTATCGCCCCACAGGCGAGTCTCGCCCGGCAGAGGTTCAAATACCGGCGTATCATGCGTATCCTGGAAAGTAATGGAAACGGAGCCCGCTTCCATCAGCGCATCGCTCAACTCTTCAGCGTTTGCACCGGTCGTGTTCAGTTTCAGTTGAATCCATGGCATGGCAAAACTCTTTATTTATCAGTAGTCAATATGGCGACTTGCGGAACGGCGGAACCGAAACGGTTGCCGATCAGGAAAGCCAGCAAACTTATCAGTAATGAGGGTACAATCGGATGAAAGCCCAGGTACTGAATGTTAAAAGTAGCGAGTACGGCATAAAGTACGCCGCCGACAATCATTGCGCTCAGTGCGCCTGCCGCGTTTGCCCGCTCCCAGTAAAGGCCCAGCACCAGCGGCCATAGGAAGACGGCTTCCAACCCGCCAAACGCCAGCAGGTTAAGCCAGATAATCATCTCCGGCGGCTTCCACGCGGCCAGCAGCAGTAACGCGCCCAGCAGCAGAGTGATCACTGCCGACATGCGTTTCAGCCGTGTTTCATTTTGCAGTTGTTCCGGGCGAAGGTTCAGATAGAGATCTTTAATGATCGTAGCGGAACTTTGCAGCAATTGGGCATTGATCGTCGACATGATCGCGGCCATGGGCGCGGCGAGGAAGATCCCGGCTGCTACCGGTGGCAAGACTTTTACCATTAGCGTGGGAATAACCAGATCCGGTACCGTCAGGTCAGGGATCACCGCCCGGCCCAACGCGCCGGCCAGATGCATACCAAACATCAGGACAGCCACCACGATGGTGCCAATGATAATTCCACGGTGTACCGCTTTGCTGTCCTTATAGGAGATGCAGCGCACCGCCGTATGCGGCAGGCCAATCACGCCAAAGCACACCAGTACCCAGAATGAAGTCATAAACGTGGGGGACAGAATGTCATCAGCGCCCTGCGGCGAGACCAGTTTAGGATCGATGGTTTGCAGAGTGACTACCGCATTGCTGAGACCACCAGCGGCATGGACGACACCGACCAGCAGTACGATAGTCCCAATCAGCATCACCATGCCCTGCATCGTGTCGTTCAACACGCTGGCGCGAAATCCGCCAAACGCCGTGTATAACGCGATACTGACGCCAAAAATCAGCAGGCCGGTTTCATAAGGGATACCCGCTGCCGTTTCCAGCAAACGCGCGCCGCCAATAAACTGTACGGTCATTGCACCGACAAACGCGACCAGCAGGCTGAGGCTCGCCAGCCACACCAGCAGGCGGCTTTGGTAGCGGGCAAACAGCATATCGTTGAGGGTAACCGCATTATAACGGCGTGCCAGAATGGCGAATTTTTTGCCGAGAATACCCAACGACAGCCAGACGGCGGGCAGTTGGATCATTGCTAACAAAACCCATCCCAGTCCGTATTTATAAGCGGCACCTGGGCCGCCGATAAACGAGCTGGCGCTAATGTAGGTTGCCGTTAGCGTCATGGCTAACACGACCCCGCCCATAGAGCGGCTGCCGAGGAAATACTCATTCAGGAAGGTGCCGGTCGACCTTTTGCGCATGGCGTAAACAGAGAGACCGAAAACCACCAGAAGATAGGCGACCAGCGGCAAAATAACTTCAAGCTGCATCATCATCCTCCAGTGGAATGTCGCGATAGATAAACTTCACCATCGCCCAGCACAGTATGATGAAAACCAATGGCGTCAGCAGACAGGCCATTTCGAACCAGTGCGGGAGGCCGGTAAAACCCAGAGAGGAGTCTGATAAGTAAGCGGCCACTAACCATGCGGCAAGATATAAAAGGGTCAGCCACAGCGCCCAGCGCGCCTCTTTATGGGCCTGAACAAAACGAGCGTCCATTTTTTGTCCCTTGTGAATAAAGAAAGCGGGGATTGTACCTTATGGCACCTATGGGAGGGGAGAAAAACAAAAGGCCGGAATTTCCGGCCTTTTCGGTTAACGCTTGCTTACTTTTCCTGAAGTCCGAGTTTTTTCTCCAGGTAGTGGATATTGGTTCCACCATGCTGGAAGTGCTCGTCATTCATGATACGGATCTGCAGATCAACGTTGGTTTTGATGCCGTCGATGATCAGTTCCTGCAAGGCGTTTTTCATGCGGGCGATAGCGACGTCGCGGTTTTCGCCATAGCAAATCAGCTTACCGATCATTGAGTCATAGTACGGAGGTACTGTGTAACCTGCGTAAATATGAGACTCCCAGCGCACACCAAAGCCACCCGGCGCGTGGAAACGCGTGATTTTACCCGGGCTCGGCAGGAAGGTGTTCGGGTCTTCGGCGTTGATACGGCACTCTACCGCATGGCCTTTAACCACAACTTCGTCCTGCTTGATAGACAGCGGCTGACCCGCTGCGATGCGCAGTTGTTCTTTGATCAGATCAACACCGGTGATCATTTCGGTTACCGGGTGTTCAACCTGAATACGGGTGTTCATTTCAATGAAGTAGAACTCACCGTTTTCGAACAGGAACTCGAAAGTACCCGCGCCGCGATAGCCGATATCCACGCACGCTTTGGCGCAACGCTCGCCGATGTAGCGACGCAGTTCCGGAGTAATGCCCGGCGCTGGTGCTTCTTCGACAACTTTCTGGTGACGACGCTGCATGGAGCAGTCACGCTCTGCCAGATAAATCGCGTTACCCTGACCGTCTGCCAGCACCTGAATTTCGATGTGGCGTGGGTTTTCCAGGTATTTCTCCATGTAGACCATGTCGTTATTGAAAGCCGCTTTCGCTTCCGCTTTGGTCATGGAGATGGATTGCGCCAGTTCGGCATCGCTGCGCACGACGCGCATACCGCGACCGCCGCCGCCGCCGGAGGCTTTGATGATAACCGGGTAGCCGATGCGTTTAGCATGAGCGCGGTTAGCGTCCATGTCATCGCCCAACGGGCCGTCAGAGCCTGGGACAGTCGGTACGCCAGCTTTCTTCATCGCGGTAATCGCGGACACTTTGTCGCCCATCAGGCGGATGGTGTCGGCTTTCGGGCCGATGAAGATAAAGCCGGAACGTTCTACCTGCTCAGCAAAGTTGGCGTTCTCAGAGAGGAAGCCATAACCCGGGTGAATTGCCACCGCGCCGGTGATTTCAGCGGCGCTAATGATAGCCGGGATGTTCAGATAGCTTTTTACGGACGGAGCCGGGCCAATACAGACCGTCTCATCCGCCAGCAATACGTGTTTTAAATCGCGATCCGCGCTTGAATGCACTGCGACAGTCTTGATACCCAGTTCTTTACAGGCACGAAGAATACGCAAGGCAATCTCGCCGCGGTTAGCGATGACAATTTTATCCAACATGTTCGCCTCGTTATTCGATGACGACCAGCGGCTCGTCAAATTCTACCGGTTGACCGCTTTCTACCAGAATCGCTTTAACGACGCCGGATTTGTCGGCTTCGATCTGGTTCATCATTTTCATGGCTTCAACGATGCACAGGGTATCGCCCGCATTCACTTTCTGGCCGATTTCGATGAACGCTTTCGCATCCGGGCTCGGGGTGCGGTAGAACGTACCAACCATTGGGGAGCGTACGATGTGACCACTGATTTCCGCTGCTGCCGGAGCTTCCATACTTGGAGAGGCAGTTTGTGCGACAGCGTTAGACAGAGCTGGCTGCTGCATCACTGGTGCAGCATAAGCCTGTTGCATCATTGGAAAACTTGCAGCTGGCGCCGCACGGCTGATGCGTACAGACTCTTCGCCTTCAGAAATTTCCAGTTCGGAGATGCCTGATTCTTCAACCAGCTCGATCAGTTTTTTAATCTTACGAATATCCATGAGTGGGTTCCGTACTCTTTGTTTAGTGAGATTGTGACAGGCGTTTTACCGCCGTCTGTATAGCATTTTTATAACAGTGAGTGACAAGATGCCACGCATCTCAGGCGTTGCACTGGGTGCTGATGCCATTACATGAGATTGCCAGACTTGTTAGTCATTGTGCGGCTATCTTCTGTCATTTTCGGGTAAAAGACAAAATATACCTTCAATATGCGATTGTCACCCTTTCCGCGCCGTAAAAACGCTACCGGGGATAGCAAAGGCGCACATTATAACTATTTCGTAGCAATTGGCAGCTAAATACTGGTCTTATCAGGGAAGATAATCAACCGTTAACATGTAAAGAAAATCGGATCGTCCGTGTTTTGCAACGTACTGCACATATCGTGAAACTACCGCCACCACTGGCGAAACTTCCTGTAGCGGCAGGCTAACAGCACCGCAGCAAGTGCGGCATAAATAATCGGTTGAGGGGAGATGATTTTAACCGACCACAGATAATGTATGGGTGCCAGGATCGCCACAAGATAGACGAAGTTGTGCAAAAATTGCCAATTCTTACCCAGCTTTCGCTGTGCAGATTGCGTGGACGTTAAGGTGAGAGCAAATAATATGACCCAACTGACAATGCCCAACATCAAATACGGTCGCGAAATGAATTCCCGCCCCAACAGCGCCAGATTATGAATACCTAATTCCAGTAACGCGTAGCTGGTTAAATGCAGCGTCGCCCAGGCGAAACACCATAGCCCTAACAGGCGACGAGTGCGTATCAATAATGGCTGTTTAGCGTAGCGCGCGAGGGGAGAGACCAGCAAGGTCGCCAGTAAGAATTTCAGAGCTGTCCTACCGGTAAAGTGCTGGATATCTTTGACCGGATCGGCGCTCAAACCGCCATGATTTACCGCCCAAAAGAGCCAGATGAACGGCAAAAAGCCGGCAAGATGCAGGCAAACTTTCAGCCCGGTAATGTGCTTTGCAGTCAGACGCACTTAAAAATTCTCCTGCAGATTAAGGCCACGATACAGGGAAGCAACCTCTTCGGCATAACCGTTAAACAACAGCGTGGATTGACGCTGTACGTCCAGAATACCGCCAGCGCCAATAAAACGTTCGGTGGCCTGGGACCAGCGGGGGTGATCGACATGCGGATTCACGTTGGCATAAAACCCATATTCATTAGGCGCGGCCAGGTTCCACGTTGTTGGGGGGCGTTCGCGCGTAAGTTTGATACTCACGATCGACTTTATGCCCTTAAATCCGTATTTCCACGGCACAATTAAGCGGATGGGGGCACCATTTTGCGGCGGAAGGGCCTTACCATAAACCCCTACGGTAAGCAGGGTTAGTGGATGCATTGCTTCATCCAGGCGTAACCCTTCAACATAGGGATATTTCAGCCCGCCGCCAATAAAGCGATCTTTCTGACCAGGCATTTCATCCGGGGCGTAGCGCGTTTCGAAAGCGACATATTTTGCGTTGCTGGTGGGTTCAACCTGCGCCAGCAGTTTATGTAATGGAAAGCCAATCCACGGCACCACCATTGACCAGGCTTCCACACAGCGCATCCGATAAATCCGCTCTTCCAATGGGAAACGGGTGGTCAGCGCATCATGATCGAGAGTGAGGGGTTTTGTGACTTCGCCAGTGATTTTCAAGGTCCACGGATCGGTTTTCAGGCTGCCTGCGTTGGCCGCTGGATCCGCTTTGTCGAGACCAAATTCATAGAAGTTGTTGTAGCCAGAAACTTTATCCGCTGGCGTTAAAGGAAGCGAATTTTGCCAGGCGGTGGGCTTGCTGAAATTAAGCGGCTTACCCGCAGGCGCCGGAGGGCGGTCATTACCCTTAAACCAGCTCAGAAGGTCGGCCTGCGCAGCGTGAGGCAAAGACAACGCGGCAGCGCTGATCCCTAATGCTTTCAGTACCTGGCGGCGCTGCATAAAAAAAGCCGACTCGGCGGTGACGTCGGCTTCTGTAAATGGACGTAATTTCTTCATAACAGACTCCCGGCTTACGCGTCATGACAGACAGGGGATGCGTAGTTAATATGGCAGGGAGTCTCTATATATGCCGCGAAATTTTGTTAGTTAAGTGTAAATTTCTGCGCCGATGCCTGTTATTTCACCTTCACCAGCGTACGACCTTGTACCTGGTTATTGATGATGGCATCGGCGAACTTCGGCGCATCCGCTAGCGTAATCTCCGTGGCGGCCTGAGCATAGAACGATTCCGGCAGATCCTTAACCAAACGCGCCCAGGCTTCTGCGCGACGTGCCGGTGGGGTCATCACCGAGTCCACCCCTTGCAAACGTACATTACGCAGAATGAATGGCATGACGGTGGTCGGCAGCGCGAAGCCGCCCGCCAGGCCGCAGGCGGCCACGCAGCCACCGTAGTTCATCTGTGCCAGGACTTTCGCCAGCACTTTATCGCCAACGGTATCAATTGCACCGGCCCACAGTTGTTTTTCCAACGGGCGAGATTCAGCAAACTCATCGCGGCTGAGAATACGATTCGCGCCCAGGCTCTTCAGATAGTCGTGGGTGCTTTCGCGCCCTGATACTGCCACAACCTGATAGCCCAGCTTATGCAGTAATGCCACGGCAGTGCTGCCCACGCCGCCGCTGGCGCCGGTGACGACAATCTCACCGTGTTGCGGGCGAATACCTGCATCCTCAAGCGCCATGACGCACAGCATGGCGGTAAAACCGGCGGTGCCGATGACCATCGCTTTGCGCCCGTCCAGCCCTTGCGGCAGCGCTACCAGCCAGTCGCCTTTGACGCGCGCACGTTCAGCCAGTCCGCCCCAATGGTTTTCACCCACACCCCAGCCGGTCAGTAAGACTTCCTGACCCGCATGAAAACGGGGATCTTCGCTTGCACGCACGGTACCGGCGAAATCAATGCCAGGAATCATCGGAAAGTTGCGGATGATTTTACCCTTGCCAGTGATAGCCAGGGCGTCTTTATAGTTCAGGCTCGACCAGTGGACATCCACCGTTACATCGCCTTCCGGGAGCTGGTTTTCGTCGAGGGGTTGAACGGATGCGAGGGTTTTTCCGTCCTGCTGTTCTAAGATCAAAGCCTGCATAACCTGTCCTCAATTCGTATAGTGGATTGGAAAATTGTTAATGAAGACTATACTCGCTAATCAAAACATGATGCCGATTCTGCGCAATAAATTGCCAGATATACCTGATTTGGTAGTATGCCCCCACAGTTTGCATAAATTGGCGGATTTTGCGTTCAGTTTTGCATTTTCGAGTCGCTTTATCTCTTTCACACCTGTTTCATAACTGTCGGAGTTAACACAAGGATGCGATTAACGACGAAATTCTCAGCTTTTGTCACGCTGCTTACTGGGTTAACGATCTTTGTGACTCTGATTGGCTGCTCGCTGAGTTTCTACAACGCTATTCAATATAAGTTCACTACGCGAGTGCAGGCGGTGGCGACGGCGATTGATACACATCTTGTCTCCCACGATTTCGTTTCGCTGACGCCGCAAATCGATGAACTGATGGTTTCTGTTGATATCGTGCGTATCGAGTTGCTGCAAGGGCAGCATATAGTGTATGACCACTCCCGAACCAGCAGCTACCGCCCGGCAGGAACGAACAACCTCTACCGCGACATCACCGTACCGTTGGTCAAGCATCCGGGCATGTCAGTTCGCCTGGTTTATCAGGATCCGATGGGCAACTATTTCCATTCGCTACTGACTACCGCGCCGCTCACACTGGCCATTGCGTTTATTATTCTGATGCTCTTTTTGTCGGTACGTTGGCTTCAGCGTCAGCTTTCAGGCCAGGAGTTACTGGAGATTCGTTCCACGCGTATTCTGAACGGTGAACGTGGGTCGAATGTACGAGGAACGGTCTATGAATGGCCAGCGCGCACCAGCAGTGCGCTCGATATGTTGCTGACTGAAATTCAAAATGCCCGCGAGCAACGCAGCCGACTGGACACCCTGATTCGTTCCTATGTTGCGCAGGATACAAAAACCGGGCTGAGTAACCGTCTGTTTTTTGATAACCAGTTGGCCACGCTGCTGGAAGATCAAGAAAAGGTGGGAGCGCATGGCGTCGTGATGATGGTGCGTCTGCCGGACTTTACTCTGCTGCGAGATAGCTGGGGAATCACCCTGGCGGAAGAACAAATTTCAACGCTAATCAATTTGTTGTCGACGTTTATGACGCGTTATCCGGGGGCATTGCTGGCGCGCTACCACCGTAGCGATTTTGCCATCCTGTTGCCACATCGCACGCTGAAAGAAGCCGAAAGCATCGCCGGGCAATTATTAAAAGCGGTCGATGCGCTTCCGACTAATAAAATGATCGATCGTGCCGATATGGTTCATATTGGCATTTGCGTTTGCCGCAGTGGTCAGTCGACGGAACAGGTGATGGATCATGCTGAGGCCGCCACCCGGAATTCAGTCCTGCAGGGTGGGAACAGCTGGTCGGTCTATGATGACTCCCTGCCGGAAAAAGGCCGGGGCAACGTGCGCTGGCGGACGCTGATTGAACAGATGCTCAGCCGGGGCGGGCCGAGAATATATCAAAAACCTGCGGTAACGCGTGAAGGACGGGTACACCACCGGGAACTGATGTGCCGTATTTTTGATGGCAGCGAAGAAGTTATTTCGGCGGAATATATGCCGATGGTGCTGCAATTTGGCCTGGCTGAAGAGTATGACCGTTTACAGTTAAGTCGTCTGATCCTGCTTTTGGGCTACTGGCCGCAGGAAAGCCTGGCGATGCAGATAACGGTTGAATCGCTAATTCGCCCACGTTTTCAGCGCTGGCTGCGTGATACGTTGATGCAGTGCGAAAAATCACTACGCAAACGCATAATTATTGAACTTGCTGAGGCAGATGTTTGTCAACATATCAGCCGATTACAGCCCGTCATCCGATTGATGGATGCGCTAGGGGTACGGATCGCCGTTACGCAGGCCGGTTTAACGCTGGTGAGCACCAGTTGGATTAAAGAGCTTAACGTTGAGTTATTGAAGCTGCATCCAAGCCTGGTGAGGAATATTGATAAGCGAACCGAAAACCAACTGTTGGTTCAAAGCCTGGCGGAGGCCTGTTCAGGCACGCCAACGCAGGTTTATGCCACGGGAGTTCGTTCGCGTAGCGAGTGGCATACGCTGACTGAACGCGGAGTTGCTGGTGGGCAAGGGGATTTTTTTGCCGCATCACAGCCACTTGACACTAACGTGAAAAAATATTCGCAAAGATATTCGGTTTAACCTGCCGTTTAATTCGTTTTCACGTAGAATAACGCGCGCTGTGCCTTCTGGGGGTGTGCTTGTCTGCTCGCCAGGTTGTAACAGCAAACATGCAGGTGAATGACCTTTGACAGGTTGCAAACAAAAGCGAGGAATGCTGCTGATTTTTTCAGCCCTGATGGACTCAGGCCGGTTTTGTAACAAAGGAAACGAACTGCACTAATTTTCACCGTAGCAGATGATTTTTGCGCCTTGTCGCTGCTGCGTGTGGTTGGTAAAGTAAGCGGATTTTGTTTTCCGCCCCAGCTTTCAGGATTATCCCTTAGTATGTTGAAAAAATTTCGTGGCATGTTTTCCAATGACCTGTCCATTGACCTGGGTACCGCGAATACCCTTATTTATGTAAAAGGACAAGGCATCGTATTGAATGAGCCTTCTGTTGTGGCCATTCGTCAGGATCGTGCCGGTTCGCCGAAAAGCGTGGCTGCAGTAGGTCATGATGCGAAGCAGATGCTGGGTCGTACGCCGGGCAATATCGCTGCAATTCGCCCAATGAAAGACGGCGTTATCGCTGACTTCTTCGTGACTGAAAAAATGCTCCAGCACTTTATCAAACAAGTGCACAGCAATAGCTTCATGCGCCCAAGCCCGCGCGTACTGGTGTGTGTACCGGTTGGCGCAACCCAGGTTGAACGCCGTGCGATCCGTGAATCCGCTCAGGGCGCAGGCGCCCGTGAAGTCTTTCTGATCGAAGAGCCGATGGCGGCCGCGATTGGTGCGGGTCTGCCAGTTTCTGAAGCAACCGGCTCAATGGTTGTGGATATCGGTGGTGGTACCACTGAAGTTGCCGTTATATCCCTGAACGGCGTGGTTTACTCTTCTTCCGTACGTATTGGTGGTGACCGCTTCGACGAAGCCATCATTAATTACGTTCGTCGTAACTACGGTTCTCTGATCGGTGAAGCCACCGCAGAACGTATTAAACACGAAATCGGTTCCGCTTATCCGGGCGATGAAGTCCGCGAGATCGAAGTACGCGGCCGTAACCTGGCAGAAGGTGTTCCACGCGGCTTTACCCTGAACTCCAACGAGATTCTGGAAGCGCTGCAGGAACCGCTGACCGGTATCGTGAGCGCGGTAATGGTTGCTCTGGAACAGTGTCCGCCAGAGCTGGCGTCAGACATCTCCGAGCGCGGTATGGTGCTGACCGGTGGCGGTGCGCTGCTGCGTAACCTTGATCGTCTGTTAATGGAAGAAACCGGTATTCCAGTTGTTGTTGCTGAAGATCCGCTGACCTGCGTGGCGCGCGGTGGCGGCAAAGCACTGGAAATGATCGATATGCACGGCGGCGACCTGTTCAGCGAAGAGTAATCGGACGCAGGTAGGGTGGCCCGCGGGTTGCCCTTCCGCTCTGATACGAGAATACGCATAGACTATGAAGCCAATTTTTAGCCGTGGCCCGTCGCTACAGATTCGCCTTATTCTGGCGGTGCTGGTGGCGCTCGGCGTTATTATTGCCGACAGCCGCCTGGGTACGTTTAGTCAAATCCGAACGTACATGGATACCGCCGTCAGTCCTTTCTACTTTATCTCTAATGGTCCTCGTGAATTACTCGACGGCGTGTCGCAAACGCTGGCTTCGCGTGACCAACTCGAACTTGAAAACCGGGCGCTGCGTCAGGAACTGCTGCTGAAAAATAGCGAGCTGCTGATGCTGGGGCAATATAAACAGGAGAACGCGCGTTTGCGCGAGCTGCTGGGATCGCCATTGCGTCAGGACGAACAAAAGATGGTGACGCAGGTCATCTCAACGGTTAATGACCCATACAGCGATCAGGTCGTGATCGACAAAGGGAGCGTTAACGGCGTCTACGAAGGTCAGCCAGTTATCAGCGACAAAGGTGTAGTGGGTCAGGTCGTTGCGGTAGCAAAACTGACCAGCCGCGTACTGCTGATTTGCGATGCGACGCATGCTCTGCCAATCCAGGTTCTGCGTAACGATATTCGCGTCATTGCTGCGGGCAACGGTTGTACGGACGATCTTCAGCTTGAACATCTGCCGGCGAACACCGACATTCGCGTTGGCGATGTACTGGTGACTTCCGGTTTGGGTGGACGCTTCCCGGAAGGTTATCCGGTTGCTGTTGTTTCTTCCGTTAAGCTGGACACTCAGCGTGCTTATACCGTCATTCAGGCTCGTCCGACCGCGGGTTTGCAGCGTTTGCGCTATCTGCTGCTGTTGTGGGGAGCCGATCGTAACGGCGCCAATCCGATGACGCCGGAAGAAGTACACCGTGTTGCCAATGAACGTTTGATGCAAATGATGCCGCAAGTTCTGCCTGCGCCAGATGCCATGGGGCCGCCTGCGCCAGTACCGGCACCTGCTACAGGCGTCACTACAGCGCCTACGGACACCACGTCGCCACAACCTGCTCCGCGTAAGCCGGGAGGACAGTAAGTGGCAAGCTATCGTAGCCAGGGGCGTTGGGTTATTTGGCTTTCGTTCCTTATTGCACTGTTGCTGCAAGTTATGCCCTGGCCGGATGACATTCTTGTTTTCCGGCCAAACTGGGTGCTGCTCATCTTGTTGTATTGGATTCTGGCGCTACCGCATCGCGTAAATGTGGGCACAGGGTTCGTGGTGGGTGCCATACTGGATCTCATTAGCGGTTCCACGCTTGGCGTGCGGGCCTTGTCGATGAGTATCATTGCCTATCTGGTCGCGCTGAAATTCCAGCTATTCCGCAACCTCGCGCTCTGGCAACAGGCGCTGGTGGTCGTGTTGTTATCACTGGTCGTGGATATTATTGTTTTCTGGGCCGAGTTTTTAGTGATCAATGTCTCTTTCAGACCTGAAGTGTTCTGGAGTAGTGTAGTGAATGGTGTGCTCTGGCCATGGCTATTCTTACTGATGCGTAAAATCCGTCAGCAGTTTGCGGTGCAATAAAGGTTGATATGAATACTCTGTATCTTGCTTCAGGTTCTCCACGTCGTCAGGAACTGCTCGCTCAACTTGGTATCATGTTTGAACGGCTGGTTCCTGGGATTGAAGAACAGCGGCACCCGCAGGAAAGCGCGCAGCAGTACGTTTCTCGTCTGGCGCGCGAAAAAGCGCAGGCTGGCGTTGCGTTGGCGCAGCGCGATTTGCCGGTATTGGGTGCGGATACCATTGTTATTCTTAACGGCGAAGTGCTGGAAAAACCGCACGACGCCGCCCATGCCGCCGCAATGCTGCGTAAGCTGTCGGGCAACACGCATCAGGTCATGACCGCCGTGGCATTGGCCGATCGCCAGCACAGTCTGGACTGTCTGGTGGTGACGGAAGTGACATTCAGAGCACTCACCGATGAGGACATCGCGGGTTATGTTGCCAGCGGTGAACCAATGGATAAAGCAGGTGCATACGGTATTCAAGGGTTGGGTGGCTGTTTTGTCAGGAAGATAAATGGCAGCTATCACGCCGTAGTCGGCTTACCGCTGGTAGAAACGTATGAGTTGCTGACCAATTTTAACGCACTGCGTGAGCAAAGGGATAAACATGACGGCTGAATTGTTGGTAAACGTAACGCCATCGGAAACGCGGGTGGCTTACATTGATGGCGGTATTCTGCAGGAAATTCATATTGAACGTGAGGCGCGACGTGGAATCGTAGGCAATATCTACAAAGGTCGTGTAAGTCGTGTACTTCCGGGTATGCAGGCGGCTTTTGTAGATATTGGACTGGATAAAGCCGCATTTCTTCACGCTTCAGACATCATGCCACACACCGAATGCGTGGCCGGTGAAGAACAAAAACAGTTCACCGTGCGCGACATTTCTGAACTGGTTCGCCAGGGCCAGGATTTGATGGTGCAGGTGGTAAAAGATCCGCTGGGTACTAAGGGCGCTCGCCTGACGACGGACATTACGCTGCCTTCCCGTTATCTTGTTTTTATGCCGGGCGCGTCGCACGTTGGCGTTTCCCAACGTATCGAAAGCGAAAGCGAACGCGAACGTCTGAAAAAAGTGGTAGCCGATTACTGTGATGAGCAGGGCGGATTTATTATTCGTACGGCGGCGGAAGGCGTATGCGAAGAGGATCTGGCCTCGGATGCTGCCTACCTGAAGCGCGTCTGGACGAAAGTCATGGAGCGCAAAAAACGTCCGCAAACGCGCTACCAGATGTATGGCGAACTTGCGCTGGCGCAGCGCGTTTTGCGTGATTTTGCCGATGCCCAGCTTGATCGGATCCGCGTCGACTCTCGCCTGACCTATGAGGCGTTGCTGGAATTTACGGCGGAGTACATTCCCGAGATGACCAGCAAGCTGGAGCATTACAGCGGACGTCAGCCTATTTTCGATCTCTTTGACGTTGAGAATGAAATCCAGCGCGCGCTGGAACGCAAGGTTGAGCTGAAATCCGGCGGCTATTTGATCATTGATCAAACCGAAGCGATGACCACCGTGGATATCAATACCGGCGCGTTTGTTGGACATCGTAATCTCGACGACACTATTTTTAATACTAATATTGAAGCAACGCAGGCCATTGCGCGTCAGCTACGTCTGCGTAACCTGGGCGGCATTATCATTATCGATTTTATCGACATGAATAATGAAGATCATCGGCGCCGGGTGTTGCACTCTCTGGAGCAGGCTCTGAGCAAGGACCGCGTAAAAACCAGCATTAACGGTTTTTCACAGCTGGGCCTGGTGGAGATGACGCGTAAGCGCACGCGTGAAAGCGTGGAGCATGTGCTGTGCAATGAGTGCCCTACCTGTCATGGACGCGGTACCGTGAAAACGGTGGAAACCGTATGCTATGAAATCATGCGCGAAATTGTCCGCGTACACCATGCATACGACTCCGATCGCTTCCTGGTTTATGCATCTCCGGCAGTGGCAGAAACCCTGAAAGGCGAAGAGTCGCATGCGCTGGCGGAAGTCGAAATCTTTGTGGGTAAACAGGTCAAAGTCCAGGTTGAACCGCTCTATAACCAGGAGCAGTTCGACGTCGTAATGATGTAATTGAGTAGTAGCACCAGCGCATGTAGGCCGGATAAGGCGCAAGCGCCGCCATCCGGCAATATACACTCAAGGGGTGTGAGTCACATTTTTTTGCAGACAAGGAGAGGCGCGTGAGGCGATTGCCGGGGATATTACTGCTCACTGGAGCCGCATTCGTTGTCATTGCAGCGCTGATGGTCAGTGGACTGCGCCTTGCGCTACCTCATCTTGATAGCTGGCGTCCGGCCATTCTCGGTAAGATTGAATCCGCGACTGGCCTGCCCGTTACCGCCAGCCAGCTTTCCGCCAACTGGCAAAATTTCGGCCCTACGCTTGAAGCGCGTGATATCCGCGCGCAGCTCAAAGACGGCGGTGAGTTTTCGGTAAAACGCGTCACGTTAGCGCTGGATGTCTGGCAAAGTTTACTGCACATGCGTTGGCAGTTTCGCGATCTCACCTTCTGGCAATTGCAGTTGCGCACCAATACCCCTATCCAGAGTAGTGAAAGCGGTGATGGAATTGAAGCGGGTCACCTCAGCGATCTCTTCCTGCGTCAGTTCGATCATTTCGATCTCCGCGACAGTCAAATCAGCTTTTTAACCCTCTCAGGCCAGCGCGCTGAACTGGCGATCCCACAGCTTACCTGGCTGAACGGTAAAAACCGGCATCGCGCTGAGGGGCAGGTCAGTCTCTCCAGTCTGACCGGTCAACATGGCGTTATGCAGGTGCGCATGGATCTGCGCGACGACAATGGGCTGTTGAATAATGGTCGGGTCTGGCTGCAGGCAGACGACATTGACGTCAAACCGTGGCTGGGCAAATGGATGCAGGATAATGTCGCGTTGCAAACCGCGCGTTTTAGCCTGGAAGCATGGATGACGATCAATAAAGGCGTCGTTTCCGGAGGCGATGTCTGGCTGAAGAAAGGCGGCGCCAGCTGGCTGGGTGACAACCGCACGCATACGCTCTCCGTGGATAACCTGACGGCGCACATTAGCCGCGAACAGCCGGGCTGGCAATTCTCTATTCCCGATACCCGTATCACCATGGATGATAAACCCTGGCCAAGCGGGGCGTTAACGCTGGCCTGGATCCCTGAGCAGGAAGTCGGCGGTGAGAATAACAAGCGCAGTGACGAGCTACGCATTCGCGCCAGCAATCTGGAGCTGGCCGGATTAGAAGGGCTGCGCCCGATGGCGGCTAAGTTATCGCCAGCGCTGGGGGATATTTGGCGCGCCACGCAGCCAAGCGGCAAAATTGATGTGCTGGCGCTGGATATCCCATTACAGGCAACAGAAAAGACCCGTTTCCAGTCTTCGTGGACCAATCTGGCCTGGAAACAGTGGAAGTTGTTACCGGGGGCGGAGCATTTCTCCGGTACGCTTTCGGGCAGCGTGGAAAATGGTGCGCTTACCGCCTCCATCAAGCAAGCCCGCATGCCGTATGAGAGCGTCTTCCGCGCACCATTGGAAATAGAAAACGGCGTGGCGACGCTAAGCTGGCTGAAGAATGATAAAGGTTTTCAGTTAGATGGGCGCAATATTGATGTCAAAGCGAAAGCGGTACATGCGCGCGGTGGTTTTCGCTATCTGCAACCGACCGGTGACGAGCCATGGTTAGGCATTCTGGCGGGGATCAGTACTGATGACGGCTCTCAGGCCTGGCGCTACTTCCCGGAAAATCTGATGGGCAAAGAGCTGGTTGACTACCTCAGCGGCGCGATTCAGGGCGGCGAAGCGGATAATGCCACGTTGGTGTATGGCGGTAACCCGCATTTGTTCCCATATCTGCATAATGAAGGGCAGTTTCAGGTCCTGGTGCCGTTACGCAATGCTAAATTCGCCTTTCAGTCCGACTGGCCTGCGTTGACTGACCTCAATATTGAACTGAACTTCATTAACGACGGTCTGTGGATGAAAACGGATGGCGTTAATTTAGGCGGCGTAAAAGCCAGCAATCTGACGGCCAATATTCCCGACTATGCAAAAGAAAAACTGCTGATTGATGCCGACATCAACGGGCCGGGCAAAGCGGTTGGACCTTATTTTGATGATACGCCGCTAAAAGATTCTCTTGGCGCCACGCTTGAGCAGTTGCAGATTGATGGCGATGTGAATGCTCGCTTACATCTCGATATCCCGTTGGATGGCTCGCTGGTTACGGCCAAAGGTGATGTCAATCTGCGTAATAACAGTCTGTTTATTAAACCGCTCGACAGCACGTTGAAGAATTTGACCGGTAAATTCAGCTTTGTGAACGGCGATCTGCAGAGCGAGCCGATGACGGCAAACTGGTTTAATCAGCCGCTGAACGTCGATTTTTCCACTACCGAAGGGGCCAAAGCCTATCAGGTGGCGGTGAATCTGCAAGGCGACTGGCAGCCAAACCGTATGGGGATTTTGCCGACGCAGGTGAACGATGCGTTAAGCGGCAGTATGGCGTGGAATGGCAAGGTGGATATCAATCTTCCGTATCATGCCGGGGCGACCTACGACATTGCGTTAAAGAGTGACCTGAAGAATGTAAGTAGTCACTTACCTGCTCCACTGAATAAGGCGGCCGGTGAGGCGTTGCCGGTAAACGTGAAGGCCAACGGCAATCTGCGCAGCTTTGATCTCACCGGCAACGCAGGGAGCAAGAATCACTTCAACAGCCACTGGCTGCTGAATCAGAAGCTGACCCTTGACCGCGCTATCTGGACGTCGGAAAGCCGCACCGTGCCCGCGTTACCCGATCAGCAAGGTATTGAGCTCAATCTTCCCCCTATGGACGGCGCGCAATGGCTGGCATTGTTCCAGAAAGGCGCTGCGGATAACGTTGGCTCGAACGCCAACTTCCCGCAACGCATCACGGTACGTACGCCATCGTTATCCCTGGGGGGGCAGCAGTGGAACAATTTAAGTATTGTGTCTGAGCCTTCGGGCAACGGTTCCAGCGTGCAGGCGCAGGGGCGTGAGATCAACGCCACGCTGGCTATGCGCAATAACGCCCCGTGGCTGGCGAACATTAAATACCTCTATTACAACCCGAGCGCCGCAAAGCCGTCTCCCGGCACAGCGCCAGCGTCGCCTTTCTCTACCATCAATAACGTCAGCTTCCGTGGCTGGCCGGATGTTCAGCTCCGCTGTGCAGAGTGTTGGCTGTGGGGACAGAAATATGGACGTATTGATGCCGATGTGGCGATCAAAGGCGATACGCTCTCGTTGAGCAACGGTCTGTTGGATACCGGCTTTGCCAGACTGACTGCCGACGGTGAATGGGTGAATGTGCCGGGTAAAGAGCGTACGTCACTGAAGGGAAAACTGAACGGCAAAAAAATTGACTCTGCCGCCGGTTTCTTTGGCGTATCGACGCCGATTCGTAACTCTTCGTTCAATGTGGAGTACGACCTGCACTGGCGTAATCCACCGTGGGATCCGGATGAAGCGTCGCTGAATGGGATTTTGCGCACCCGGTTGGGCAAAGGTGAGCTTACCGAACTCAGTACCGGACATGCGGGGCAACTGTTACGCCTGTTAAGCTTTGACGCGTTGCTACGTAAACTGCGCTTTGATTTTAGCGATACCTTCAGTGAAGGCTTCTATTTCGACTCCATTCGCAGCACGGCGTGGATTAAGGATGGTGTGATGCATACCGACGACACGCTGGTGGACGGTCTGGAAGCTGACATCGCGATGAAAGGCTCGGTGAATCTGGTACGCCGCGAACTGGATATGGAAGCGGTTGTCGCGCCTGAAATTTCTGCCACCGTTGGGGTTGCCGCCGCGTTCGCCGTCAACCCGATTGTCGGCGCGGCGGTGTTTGCCGCCAGTAAGGTTCTGGGGCCGCTGTGGAGTAAAGTTTCGATTCTGCGTTACCGTATCACCGGTCCGGTTGATAAGCCGCAGATTAACGAAGTTCTGCGTCAGCCGCGCAAAGAAAGCCAGCAATGATTTGACGGGGGCAAGTAATTGCCCCAATCTCAGTACATAGTATTGCCGGATGGAGCAGCGCTTATCCGGCCTACAGTAGCCTAACAACGTAGGCCGGATAAGGCGTTTTTGCCGCCATCCGGCAGAATTAAATGAGTAACAAAACGATGAGTCTGAACCTGGTAAGTGAACAATTGCTAGCGGCGAATGGCCTGAAACATCAGGATCTGTTTGCCATCCTGGGCCAACTGGCCGAACGCCGTCTCGATTACGGCGATCTCTATTTTCAGTCGAGCTATCACGAATCCTGGGTTTTAGAAGATCGCATCATTAAAGATGGTTCTTACAATATCGATCAGGGTGTTGGCGTACGCGCCATCAGCGGCGAAAAAACGGGGTTTGCCTATGCAGACCAGATTAGCTTGTTGGCGCTGGAGCAAAGTGCGCATGCTGCCCGGACTATTGTGCGCGACAGTGGTGACGGCAAAGTAAAAACGCTGGGTGCGGTAGAGCATCAGGCGCTTTACACTTCGGTCGATCCGTTACAAAGCATGAGCCGCGAAGAGAAACTGGATATTCTGCGTCGCGTTGACCGCGTTGCGCGTGCTGCTGACAAGCGCGTTCAGGAAGTGACCGCCAGCCTGACCGGTGTTTATGAGCTGATTCTGGTGGCGGCGACCGACGGTACGCTGGCCGCGGATGTCCGTCCACTGGTGCGTTTGTCCGTCAGCGTACAGGTCGAAGAAGACGGTAAACGTGAGCGCGGCGCGAGCGGTGGCGGCGGTCGCTTTGGCTATGACTATTTCCTTGGCGATCTCGATGGTGACGTTCGTGCCGACGCGTGGGCGAAAGAGGCTGTGCGCATGGCGCTGGTCAATCTGTCCGCAGTAGCCGCGCCGGCAGGTACGTTACCGGTGGTACTCGGCGCTGGCTGGCCTGGCGTTCTGCTGCACGAAGCGGTCGGCCATGGTCTGGAAGGCGACTTTAACCGTCGTGGCACCTCGGTATTTAGCGGTCATATGGGTGAACTGGTCGCGTCAGAACTGTGTACCGTAGTGGATGATGGCACAATGGCGGACCGTCGTGGATCCGTGGCTATTGATGACGAAGGTACACCGGGCCAGTACAACGTGCTGATCGAAAACGGTATTCTGAAAGGCTACATGCAGGACAAACTGAATGCGCGCCTGATGGGTGTGGCGCCAACGGGTAACGGACGCCGTGAATCTTACGCGCACCTGCCGATGCCGCGGATGACCAACACCTATATGCTGCCGGGCAAATCCACGCCGCAGGAAATCATTGAATCCGTCGAATACGGCATTTATGCGCCGAACTTCGGCGGTGGTCAGGTGGATATCACCTCCGGGAAATTTGTGTTCTCAACGTCCGAAGCGTATCTGATTGAAAACGGTAAAGTGACCAAACCCGTGAAAGGCGCGACGCTGATTGGCTCCGGTATCGAAGCGATGCAGCAAATTTCGATGGTGGGTAACGATCTGAAACTGGATAACGGCGTAGGCGTTTGCGGTAAAGAAGGGCAAAGCCTGCCGGTGGGCGTGGGCCAGCCGACGCTGAAGGTCGATAATTTGACGGTCGGCGGCACCGCATAGCATCATGATCCAGGCCCGATAAGCGTCAGTGCCATCGGGCATCTTGCCGGATGCGGCGTTAACGCCTTATCCGGCCTGGACACTTTATTTCTCTTTCCCTCGACCATACATTCCCTGGAACAGCTGCGCCACATCGACAAAATAATCCGTCAGATAGTTAATCACTACCTGAACCTTAAGCGGCAGTTTGTCTTTTTCGGTGTACAGCGCATAGACCGGACGTGGATCCGACTGGTAGCGGGGAAGCAGGATCTCCACCTCGCCGCGATTGATCTCATTGATCACCCACATCAATGGTACATAGGCAATACCCGCGCCTGCGGCCAGCCAGCGCACCAGCGTCATCGGATCGTTAGTGACGAAGCGCCCCTCTGGAATCAGGCGGGTGGAGATCCCTTCCGGGGCGATAAGCTCGAATTCGTTATCCGGGCGCACGCTATATTCCAGCCATGAGTGATTGCTGAGATCGGCAGGTTTTTCCGGAACGCCAAACTGGGCGAGATAACTTTTAGCGGCGCAGACCACCATCGGCATGGCTCCCAGACGACGTGAAAACAGGCTGGAGTCTTGTAACGCGCCGACGCGGATGACCACGTCCAGGCCATCAGCAATTAAATCCGGTGCCGGGATGCCGGTGACCAGATTTACCGTCAGGCCGGGGTACTCTTTCAGCATTTTCGCTGTCAGCCCGGCGAGGACATTTTGTGCCATGGTTGAAGAACAGCCAATACGCAATGTGCCGATAGGAGTGTTATTAAAGGCATACAGCTGCTCATGCACATCCTGCGCTTCGTGCAGCATTCGACGGCAGCCCTGATAATAAATTTTACCGGCTTCGGTTAGCCCAATGCTGCGCGTACTGCGGTTTAGCAGCTTGACCTGTAGTTCATCTTCCAGTTTAGAGACGGTCTGGCTTATCGATGAAACGCTCATTTGCAGCTGTCTTGCAGCGGCAGTGAAGGAGCCCAGTTCGACAACTTTGGCGAACACCGACATACGTTTTAATCGTTCCATTATTCACTCTGGCTTAAAAGTGATTTAGATCACATAATATAGATAACAGCATAACAGTTACGTTAATATATTATTATTCAAATAACGGCTATGTCGCTCTCGCCTGGCTCATCCTTGCCCTTCTCTGCGGTGACATACGCTAGAAAATCTATCACCTGCACTCTCTTAAGCTACCAAGGTCAACATGAGTCTGTTTCCCGTTATCGTGGTGTTTGGTCTGTCCTTCCCACCGATTTTTTTCGAATTGCTTTTGTCACTGGCGATTTTCTGGCTGGTGCGCCGGGTGCTGGTTCCAACTGGCATCTATGATTTTGTCTGGCATCCGGCTCTGTTTAACACCGCGCTGTATTGCTGCCTGTTCTATTTAATAACGCGCCTGTTCGTTTGAGGTTGAAGTGAAAACACTAACAAAAAAACTCTCCCGTACGGCCATGACTCTCGTACTGGTCATTCTGGCCTTCATTGCTATTTTTCGCGCATGGGTGTTCTACACCGAGTCGCCATGGACGCGTGATGCGCGTTTCAGCGCTGATGTCGTCGCCATTGCGCCGGACGTTGCGGGTCTTATTTCCAACGTTAACGTCCATGATAACCAACTGGTGAAAAAGGATCAGGTGCTGTTTACCATCGACCAACCGCGCTATAAAAAAGCCCTCGAACAGGCTGAAGCCGACGTCTCTTATTACCAGGTTCTGGCGCAGGAAAAACGTCAGGAAGCCGGTCGTCGTAACCGTCTGGGCGTGCAGGCCATGTCTCGTGAAGAGATTGATCAGTCTAACAACGTACTGCAAACCGTATTACACCAGTTGGCGAAGGCGCAAGCGACCCGCGATTTGGCAAAATTGGATCTTGAACGTACCGTTATTCGTGCGCCAGCGGATGGTTGGGTGACTAACCTGAATGTTTACAGCGGCGAATTTATTACCCGTGGCTCCACGGCGGTAGCGCTGGTAAAACAGCACTCGTTCTATGTCCTGGCGTATATGGAAGAAACCAAGCTGGAAGGCGTACGCCCTGGATATCGCGCTGAAATTACCCCGCTTGGTAGCAATAATGTGTTGAAGGGTACCGTTGATAGCGTGGCGGCTGGCGTAACGAATGCCAGCAGCACGCGAGACGCAAAAGGTATGGCGACCATTGATTCCAATCTTGAATGGGTCCGTCTGGCACAGCGTGTACCGGTGCGCATTCGTCTTGATGAGCAGCAGGGAACCCTGTGGCCAGCCGGGACGACGGCTACCGTTGTTATCACCGGTAAGCAGGATCGCGATGCCAGTCAGGAATCCTTCTTCCGTAAAATGGCGCACCGCCTGCGCGAGTTCGGTTAATTGCGATGGGTATTTTTTCCATTGCTAACCAGCATATCCGCTTCGCGGTAAAACTGGCGTGCGCAATTGTCCTGGCGCTGTTCGTTGGTTTTCACTTTCAGCTTGAGACTCCGCGTTGGGCGGTGTTAACCGCAGCAATTGTGGCAGCAGGCCCGGCTTTTGCCGCCGGTGGGGAACCCTATTCAGGCGCTATCCGCTACCGTGGGATGCTGCGTATCGTCGGCACATTTATTGGCTGTATTGCCGCCCTGATCATTATTATCAGCATGATCCGCGCTCCGTTGTTGATGATCCTGGTGTGTTGTATCTGGGCCGGTTTTTGTACCTGGATCTCGTCGCTGGTGAAGATCGAGAATTCCTATGCCTGGGGACTTTCGGGTTATACGGCGCTGATCATCGTCATTACTATCCAGGCTGAACCGTTGTTGACGCCGCAATTTGCACTTGAGCGTTGCAGCGAGATTGTGATGGGGATTGTCTGCGCCATTGTTGCCGATCTGCTCTTTTCGCCCCGCTCGGTGAAACAGGAAATTGATGTCGAACTGGACAGCCTGCTGGTGGCGCAGTATCAGCTTATGCAGTTGTGTATAAAGCATGGCGACAGCGAAGAAGTGGACAAAGCCTGGGGCGATTTAGTCCGCCGAACGGCGGCGCTGGAGGGCATGCGCAGCAACCTCAATATGGAGTCTTCACGTTGGGTGCGTGCTAATCGCAGACTCAAAGCATTGAACACGCTGTCGCTCACGCTCATTACTCAGTCCTGTGAAACTTACCTTATTCAAAATACCCGCCCGGAACTTATCACCGACACCTTCCGCGAGTTGTTCGATACGCCGGTTGAAACGGTGCAGGATGTCCATAAACAGTTGAAGCGGATGCGTCGGGTTATTGTCTGGACTGGCGAACGTGAAACACCGGTAACGATTTATAGCTGGGCAGGTGCGGCGACGCGCTACTTGCTACTGAAACGCGGTGTGGTGAGTAATACAAAAATTAGCGCGACGGAAGAAGAGATCCTGCAAGGCGAGCCGGTAGTGAAAGTGGAGTCCGCCGAGCGTCACCATGCGATGGTCAACTTCTGGCGTACCACGCTCTCCTGTGTGCTGGGCACCTTATTCTGGCTGTGGACTGGCTGGACATCCGGCAGCGGCGCGATGGTGATGATTGCGGTTGTCACCTCGCTGGCAATGCGCCTGCCTAACCCTCGGATGGTGGCGATAGATTTTATTTACGGTACGTTGGCGGCATTACCACTCGGGGCGCTCTATTTTCTGGTGATTATCCCCAATACGCAGCAAAGTATGCTGTTGTTGTGTCTGAGCCTGGCCGTGCTGGGATTCTTTCTGGGAATCGAGGTGCAGAAACGACGGCTGGGATCGATGGGCGCGCTGGCCAGCACCATTAATATCATCGTGCTGGATAACCCGATGACTTTCCACTTTAGCCAGTTTCTTGACAGTGCGCTGGGGCAGATTGTTGGTTGTGTGCTGGCATTTATCGTCATTCTGCTGGTGCGCGATAACTCGCGGGACAGAACTGGTCGCGTGTTACTCAACCAGTTTGTCTCCGCGGCGGTTTCTGCAATGACTACCAACGTGGTTCGTCGTAAAGAAAACCACCTTCCGGCGCTTTATCAGCAGTTGTTTTTACTGATGAACAAATTCCCCGGCGACCTGGCGAAGTTTCGCCTGGCGCTGACGATGATTATCGCGCATCAGCGTCTGCGCGATGCGCCGGTACCGGTAAATGAGGATTTATCTGCCTTCCATCGCCAGTTGCGTCGCACCGCCGATCATGTGATTTCAGCAGGAAATGACGATAAACGCCGCCGCTACTTTAGCCAGTTGCTGGAAGAGCTTGAGATCTATCAGGAGAAGTTAATCATCTGGCAAGCCCCTCCACAGGTGACCGAGCCGGTAAAACGACTCAGTGGGATGCTACACAAATACCAGCACGCGCTGACCAGCAATTAAGCACAAAAAACCGATGCCAGAAGCGTCGGTTTTTTTATGGCTATACTTACCTGAAATGCGGGAGGCCCTGCATATTGGTGGTCCGTAGAGTGACTGGCGTCGGGATGGTGGCTATAGATGAACATCTATACGTTTGATTTTGACGAGATAGAAGACCAGGGTGATTTCTACCGCGAGTTCACGCGCGCATTTGGTCTGACCCGGGAAAAAGTGGTCGATTTAGATTCTCTGTGGGAGGTCGTTACCGGAGATGTCTTGCCGCTGCCGGTGGAGATTGAATTTGTCCATTTGCCGGACAAACTACGCAGGCGATATGGCGCATTAATATTACTGTTCGATGAAGCGGAAGAAGAGCTGGAAGGGCAGTTGCGTTTTAATGTTCGTCACTCAATGTAAGGTATAAAAAAGCCCCCGGCAGGCGGGGGCAAGTCGTCGGTTTAGACGACGAGGGTTTATTTGTACAGTTCTGCAGTCGCGTGCCAGTGAGCACCTTCACGGAGTTCAGTGACGCGATAGCTGCTGGCACCCGCTTTTTCAGCTTTAGCGGCGATAGCCTGACGCATATCCATTGGTGAACTACCGATCTGAGATACAGAGATGCTACCCATGGATTGCAGGTTCTGTGCTTCTTGTGAGTTCACCTGAGTAACCGCGGCGCTTGCACCGAAAGAGAGAACAGAAAGAAGACTTAAAGTTGCAACAGTAGTTTTGATTTTCATGATATTTACCTCGTCGAATTCTTTTATTGTGGGTCTTGTTTCGTGACCCTCATCACAAAATCAAGTATACACTAATAACGCGATAAATTAATACCACGCTAATTGTTTCTGTGGTTATTAGGTTTTAAGGGGATTATTTTTTATAACTTAAAGGAATTAAAACTGGCGTTTTTAACATTCATATAGAATTAAATTAATTAAAATCAATGAGATACTGTATTTTGCAAAATGTGCGTTTTTCAGCCTTCATATTCACTATGTGAACGAATTTTAGCGGTTAAACGCACCATTTGTTAAACGAATGGCAGTGGAAAATAGAACCAAGAGGGGGAAGCAGAGGTTTTTCCCCGCCGGGAGACGACGGGGAAGGAGGTATTACAGTTCTTGTTCGAACAGCTCCAGAATGGCTTCGTACAGATCTTTTACCGTAAAACCCTTAGCTGGCGTGGTGAAGATGGTATCGTCACCGGCAATCGTTCCCAAAATACCTTCCGCTTTACCCAACGAATCCAACAGACGGGCAATCAACTGAGCGGCGCCGGGGCTGGTGTGAATAACCACGACCGCATCGTTGTAGTCGATATCCAGTACCAAATTTTTCAGCGGGCTGGAGGTTGTCGGCACCCCCAACTCAGCCGGCAGGCAGTACACCATTTCCATTTTCGCATTGCGTGTACGCACGGCGCCAAACTTGGTCAGCATGCGTGAAACCTTGGACTGATTGATATTATCAAAGCCCTGATCCTGCAAGGCGAGGACGATTTCGCCCTGAGAGCTGAACTTTTCTTCTTTAAGTAGCGCTTTAAACGCCTTCACTAATTCTTCTTGTTTTGCCGAGCTTCGCATAAGTCACCCGTAATATGGCGGTAGAATCAACATTATTGTGCATACAGATGAATTTTTATGCAAACGGTCTGCCCTGGTAAAGGCTGAAATAATGTTATGAAAGAGCGGAATTTTATCAAATTTCGTTATCAAGAAACATGCCTGTGTCACGGCTCGCAAATAAGGTTAAAAGTAAATTAATTGTTATCAAATTGATGTTGTTTTGAGAGGTGGGTAGGGTATATTGTCAGCACCTGTTGGAAAGTTGCTCTACTGTGCGGGTGGTTTTGAATTACGTAACTTAGGTTTTATTTTACGTAAGTTAAATGCATAAAAGCCAAATTTGCGTGACTACGCATTCTTGACGCGTGGTTGTTGTATTCGTTGGATTTGTGAATTAAGGTCGCCGCCGCGGAGCAATCGACACTTTGCTTATCAATATAATAAGGAGTTTAGGATGAAAGTTGCAGTCCTCGGCGCTGCTGGTGGTATCGGTCAGGCGCTAGCATTACTGTTAAAAACCCAACTGCCTTCAGGTTCAGAACTCTCCCTGTATGACATCGCTCCAGTAACGCCTGGTGTGGCCGTTGATTTGAGCCATATCCCTACTGCTGTGAAAATCAAAGGCTTCAGCGGCGAAGACGCTACCCCTGCACTGGAAGGTGCTGATGTGGTACTGATCTCTGCGGGCGTCGCGCGTAAACCGGGTATGGATCGTTCCGACCTGTTCAACGTCAACGCCGGTATCGTGAAGAACCTGGTGCAGCAGGTTGCTAAAACCTGTCCGAAAGCATGTATCGGTATCATCACCAACCCGGTAAACACGACCGTTGCTATCGCTGCAGAAGTGCTGAAAAAAGCAGGCGTATACGATAAGAACAAACTGTTTGGCGTGACCACGCTGGACATTATCCGCTCCAATACTTTTGTTGCGGAACTGAAAGGCAAACAGCCTGGAGACGTTGAAGTCCCGGTTATTGGCGGCCACTCTGGCGTGACCATTCTGCCATTGCTGTCACAAATTCCTGGCGTGAGCTTCACCGAGCAAGAAGTGGCTGACCTGACCAAACGTATCCAGAACGCGGGTACTGAAGTTGTGGAAGCTAAAGCCGGTGGCGGATCTGCTACCCTGTCTATGGGTCAGGCCGCAGCACGTTTCGGCCTGTCACTGGTTCGCGCACTGAGCGGCGAAAAAGGCGTGGTTGAATGTGCTTACGTTGAAGGCGACGGCCAGTATGCTCGCTTCTTCTCTCAGCCGTTGCTGCTGGGCAAAAACGGCGTAGAAGAGCGTCAGTCGATCGGTAAGCTGAGCGCGTTTGAGCAGAGCGCGCTGGAAGGCATGCTGGACACGCTGAAGAAAGATATTACTCTGGGCGAAGAATTCGTTAAGTAACGCGAAGAGAGGCCAGCGTGTATTTGTAGGCCTGAAAGCTGCGTGCCATCAGGCATTACGTGCTAACTCTCTACGATATCGCCTAATAAAAACCGGAGCCAATGTGCTCCGGTTTTTCATGGTAAGTAGGCAGCCAGGACGTGACGTTAGTTGGTGGCCGGGTATTCCTGAATCGTCACCTGCAGCGTCAGCTGTTTGTCATCGCGCATCACGACGACCGAGATGACTGAACCTGGGCGAATTTCGGCCACCTGATCCATGGTCTCAAGAGCGGATACTGCCGGTTTATTATTGACCGAAATGATCAGATCGTTGACCTGAATACCTGCCTGGGCTGCCGGACCGTCCGGAGCCACTTCGTTAACCACTATCCCCTGAATTTGATCCATCCCGCTGCCTTGCGCGTGCAGTGGCGCAATTTCACGACCGCTGATGCCGATATAGCCGCGAATCACGCGCCCGTCACGAATCAGCTTATCCATAATTTTGGTTGCCAACTGAAACGGAATAGCAAAGCCAATACCTTCCGGGGTTTCGCCGTCGTTACTCTTATCAAATGACAGCGTATTAATGCCCATCAGTTCACCCAATGAGTTAACCAGCGCACCGCCGGAGTTACCGTGGTTGATGGAGGCATCCGTTTGCAGGAAGTTTTGGCGTCCTGTCGGGTTCAGCCCAATACGGCCGGTGGCGCTAATGATCCCCTGGGTAATGGTTTGCCCAAGGTTGTACGGGTTACCGATGGCGAGCACCACATCGCCAATGTGCGGCACACGCTTGTTATTAATGGGGATGGTCGGCAGTCCGCCAGTCGCATTGATTTTCAGCACCGCAAGGTCGGTTAACGTATCAGAGCCCACGAGCAGCGCTTCAAATACACGTCCATCCTGTAATGCGACGATGATTTGGTCAGCATCATTAATGACGTGCTTATTGGTAATGATATAGCCGCGCTGATCCATGATAACGCCTGAGCCGAGCGTACGGATCTCAAGCTGGTTATGCGCAGTGCTGTTCATACTGCGGTTATAAACGTTAACGACGGCAGGTGCAGCACGGCGAACCGCTGGGTTATAGCTGGCGGGCGTTTCATCTGCACTGTCGAACTGCGGTGTGGTAAGAGTATTAATTTTGCGCAGAGAGGGCATCGCCGCCAGCAGAATGGCACCGACGATTAAACCAATCGCGACCGAACGTAAAAGCTTCACAAACATGATGGCGGCGTCATTAAAAAAGGGAACGGCAGCAGCATATCACGAGTTTACCGGACATCACACGGGGAGGGGATGTCCGGTTTAATGCGTTAACGCAGGAGCAGGTAAATACTCTCGTTACCGCGAACCACTTGCAGAGCAATGATCGACGGCTTCGTTTCCAGCACCTTACGCATTTCGGCAATCGAGTTTACGCGATCGCGGTTAACGCCAATGATAACGTCATCTTTATGCAGACCGGCCTGCGCGGCTGGGCTACTTTTTTCAACGTTATCAATTTTGATGCCTTTGGTGCCATCTTTTAACTGACCATCGCTGAGCGTAGCGCCTTGCAACGCAGGGGCGATCATTTCTGCGCTGGCGGACGATGACGTGCTGGTATCAAGGGTGACTTCAACCTCCAGCGGTTTACCGTTACGCAGTAGCCCCAGTTTGACCTTGGTTCCTGGTTCAGTTGTCGCAATGCGTGAACGCAGTTCGGCAAAGCTGCTGAGTGGTTTATCGTTGAGACTGGTAATGACGTCACCGGATTTCACCCCCGCCTTGGCAGAACCTGAGTTAGGCAGAACCTCGCTGACAAACGCGCCGCGTTGCACATTCAGATTGAACGCTTTGGCGATGTCGGCGGTCATTTCGGTACCTTTAATCCCTAACAGACCGCGTTTGATTTCGCCAAACTGCATCAACTGTTGCGCCAGCGTGCGCGCCATGTTGCTCGGAATCGCAAAACCAATGCCGATGCTGCCGCCGCCGGGCGCCAGAATCGCGGTGTTAATGCCAATCAACTCACCGTTGAGGTTAAGTAACGCACCGCCGGAGTTTCCCCGGTTGATAGAGGCGTCGGTCTGAATAAAGTTTTCCAGACCCTCCAGGTTCAGACCGCTGCGACCTAACGCCGATACAATACCGGATGTGGCGGTTTGCCCGAGACCGAACGGGTTACCCACGGCTACCGCGAAATCACCCACGCGGAGTTTGTCGGAGTCGGCAATGGCAATTTGCGTCAGGTTACTGGGGTGTTGAATTTGCAGCAGGGCGATATCGCTCTGATCGTCACTGCCGATCAGCTTCGCGTCGAACTCTCGGCCATCGTTAAGCTGAACGCTGATTTTTTGCGCCTGATTAATGACGTGGTTATTGGTCAGGACGTAGCCTTTTGCGGCATCAATAATGACCCCTGAGCCCAGCCCTTCAAAAGGTTGTGAAGGTTGGTCGGGAAGCTCATCACCAAAAAACTTTTTAAACTCTTCCGGGACTTTCTGTCCCTGGACTGCGGTGCCTTCGACCCTAACGCTCACCACGGCAGGTAACACTTTCTCCAGCATCGGGGCGAGGCTGGGAAGCGCAGCCTGACCGGGAACCTGGCCGGGAATCGACGCAACGGCCGGGAATGGCGCCGAGAGAGTTAACCCGACACTTAACGCTAATGCACTCAACAGCTGGGTTTGTTTTTTCATGGATCCTGCTCTCGTACCTTGAGTAAACGGAAGATGATTCAAAACAGTTTGATGTTATTGAATTTTCGGTTTGGTCACAATGAGGCTAACGACTAAATAATAGCTGGGACGGGAAGAGAAGCGGAGGGCGCAATTACTGCGCCCAATAAATTTCTTAATGATGTGCGTTTAGTCGCGCTTTGCGCCACTACGCAGCAGGCCGGAGGCCCCTTCAGAATAGTCACGCGGCATCTGAACCGGCGCCTGATCGTTGCCAGCTTCGGACTCTGCCAGACGATTACGGAACGGGTTGTTTTCCGGCGACATACCTGGCAGCAGGTTGCTCGAGCTTTTCGCCATATGCTGGTAGATCTGACGATAATCGTCCGCCATGTTATCCAGCAATTCAGCGCTGCGGGCAAAGTGGCTCACCAGCTCTTCGCGGTACTCTTCCAGCTCAGCTTTATTTTTTTCCAGTTCGTACTGCAATGCCTGCTGTTGGCGTAATTTACGATTACCAAAACGCATGGCTACAGCACCAATAATGATACCGACGACTAACCCAATTAGCGCATATTCCCAGGTCATGAACATCTCCCGTTGTCTTGTGTTTCCGTAGGGTGTTGGCTTTAGGCTCCATGCCTGCGCCTGATTATGCCACTATAACCGCTAATCCCGTAGAAGTGGAATCCCGTGTTTATATCACGTAATGTAGAACGGCCTTTTTTTCGTCAACCGTGAGCGACGGCACATCGATTCTCAAGGAATAACAATAACATCATGCAAAGCCTTTCCCCGACATCGCGTTACCAGCAAGCCCTTAAAGAGGGCACTCATCAGCCCGACAGCGTACAACAAGAAGCCGTGAATCGACTGGAAACCATTTTCCAGGCGCTAACGACGCCAGCTCGACCTGCGCCGCAGGAGAGTGGTCTGATGGCACGGTTTGGCAAATTGCTGGGCAAGCGTGAGTCGCCGACCAACCCGCCGGTGCGTGGTTTGTATATGTGGGGCGGAGTCGGACGTGGAAAGACCTGGCTGATGGATCTGTTCTACCATAGTCTGCCGGGGGGGCGTAAACAGCGTTTGCACTTTCACCGTTTTATGCTGCGCGTCCATGAAGAGCTTACCGCCCTGCAGGGGCATAGCGATCCGCTGGAAATCATTGCCGACCGCTTTAAGGCCGAAACGGACGTGCTGTGCTTTGACGAATTTTTTGTTTCTGATATCACCGACGCCATGCTGCTTGGCGGTTTAATGAAGGCGCTGTTTGCCCGAGGCATCACGTTGGTGGCGACCTCCAATATTCCGCCTGACGAACTGTATCGTAACGGTTTGCAACGCACGCGTTTTCTTCCTGCCATTGATGCCATCAAGCAGCATTGTGACATTATGAATGTCGATGCCGGCGTCGATTATCGTCTGCGCACCTTAACGCAGGCGCATTTGTGGTTGTCGCCACTGAATGATGAAACCCGCCAGCAGATGGATAAGCTGTGGCTGGCATTAGCGGGAACCAAAGGTGAACATGCGCCGACGCTGGAGATTAACCATCGTCCGATGCAGACGCTGGCCGTCGAAAACCAAACGCTGGCGGTGTCATTCACCACGCTCTGCGTCGATGCTCGCAGTCAGCATGACTATATTGCGCTGTCGCGTCTGTTTCACACGGTGCTGTTGTTCGATGTGCCGGTCATGACGATGCTGATGGAAAGCGAAGCGCGGCGCTTTATCGCGCTGGTGGATGAGTTCTACGAACGCCACGTCAAGCTGGTGGTGAGTGCGGCATCTCCCTTATATGAGATCTACCAGGGCGAACGTCTGAAGTTTGAATTTCAGCGTTGTTTGTCGCGTTTGCAGGAGATGCAAAGCGAGGAGTACCTGAAGCGGGAACATTTAGCCGGTTAAACCTGCCGCAAATCACATAAAGGGGTCGATCTTTGACCCTGACTTCTCTATAATCTTGCGACCCCACGTTACAAGAGAGTTTTTTCCCAAAACTTTCTCGCCGGCATAGGCTATTCGAAGGGGTAGGTTTGCCGGACTTTGTCGTGTGAACCTCAACTGACTAAAACGTTTGGGTGAACACCTACGTGTAACTTATTTATTTGGGTAAGCTTTTAATGAAAACTTTTACAGCTAAACCAGAAACCGTAAAACGCGACTGGTATGTTGTTGACGCGACCGGTAAGACTCTGGGTCGTCTGGCTTCCGAACTGGCTCTGCGCCTGCGCGGTAAGCACAAAGCGGAATACACTCCGCACGTAGATACCGGTGATTACATCATCGTTCTGAACGCTGACAAAGTTGCTGTAACTGGCAACAAGCGTACTGACAAAGTGTACTATCACCACACCGGCCACATCGGTGGTATCAAGCAAGCGACCTTTGAAGAGATGATCGCTCGTCGTCCTGAGCGTGTGCTTGAAATCGCGGTTAAAGGCATGCTGCCAAAAGGCCCTCTGGGTCGTGCTATGTTCCGTAAACTGAAAGTTTACGCTGGCAACGAGCACAACCACGCGGCACAGCAACCGCAAGTTCTTGACATCTAATCGGGATTATAGGCAATGGCTGAAAATCAATACTACGGCACTGGTCGCCGCAAAAGTTCCGCAGCTCGCGTTTTCATCAAACCGGGCAACGGTAAAATCGTAATCAACCAACGTTCTCTGGAACAGTACTTCGGTCGTGAAACTGCCCGCATGGTAGTTCGTCAGCCGCTGGAACTGGTCGACATGGTTGAGAAACTGGATCTGTACATCACTGTTAAAGGTGGTGGTATCTCTGGTCAGGCTGGTGCGATCCGTCACGGTATCACCCGCGCTCTGATGGAGTACGACGAATCCCTGCGTGGCGAACTGCGTAAAGCTGGCTTCGTTACCCGTGATGCTCGTCAGGTTGAACGTAAGAAAGTCGGTCTGCGTAAAGCACGTCGTCGTCCGCAGTTCTCCAAACGTTAATTGCTTTCTGCTTTGGCAGACAACAATTTGCGAAAAAACCCGCTTCGGCGGGTTTTTTTATCACTATTTCTCTCCCTTGAACCACGGTAATCCGCTGATTGCCACCTCTTTTTTCCCATTTCAAGAATCGACTCACCACAAAGGTCACAAAATCTGGTAAACTATCATCCAATTTTCTGCCCAAATGTCAGGTATCGCTCATTTTTTGTTTGTATTTTAAACAGTAATGGCTTTCCTGAGTCTGGGTGACATCACTTCTGGCTGGTCACTGAGTGGCTGGTAGCAGTAAAAATTCTGAATATACCTGGAGGTTTTCATGGCTGTCGCTGCCAACAAACGTTCGGTAATGACGCTGTTTTCTGGTCCTACTGACATCTATAGCCATCAGGTCCGCATCGTGCTGGCTGAAAAAGGTGTTAGTTTCGAGATTGAGCACGTGGAGAAGGACAATCCACCTCAGGATCTGATCGACCTCAACCCGAATCAGAGCGTACCGACACTGGTGGATCGTGAGCTGACCCTGTGGGAATCTCGCATCATTATGGAATACCTGGATGAGCGCTTCCCGCATCCGCCGCTGATGCCGGTTTACCCGGTTGCGCGTGGTGAAAGCCGCCTGTACATGCAGCGTATCGAAAAAGACTGGTACACGCTGATGAACGTCATCGTGAACGGTTCCGCTTCTGAAGCCGAGGTCGCGCGTAAGCGTCTGCGCGAAGAGCTGCTGGCAATTGCGCCAGTATTCGGTCAGAAACCTTACTTCCTGAGCGATGAGTTCAGCCTGGTAGACTGCTACCTGGCGCCGCTGCTGTGGCGTTTACCGCAGTTGGGTATTGAATTCAACGGTGCCGGTTCGAAAGAACTGAAAGGTTATATGACTCGCGTCTTTGAACGTGATTCTTTCCTGGCTTCTCTGACTGAGCCTGAACGTGAAATGCGTCTGGGCCGGGGTTAACCTGTATGGATTTGCCACAGCTAACACCACGCCGTCCGTATCTGCTGCGCGCATTCTATGAGTGGTTGTTAGACAACCAGCTCACGCCGCATCTGGTGGTGGATGTGACGCTCCAGGACGTGCAGGTTCCGATGGAATACGCACGTGACGGGCAAATAGTTCTGAATATTGCACCGCGCGCGGTGGGGAACCTGGAACTGGCAAACGACGAAGTACGCTTTAACGCGCGCTTCGGTGGTGTGCCGCGTCAGGTTTCCGTCCCGCTGGCTGCGGTTCTGGCTATTTATGCTCGTGAAAACGGCGCCGGTACGATGTTTGAACCGGAAGCCGCCTACGACGAAGATGTCGCCAGCTTAAATGATGACGACAACGAAGCGTCTGGTTTTGAGAGTGAAACGGTCATGTCGGTCATTGATGGCGATAAGCCTGACAACAGCGACGACAACGATCCGGATGACACTCCGCCGCCGCCTCGCGGCGGGCGCCCAGCGCTACGCGTTGTGAAATAAATAGTGAAATAAAAAAACAGGCCCTTTCGGGCCTGTTCTGTTTTCTGGCTCCGCAATCAATAAAACAGCGCGATGGTGACTATCATATTCACCACAAACCCCACTGCCATCGGAATAGCGGTGCGCTTTACCACCTCAAAGGGCGATACGCCGGCAATCCCTGAAGTTACGACAATCACCGCGGTAATGGGTGATACCGCGCGGGCCAGCGTAGTGGCAAAGTGCATCGGCATAATCATCACTACTGCCGGAATATGCAGCCCGGCGGCAATATCCGGGATCAGGCTGGCAAAAGACATAAACGGTGCGTTGCCTGATCCCATGACGATCGCGCAGGCGGCGATGACCACGGCCATGATGATCATCACGCCGATGCCGCCAAGGCCGGAGTGTTCCGCGCCTTTAATCACGGCGTCCACTGTGCCGATAGTCGTCAACCCTTTGGCAAAGATCTCACCGGCGACCACCAGCGTGACAACGTTGGCAAACTGCGTCCCCATGCCGTCAAAAAAAGCCTGCACATCATCCATTGTTTCGCGCAGATTATGTTTATGCAGGAATTCGACAAACATGGTCAGCGTCATGCTCATGAGCATCACCACCACCAGATTCAGCTCTGCCTGCATTAATCCCATATGTGCCAGCAACAGTGAACCCAGCATCAGGATCAGCGGCATCACCGGTAAAATGGCATAATACAGCGGGGGCACATCTTCCAGCGTCTTTTGCTCAGCGAACCCGTTGTTTTCCGGTAACGTTTTTTTATCAAATCGGCGCTGTACGAAAAAATGCGCAATGGCGACAGCGACAATAACGCATGAGGCGACGGGGAGCTGATAATGGAAGAAGTAGGTGGCGATTTTCATGCCCGCGACCTGCGCGGCAAAAATAGAGTTAGTTTCCAGAATGCCCCATTCAATCGACATCGAAGTAGCAATGACCGCAACCGCGGATAATCGACTCACGCCAAGACTGACCAGCGTTGGGAAAAGCGTCACCATCAGCAGCATGCCTAACCCGGAAGCGCTGGTAATGAACTGCGCCATGATCTGACCAATCACATAGGTGGCGGCCAGCACGACATAGGGGGAACGGATTAGCTTCAGCGGTCGGCTTAACAGGCTAACCATCGCTCTGCTGGCCCCCATTCTGTCCATATAACGGGCATAACCGCCCACCGCCATGATAGATAACCCCAGCCCTGCCGCCCGATTTGAGAGCATACGCAGAATTTCGTTGTAAATATCGACCAGGAGATAGCCGCTACTTTTATCGTCAGCGACCAGCATGCCGTAACCCAGCCAGACGCCGCAGATCATCAGGAAGATCCCGGCTGCGGCCAGCACGACCTGGGGTTTGTAGTTTTTGAGGATCAAGTAACCCATCGTTAATAAAACGATGACAGAGATAATAATGCCGAACATTGTTTCACTCCATGCCAGGGAAGATGATAAATCCGGTAATAATGCTGTTGTCAAAATGGATGTTATATTTTTCTGGGCACTTTTTATGGAGTGGGTATCTTATTTTTAATGCAATGGTTAATTTATTTTTTGTTATAAAATAGTGGGTTATGATAAATTATCACGTTCATATTCATAAATTTCACGAAGCTGATATGGTCTTGTTTAATTAAAGATAATTAGCATGTTTAAGCGAAATATAATATTAAATATATTATTCATAAGCCAGACTGTCTGGATGACCATCATTTCACCCTGCTTTCGATCCTGTGTTAGGATAAACCCGCTGTTGTTTGTCACCACGACTTAGCTGAATGGACCCTATGAACGCATTTGATTCGCAAGCTGAAGACTCTCCATCCACCATTGGCCGTAGCTTACGCAATCGCCCGCTGGCGCGTAAAAAACTGTCTGAGATGGTTGAAGAAGAACTGGAGCAGATGATCCGTCGTCGGGAATTTGGCGAGGGGGAACAACTGCCGTCTGAGCGGGAGCTGATGGCCTTCTTTAACGTGGGCCGTCCTTCTGTACGAGAAGCGCTGGCAGCGTTAAAACGCAAAGGCCTGGTACAAATCAACAACGGCGAGCGCGCCCGCGTTTCGCGTCCTTCGGCTGATACCATTATCAGCGAGCTCTCCGGTATGGCCAAAGATTTCCTCGCGCATCCCGGCGGCATAGCCCACTTCGAGCAGTTGCGACTGTTCTTTGAATCCAGCCTGGTACGATATGCCGCAGAACATGCTACTGACGAGCAAATCGACAGACTGGCGAAAGCACTGGAGATCAACAGCCAGTCGCTGGATGACAATACGCTGTTCATTCGCTCGGACGTTGATTTTCACCGCGTGCTGGCGGAGATTCCGGGCAATCCCATCTTTATGGCTATCCATGTTGCGCTGTTAGACTGGCTGATTGCTGCCCGCCCAACCGTTGCCGATCAAGAGTTGTATGAGCACAACAACGTGAGTTATCAGCAGCATATCGCCATTGTCGATGCAATTCGCCAGCGCGATCCTGAAGAAGCTGACCGCGCACTGCAAGAACACCTCAACAGCGTTTCCGCAACCTGGCACGCCTTCAGCAAAAATAAAAAATTGCGTAAGTGATCGCGATCCTGACGATCGTTTAAACTCAAAATCATTCAAGTTGCATCAAGGCGGCAAGAGAGCGAGTCCCCTGGAGCATAGATAACTATGTGACCGGGGGGAGCGAACGCAGCCAACGCAGAGGCGGCTCGAAGGATGAAGAGTTTAGTGAAGCAGATCGCACTATAAGCGTTCTGTATTGTATTGCTGCTTATTTGATCTGGTATAACAGGTATAAAGGTATGCAGTCAGATAACACTAATCATCGACAGAGGTAGTTATGGCAAGAGATCTAAAAGGCGTAATGCCAGCGTTGTTAACCCCATTCGATAACCAACAGCGGCTGGATGTTGAGAGCCTGCGCCGGCTGGTGCGTTTCAACATTGGCCAGGGTATTGATGGGCTCTATGTCGGTGGCTCTACGGGCGAGGCCTTTGTCCAAAATCGCGTTGAAAGAGAGCAGGTGCTGGAAATTGTTGCCGAAGAAGCGAAAGGCAAGGTGACGCTTATCGCCCACGTTGGCACGGTGAGCACCGAAGAGAGCCAGCAGCTGGCGAGCGCCGCGTATCGCTACGGCTTTGATGCGGTTTCAGCCGTCACGCCGTTTTACTATCCGTTCAGCTTCGAAGAGCACTGCGATCATTACCGCGCAATTATTGATTCAGCGAATGGATTGCCGATGGTGGTCTATAACATCCCGGCGCTGAGCGGCGTAAAACTGACGCTGGATCAGATCAACACGCTGGTGACGCTACCTGGCGTTGGCGCGCTGAAGCAAACTTCCGGCGATCTCTATCAGATGGAACAGATCCGCCGCGCTCATCCCGATCTGGTGCTTTATAACGGTTATGACGAGATTTTCGCTTCTGGTTTGCTGGCGGGCGCAGATGGCGGTATCGGTAGCACTTACAACATCATGGGATGGCGTTATCAGGGAATTGTGAAAGCGCTCAAAGAAGGCGATATCCGGACGGCACAAAAGCTGCAAACTGAGTGCAATAAGGTTATCGATCTGCTCATTAAGGTTGGCGTGTTCCGTGGCCTGAAAACGGTACTGCACTATATGGACGTGGTTTCTGTTCCGCTGTGTCGTAAGCCGTTTGCCCCGGTAGATGAACGCTATCTGCCGGAACTGAAAACGCTGGCTAACCAACTGCTGGCTGAAAAGGCGTAATCGCGGGTCGCCGGGGACGCTTCGCTCGCCCGGCCTGGATTTTCGACCGTAGGCCGGATAAGGCAAAGCCGCTATCCGGCACAACAACAAAAATCGTCGGGAGAGTAAAATGAGTACTTCTACCCAGAGCATCCCGTGGTATCGCCATCTCAATCGGGCGCAATGGCGGGCATTTTCCGCCGCCTGGCTGGGATATTTACTTGATGGTTTTGATTTTGTGTTAATCGCCCTTGTGCTGACGGAAGTACAAGGCGAATTCGGTCTGACGACGGTGCAGGCTGCCAGTTTGATCTCAGCCGCCTTTATCTCCCGCTGGTTTGGCGGGTTAATGTTGGGGGCCATGGGCGACCGTTACGGACGCCGCCTGGCGATGGTTACCAGCATCATACTGTTCTCTGTGGGGACGCTGGCTTGCGGCTTCGCGCCGGGTTACACCACCATGTTTATCGCCCGCCTGGTGATTGGGATGGGGATGGCCGGCGAGTACGGTTCCAGCGCCACCTATGTCATTGAAAGCTGGCCTAAACACCTGCGTAACAAAGCCAGTGGTTTCCTGATCTCCGGCTTCTCCGTTGGTGCCGTGGTCGCCGCCCAGGTTTACAGCCTGGTGGTCCCGGTCTGGGGATGGCGCGCGCTGTTTTTTATCGGCATTCTGCCGATTATCTTCGCCCTCTGGCTGCGTAAAAATATTCCGGAAGCGGAAGACTGGAAAGAGAAACACGAAGGCAAAGCGCCGGTGCGTACGATGGTGGACATTCTCTACCGGGGCGAACATCGGGTTATCAATATTCTGATGACTCTCGCCGCCGCAACCGCGCTGTGGTTCTGCTTTGCGGGCAATTTGCAAAATGCGGCTATCGTGGCGATTCTCGGACTGATATGCGCATTTATCTTCATTAGCTTTATGGTGCAAAGCAGCGGTAAGCGTTGGCCCACGGGCGTCATGCTGATGGTCGTCGTGCTGTTCGCTTTCCTTTACTCGTGGCCGATTCAGGCGCTGCTGCCCACGTATCTGAAAACCGAACTCATGTATGACCCCTCAACGGTTGCCAGAGTGCTCTTCTTTAGCGGCTTTGGCGCGGCGGTTGGTTGTTGCGTCGGTGGGTTTCTTGGCGACTGGCTGGGCACCCGTAAAGCCTATGTCTGCAGTCTTTTGGCCTCGCAGTTGCTGATTATTCCAGTGTTTGCGATCGGTGGTTCAAACGTCTGGGTACTCGGTTTGCTGCTGTTTTTCCAGCAAATGCTCGGTCAGGGGATCTCCGGGATCTTACCGAAATTAATTGGCGGCTATTTCGATACCGACCAGCGTGCTGCGGGTCTGGGCTTCACCTACAACGTTGGGGCGCTGGGCGGGGCACTGGCGCCGATCATCGGCGCGCTGATTGCACAACGTCTGGATCTGGGTACTGCGCTGGGATCGCTCTCCTTCGGCCTGACATTTGTGGTGATCCTGCTGATTGGTCTCGATATGCCGTCCCGCGTACAGCGCTGGCTGCGCCCTGAGGCGTTACGCACGCATGATGCCATCGATGGTCGGCCATTTAGCGGGGCCGTGCCGTTCGGCGGTGACAAAAGCACCATGGTGAAATCCAAAAGTTAATCGGGTTGCCCGGCGCTAAACCGGGCAACTAGCGAAAGGGAAGAACGATGTCGTTATTTGAGCAGTGGGATAAAAAGCTTATCACCGCGATGCAGAAGGCTGCGTCATGACTACGCTGGCGATTGATATTGGCGGCACCAAACTGGCTGCCGCGCTGGTGGACAGCAGTCTGCAAATCCGCGAACGGCGTGAATTGCCAACGCCTGCCAGCAAAACGCCGGATGCGCTGCGCGCCGCGTTACAGGCACTGATTGCGCCACTACAAGAGCAGGCGAAGTGGGTGGCGATCGCCTCGACGGGGATTATCCATGAGGGTTCTTTGCTGGCGCTGAATCCGCATAACCTCGGCGGGTTGCTGCATTTTCCGCTGCGGCAAACGCTAAACGATCTCACCGGTTTGCCGACGCTGGCGGTCAATGATGCGCAGGCCGCGGCGTGGGCTGAGTATCATGCGCTTGGCGGCAAGTATCGCGATATGGTGTTCATTACTGTTTCCACCGGCGTGGGCGGCGGGGTAGTGAGTGCTGGGAAACTGCTGACCGGAGTCGGCGGTCTGGCCGGGCATCTGGGACATACGCTGGCCGATCCGCATGGACCCGTGTGTGGCTGCGGGCGTGTGGGCTGCGTTGAAGCGATCGCATCTGGTCGTGGGATCGCGGCGGCTGCCGAAGGCGCGCTTGCCGGATGCGACGCCAAAACTATTTTTAGCCGTGCCGGGCAGGGTGATGAGCAGGCAAGCCAGTTGATCCATCGCTCAGCGCGAACATTGGCAAGGCTTGTCGCCGATGTGAAGGCCACGACCGATTGCCAGTGCGTGGTCATTGGCGGCAGCGTTGGGCTGGCTGAAGGGTATCTGGCGCTGGTGGAACATTATCTGGCACAAGAGCCTGCGGCCTATCACGTGGAATTACTGGCAGCGCATTACCGTCATGACGCTGGATTATTGGGGGCTGCGCTGTTGGCCCGGGGAGAATAATGATGATGACCGATGAGCTGCGTTCACTGCCTTCTTCCGGATTACATCCGGTATTGCAGGAAGCGCTAACGCTGGCCGTTGCGGCAAGGCCGCAGGAGAAAGTACCAGGATGTTATGAGCTGCAGGGCGATAATATTTTTATGAACGTCATGCAGTTCGTCACGCAGAGCCCGGAGCAAAAGAAAGCGGAGCTGCATCAGCAGTACATTGACATTCAGGTGCTGTTGTCCGGTGAAGAACGCATTCTGTTCGGGATGACCGATTCTGCTCGCCAGTGCGAAGAGATACATGCTGAGGACGATTATCAACTGTGCAATCACATTGCCGATGAGCAGGCGCTCACCTTAAAGCCGGGAAGATTCGCAATTTTTATGCCGGGTGAACCGCATAAACCGGGTTGTGTAGTGGGGGACCCAGGGGAAATCAAAAAAGTCGTGATTAAGGTGCGCGCCAGCTTGTTACACGCCTGACGATGAGAGAGACGGTGTCGGATGACAAGGTTGGCGCCATCCGACACGGGATATAACAATTTAGCGCTTAAACGTCACCGCTTCCGGCTGCGTCAAGTGCAGCGTGGTCTGGCTGGGGACCGTCTCGGCAATGACTCGCCCGTGACGAATAGAATACCGCGCAGGCGTCTGGCGACGAACCGCGTCAAATCCATTTTCAGCCGGTAAAATCACCAGATTCGCCGAGTTCCCCACGCTCAGGCCATAGTCCTGCAGGTGCAGCGTTTTCGCGCTGTGGGTAGTGATCAGATTCAGTCCATCATTTATCTGTCCGTATCCCATCAGCTGGCACACGTGTAACCCCATATGCAGCACCTGTAACATATTTGCCGTGCCTAATGGATACCACGGATCGAAGACGTCATCATGACCGAAGCAGACGTTGATCTCCGCTTCCAGCATCTCTTTGACGCGCGTGACGCCGCGGCGTTTAGGATAAGTGTCAAAGCGTCCTTGCAGGTGAATATTCACCAGTGGATTGGCGACAAAGTTAATACCGGACATTTTCAACAGGCGGAAAAGACGGGAAGCATATGCGCCGTTATAGGAGTGCATTGCCGTGGTATGACTGGCAGTCACGCGCTCGCCCATATTGTAGCGATGCGCCAGCGCTGCGACGGTCTCAACAAAGCGTGATTGCTCATCGTCAATTTCGTCGCAGTGCACATCGATAAGTCGGTCGTATTTTTGCGCCAGGGCGAAGATTTTGTGCAGCGACTCCACGCCATATTCACGCGTAAATTCAAAGTGAGGAATCGCGCCGATGACATCGGCCCCCAAACGCACGGCTTCCTCTAACAGCGCTTCACCGTTGGGATAAGACAGAATACCTTCTTGCGGGAATGCGACAATTTGCAGCTCTACCCACGGCGCGACCTCTTGCTTCACCTCCAGCATGGCTTTCAAAGCCGTTAGCGTAGGATCGGATACGTCAACGTGGGTACGGACATACTGGATGCCATTCGCTATCTGCCATTTCAGGGTTTGCATCGCGCGCGCTTTTACGTCTTCGTGAGTCAGCATTGCCTTACGCTCGGCCCAGCGTTCAATACCCTCAAACAGCGTACCAGACTGGTTCCAGCTCGGCTCACCCGCGGTTTGCGTGGTATCCAGATGAATATGTGGCTCAACGAACGGTGGGATTGCCAGACCGCCTTCGGCATCAAGCACTTCGCCTTGCAGTAACGCAGCCGCGTCCTGAGGCTCAATCCGGCTGAAGCGCCCGTTTTCAATCGTGAGCTGCCATAATCCTTCGCGTCCCTGTAAACGCGCCTGACGGATGGTTATGTTATTGTTCTGCATGGCTGACCTCTGGTGATTGAGCAAGGCTGCGATTGAAAAGTGGATTCAGCAGGATATAGCTGAATACGCCGCCGAGTACGGCGTTGACTGGCACAATACCGGGAATATAGTGACCGGCGGCGATGCCCAGCGCAACGGACAAAATAGCTATCCAGTTGACGGTCATAAATCGTGCTTTGCTGAAATCGGCATATCGGCGATGGTTCAGCAGATAGTCGGCGATAATCACCCCGCCAATCGGCGGAATCGCTGCCGACAGAAATGTTAGCCAGCCAACAAAGTTATTGTAAAGCCACAGCGCGCACAGTGTGCCGATAATGCCGTTAGCCACCGACAGCGTACGGCTGGAAAGGCCGGTAATATTGGCAAATCCCAGACCCGATGCGTACAGCGCATTGTCATTAGTGGTCCAGATATTCAGGCCGAGCACCACAATTGCTGGTAGCAGCAGGCCCTGGGCTATCATCACGTCAGAAATATCTGCTTGTCCGACTGCAGCAGCGCCCGCCGCACCGAAGATAAACATCAACGAGTTGCCAAGGAAAAAAGCGACCATGGCAATCAGCACCGCGCCTTTGGCATTGCGGCCAAAGCGAACGAAGTCAGCAGTTAACGTCCCGGCGCTGACAAACGAGCCTACCACCAGCGCCAGAGCGGTGGAGAAATTAAGCGGCGTTTGCGGCGCAATCGCTTTTAAATGGTCTAAACCGCCGACATCGCTCACCGCAAGCCAGACGGAGTAGCTGCCAAGAATGACGATGGCGGGCACAGCGATGATAGATAAAATGGTCAGTGCCGAGATGCCAAAAAAGATAGTCATCGTCATCAGCAGACCGGAAACCGCAATCAGGATATTGACGTCAATCCCCGTCGCTTTGCCAACCGGGATGGCAAACATGGCTACACCCACGCCAAACCAGCCTACCTGGGTGCCGCCTAATAGCAGTGAAGGAAGCCAGGAACCTTTCACGCCAAATGAGTAACGAGCAAGGAGGTGGGTGGAGAGTCCGGTTTTTGCGCCGATGAAACCGAGAAATGCAGTGTAAATACCGAGGAGAAGATTACCGAAGAGAACTGCGAGGAAGAAATCATTATAAGAAAGACCGGTACCGAGTGTGCCACCGGTCCACATACTGGCGGAAAAAAATGTGAGCCCCAACATAACAAACGTTAGTGGTATCACGCCTTTCCGCGCCGCCAGAGGGACGGGGCCCTGGCTATAATTGTTGTCCTGCGACACAACGCCTCCATGAATTTTGCCCAAAAAATCCGCCGCATAATATACAGTTCTCAGAATAAAGCAAACGTTTTCGTGTGATGTTTTCTTGATGATTATTCATGGGGTTAATGGTTTCGCTAATTTTTCTCCGTCGTCAGTGAACCACCGTGTGTGAGTTGAGTTTCCAGCATGGTTTGCGAACGAATAAGTTCGTCTGTGAGTAATACCAGTAAGCTGACCATGTAAGCGGAAAAATATTAGCTCCCCATCCATCAGCGTCAGGCTGTGGCAGGGGAGCCCGAAGAGTTACACTTCCAGATAATTCAGAATCCCGTCAGCCGCTTTACGACCTTCGGCAATCGCGGTGACCACCAGATCAGAACCGCGCACGATATCGCCACCGGCGAAGATTTTCGGGTTGCTGGTCTGAAAGGCGATGTCACTGCGTTCCGGAGCGATAATCCGGCCCTGAGAATCCAGTTCGACGCTGTGTTTTGCCAGCCATTCCATACTGTGCGGACGGAAACCAAACGCCAGTACCACCGCATCCGCCGGTACAACGTGCTCGGAACCGGCGACGATCTCCGCGCGGCGACGACCCTTCGCATCCGGTTCGCCCATTTCGGTACGCGCCATTTTCACGCCGCATACTTTACCGTTGGCATTCACTTCCACGCCTAACGGCTGGACGTTGAACTGGAATTCCACGCCTTCTTCACGCGCGTTTTTCACTTCGCGCTTGGAACCCGGCATGTTCTCTTCGTCGCGGCGATAGGCGCAGATTACATGTGCTGCGTTCTGGCGAACCGAGGTGCGCACGCAGTCCATTGCCGTATCGCCACCGCCGAGAACGACGACGCGTTTGCCTTCCATGCTGATGTACGGCTCGTCGCTGCTTTCGCCAAAGCCCATCAACTGTTTAGTATTGGCGATCAGGAATGGCAGGGCGTCGAATACGCCGGAAGCGTCTTCGTTCTCCAGTCCGCCGCGCATCGACTGATAAGTACCTACGCCAAGGAATACCGCGTCGTAATCTTTCAGCAGGTCGTCGAGCTGGACGTCACGGCCCACTTCCACGTTGAGTTTGAACTCAATACCCATGCCGGTGAAGATTTCCCGGCGGCGGGTCATGACCTCTTTCTCCAGCTTGAAAGCAGGGATGCCGAAGGTCAGCAGACCACCGATCTCCGGATGACGATCAAACACCACTGCCTTCACGCCGTTGCGGGTTAGCACATCAGCGCAGGCCAGACCCGCCGGCCCCGCACCGATAATCGCCACGCGTTTGTCCGTCTGGCGCACACCGGTCATATCCGGGCGCCAGCCCATTTCGAACGCTTTATCGTTGATATAGCGCTCGATGTTACCGATGGTCACCGCGCCGAACTCGTCATTCAGGGTACAGGATCCTTCACACAGACGATCCTGCGGGCAGACGCGGCCGCAAACTTCCGGCAGGGTGTTCGTCTGGTGTGACAGCTCAGCCGCTTCAAAAATACGCCCCTCGTTGGCCAGCTTCAGCCAGTTTGGGATGTAGTTATGCACCGGGCACTTCCACTCGCAGTACGGGTTGCCGCAGGACAGGCAGCGATCCGCCTGCGCTTTCGCCTGGCCTTCAGAAAAAGGTTCGTAGATCTCGATAAACTCGATCTTACGGATCTTCAGCGGTTTCTTAGGCGGATCAACACGCTGCAGGTCGATAAATTGGTATACGTTCTGACTCATTGCTGCTACCCCTTACTGCGCCTGCACACGCAGCTCTGCTGCGCTACGACTACGGTGACCCAACAGTGCTTTCACATCACTGGATTTTGGTTTTACCAGCGCGAATTTCGCTGAGAATGCTGGCCAGTTAGCCAGGATCTCTTCGCCGCGTGAAGAGCCGGTATGTTGTACGTGCTCGGTAATCAGACCGCGCAGGTGTTCCTCATGAATGGCCAGAGAATCAACGTCCAGCACTTCCACCAGTTCCGGGTTCACGCGCTTGCGGAAATCGCCATCTTCATCCAGTACGTAGGCGAATCCGCCCGTCATACCTGCCCCGAAGTTAACGCCCGTTTTGCCGAGAATACAGACGATGCCGCCGGTCATGTATTCGCAGCCGTTGTCGCCGATACCTTCCACCACGGTGATTGCGCCGGAGTTACGCACCGCAAAGCGCTCGCCCGCACGACCTGCCGCAAACAGACGACCACCGGTGGCGCCGTACAGGCAGGTATTACCGATGATGCTCGCTTTATGACTGAGGAATGCGGAACCTATTGGCGGACGAATCGCGATAAGGCCACCCGCCATACCTTTGCCGACATAGTCGTTGGCATCGCCGGTCAGATACAGCTCCACGCCGCCCGCGTTCCACACACCAAAGCTCTGGCCTGCAGTACCGTTGAAGTGCGCTTTAATCGGGTCAGATGCCAGGCCCTGATCGCCGTGGGTTTGGGCAATATAGCCAGACAGCGACGCGCCGACGGAACGGTCGGTGTTGCGGATATCGAACCAGAAGGTTTTGCTCTGGCGCTCGTCGACATACGGTTTTGCCTGTTGCAGTAGCTGTGCGTTCAGCACGCCGTTATCAAACGGCGGGTTGTTCTCGGTGCAGAACAACGCCTTACCAGGATGCGGCTCGGCGGTTTCCAGCAGACGCGACAGCTCCAGCTTCTGCTGTTTGGCGGTAAACCCTTCCAGCTCTTTGAGCAGGTCGGTACGACCAATCAGATCCACCAGACGTTTCACGCCCAGCTCGGCCATCAGCTCGCGCACTTCGCGGGCGATAAATTCAAAGTAGTTGGTCACTTTGAACGGCAGACCGTGATAGTGGTTCTTACGCAGTTTGTCGTCCTGAGTTGCCACGCCGGTTGCGCAGTTATTCAGATGGCAAATACGCAGGTATTTACAGCCCAGCGCGACCATTGGGCCGGTGCCGAAACCAAAGCTTTCCGCGCCAAGAATCGCCGCTTTAATGATATCCACGCCGGTTTTCAGACCGCCATCGACCTGCAGACGAATCTTATGACGCAGACCGTTGGCGACCAACGCCTGCTGGGTTTCCACCAGACCCAGCTCCCATGGGCAGCCCGCATATTTCACAGAGGAGAGCGGGCTTGCGCCGGTGCCGCCGTCGTAGCCGGCGATGGTGATCAGATCCGCATAGGCTTTTGCCACGCCGGTAGCGATGGTGCCGACACCCGGTTCGGACACCAGCTTCACCGAGATCATCGCTTTCGGGTTAACCTGTTTAAGGTCGAAAATCAGCTGCGCTAAGTCCTCGATAGAGTAGATATCGTGGTGCGGCGGCGGGGAGATCAGCGTCACCCCCGGCACCGAATAGCGCAGTTTGGCGATGTACGGGGTAACTTTATCACCCGGCAACTGACCGCCTTCGCCCGGCTTCGCGCCCTGAGCGACTTTAATCTGAATGACGTCGGCGTTGACCAGGTACGCCGGGGTTACGCCAAAGCGACCGGAAGCCACCTGCTTAATACGCGATACCTTGTTGGTGCCATAACGCGCAGGATCTTCGCCGCCTTCGCCGGAGTTAGAGTTACCGCCGATGCTGTTCATCGCTTCCGCCAGCGCCTCATGTGCTTCCGGGCTTAATGCGCCGATAGACATGGCTGCGGTATCAAAGCGTTTAAATAATTCGCTCGCGGGCTCTACCTCGTCAATGCTCACGGCTTCATCGCCAGGCGTAATCGCCAGCAGATCGCGCAGCGTGGCCGCCGGACGCTCATTGACCAGCTTGGCATATTCCTGATAGTCGCTGTATTCGCCGCTTTGTACAGCCTGTTGCAGCGTGCGTACCACGTCCGGGTTGTAAGCGTGGTATTCGCCGCCGTGGACGTACTTCAGCAAACCGCCCTGGCTAATCGGTTTCCGCACCAGCCAGGCATGTTTCGAGAGGTTTAGCAGATCCTGCTGGAAGTCGGTAAAAGCTGCGCCGCTGATGCGGCTGACTACGCCCTGGAAGCATAGCGCCACGACATCATCGTGCAGACCAACGGCTTCAAACAGCTTCGAGCAGCGGTAAGAGGCGATGGTTGAGATGCCCATTTTGGACATGATCTTGTACAGACCTTTGTTGATGCCGTTACGGTAGTTCAGCATCACGGTCCGGTAATCTTTGGCAATCGCCTGAGTGTCGATCAGACGCCCCAGCGTTTCATACGCCAGATACGGATAAATGGCCGTCGCACCGAAGCCGAGCAGCACCGCGAAGTGGTGCGGGTCACGCGCGCTCGCCGTTTCAACGATGATGTTGGCGTCGCAACGCAGGCTTTGTTCTACCAGACGCGTTTGCACTGCGCCCACGGCCATCGGTGCCGGAACCGGCAAGCGGTTTTTCGCGATGTTACGGTCAGAGAGCACCAGCAGTACCGTGCCGTTACGTACCATCTGTTCCGCCTTATCGCACAAGGCTTTGACGGTCTCTTCAAGCGTGGTTTCGGTCACATCAAAGGTGATATCCAGCCGGTCAGCGCGATAATGCTCCTCTTTCATGGTGGTGAGCTGGGTGAAATCGGAGTACAGCAGGATCGGTGATTTAAAGCTCAGACGGTGTGCCTGACCTTCGGCTTCGCAGAAGACGTTCATTTCGCGACCGATGCTGGTGGCCAGCGACATAACGTGCGCTTCACGCAGCGGGTCGATCGGCGGGTTAGTCACCTGCGCGAACTGCTGACGGAAGTAGTCATAAATGATGCGCGGCTGGCTGGACAGCACGGCAAACGGGGTATCGTCACCCATTGAGCCGACCGCTTCCTGGCCGTTTTCACCGAGCACGCGAATGACGGAATCCAGCTCTTCGGCGCTGTAGTTAAACTGTTTCTGGTAGCTGGCGAGGGTATCATCGTCCAGCTCGCGGCTGCCGACCTGATCGTCAGCCAGCTCTTCGAACGGCACCAGGCGGCGAACGTTTTTCTCCATCCACTCTTTGTAGGGGTGGCGGCTTTTCAGGTCATTATCGGTTTCCGCTGAGTGCAGAATGCGGCCGCTGCGGGTGTCGATAACCATCAGCTCGCCAGGGCCGACGCGGCCTTTTTCCACCACTTCATCCGGCTGATAATCCCAGATCCCGACTTCAGAGGCGCAGGTAATCAGCTTGTCTTTGGTGATGACGTAGCGCGCCGGGCGCAGGCCGTTACGATCGAGGTTACAGGCGGCAAAGCGACCGTCGGACATGACGATGCCCGCCGGGCCGTCCCACGGTTCCATGTGCATAGAGTTAAAGTCAAAGAACGCGCGCAGCTCCGGGTCCATATCCGGGTTGTTCTGCCAGGCCGGCGGCACCAGTAAGCGCATGGCGCGGATGATGTCCATCCCGCCCGCCAGCAGCAGCTCCAGCATATTATCCATGGAACTGGAGTCGGAGCCGGTTTCGTTGACGAACGGCGCGGCGTCATGCAGGTCAGGGATCAGTGGCGTCTGGAATTTATAGGTACGGGCGCGCGCCCACTGGCGGTTACCGGTGATGGTGTTGATTTCGCCATTGTGCGCCAGATAGCGGAACGGCTGCGCCAGCGGCCAGCGCGGCACGGTGTTGGTGGAGAAGCGCTGGTGGAACAGGCAGATGGCCGATTCCAGACGCAGGTCCGCGAGGTCCAGGTAAAAGCGCGGCAGATCCGCCGGCATACACAGACCTTTATAAATGTTCACCAGGTTCGACAGGCTACAGACGTAGAAGTCTTTATCTTGCAGGAGGCGTTTTTCAATACGACGGCGGGCGATGAACAGGCGTCGTTCCATATCACGTGGGCGCCAACCCGCAGGGGCGTTAACGAAAATTTGCTCAATACGAGGCAGGGAGGATAGAGCGATTTCACCGAGAACACCTTCGTTGGTCGGCACGTCGCGCCAGCCGACAATCGACAGGGTCTCCTGCTGTAATTCTTCTTCGACTATGCGACGAGAGGCTGCCGCCAGTTCAGCGTCTTTATTTAAAAAGATCATGCCGACGGCGTAATTTTTGGCTAAACGCCAGTCGCGCTCTTGCGCCACGATGCGGAAAAAGCGATCCGGTTTTTGTAACAGCAGACCGCAACCATCGCCGGTTTTTCCATCGGCAAGAATTGCGCCACGGTGCTGCATGCGGGCCAGTGCGTGTATGGCGGTACGCACTACCTTGTGGCTAGGTTCGCCTTCTATGTGGGCGATCAGGCCGAAACCACAGTTATCCCTCTCAAGAGATTTATCGTACAACATATGAGTGAACCTCCCCAGGCTCTGCGGGATTCCCATCTGAACCGTTGCGCACGGGCACACCAAGAGCATGGCGACGGGGTTTGCGTGCATACGCTTACCTCGCATTCGCCCTCTTTATCCTTTTCGCACAGGTCAAACAAGTTTGAGGACTTGCTTCAGAGGGAATCTCAATTACTGCATAAATATGATGAGCAGGCTGCTCATCCAGAAAGCTTCCAGCGGATTTCCACGTTATCGGGAATCCACACACAGGTCAAATGGCAATCTTATTTATGCAAAAATGTGCTATAGGGCAATTAACTTTATGAAATTGCTGAAATAAAAGGGTTTTTTACATAGGTTTAACGTAGGGGGAATGGTCAGGGAAGTGTGATCTGTCTCACTGTCAGAAGGGCTGTATATCCCTCGTCCTGCCTTTGTTTATCAAGATGCTTGGCATTTTATGCTGGTTTTTAAAGTTTTGGCGTCTTAAAGATACTGTTTTTATGCAAAGAGTATAAGAAGATAAAAAAAAGAGTCGAATATAAGGAAAAGTAATTACATTTTTAGTGAATGAAATTTCGATTATTTTGATTTGTTATGCAATAAATAAAGGCTCGCCAGGGCGATTGATCCAGGTCATCGCCGACTGGGGCAAAAAATGGCAGGCTTTGGCCTCTTTTCAAGGCGCGGTCTACCAGATTATGCAGTTACAGAAATTAGTCAATATGTTTGGTGGGGATCTTTCTCGCCGTTATGGACAAAAGGTTCATAAACTCACGCTGCACGGCGGCTTTAGCTGTCCAAATCGCGATGGCACCATCGGGCGCGGCGGATGTACTTTCTGTAATGTCGCCTCGTTTGCCGATGAAGCGCAGCAGCACCATTCCATTGCCGAGCAGCTTGAACATCAGGCGCACCTGGTCAATCGCGCGAAACGCTATCTGGCCTATTTCCAGGCCTACACCAGCACCTTTGCTGAAGTTCAGGTGCTGCGTTCGATGTATCAACAGGCGGTCAGCCAGGCCAGTATCGTCGGGTTGTGCGTTGGGACGCGCCCCGACTGTGTGCCGGATGCGGTGCTTGATCTGCTTTGCGAGTATAAAGACCTGGGCTATGAAGTGTGGCTGGAGCTCGGTCTGCAAACCGCGCATGACAAAACCTTGCACCGAATTAACCGCGGCCATGATTTCGCCTGCTACCAAAACACCACGCGGCTGGCGCGCGAGCGCGGGCTGAAAGTGTGCTCGCATCTGATCGTCGGTCTGCCGGGAGAAGGGCAGGCAGAATGTCTGCAAACCATGGAACGCGTGGTGGAGACGGGCGTTGACGGTATTAAGTTGCATCCGCTGCATATTGTGAAAGGCAGTACGATGGCAAAAGCCTGGGAAGCCGGGCGGCTGAACGGGATTGAACTGGACGACTACACGATTACCGCAGGTGAGATGATCCGCCATACGCCGCCGGAGGTGATTTATCATCGTATTTCCGCCAGCGCGCGTCGCCCAACGCTGTTGGCGCCGCTATGGTGTGAAAATCGCTGGACGGGGATGGTCGAACTGGATAAGTACCTTAACGAGCACGGCGTGCAAGGCTCGGCGCTGGGTACGCCGTGGGTGCAACTGGGGAGCTAGTATGTAGGCCTGATAAGGCAAAGCCGCCATCAGGCAATCTGCGCCTGCTTGCCTGATGGCGCTTCGCTTATCAGGCCTACGATGAACTTATCCGGCCTACGATGAACCACTCCTCGGTCATTTCACCGATAACCGCCGCATTTCTTGCACAATATTCAACGTCACGCTGAGAATTGAGTATTATTGTGCCAAGTTGTCGTGAAGGAACCCTCTATGAAGCAAATTCGTATGCTGGCGCAATACTATGTCGACCTGATGATGAAGTTAGGTCTGGTGCGCTTTTCGCTGCTATTAGCGCTGGCTTTGGTCGTGTTGGCAATTGTGGTGCAAATGGCTGTCACCATGGTGCTGCATGGCCAGGTAGAAAGCATTGATGTCATCCGCTCTATCTTTTTTGGTCTGTTAATTACCCCCTGGGCCGTCTATTTTTTGTCAGTGGTGGTGGAGCAACTGGAGGAATCCCGGCAGCGTCTGTCACGGCTGGTGCAAAAGCTGGAAGAGATGCGCGAGCGCGATCTCAAGCTCAATGTGCAGTTGAAAGATAATATCGCCCAGCTCAATCAGGAAATTGTTGAGCGCGAAAAAGCTGAAGCGGAGCGTCAGGAAACGTTTGAGCAACTGAAGGTCGAAATCAAAGAGCGCGAAGAAGCGCAGATTCAGCTTGAGCAACAGTCTTCATTTTTACGCTCTTTCCTTGATGCCTCGCCGGACCTGGTCTTTTATCGTAATGAAGATAAAGAATTTTCCGGCTGTAACCGCGCCATGGAGTTGCTGACCGGCAAGAGCGAAAAGCAACTGGTGAATTTGAAACCGGCTGACGTTTACTCCCCTGAGGCGGCTGAAAAAGTTATTGAGACCGACGAGAAGGTGTTTCGTCATAACGTCTCGCTCACCTATGAACAGTGGCTGGACTATCCGGATGGACGCAAAGCCTGCTTTGAAATTCGTAAAGTGCCTTACTACGACCGCGTTGGTAAACGTCATGGCCTGATGGGCTTTGGTCGCGATATTACCGAACGTAAGCGTTATCAGGACGCGCTTGAACGCGCCAGCCGCGATAAGACCACGTTTATTTCTACCATCAGTCACGAGCTGCGTACGCCGCTGAACGGCATCGTTGGCTTAAGCCGGATCCTGCTGGATACAGATCTGACCGCCGAGCAGGAAAAATACCTGAAAACTATCCATGTCTCTGCCGTGACGTTGGGCAATATTTTCAACGATATTATCGATATGGATAAGATGGAGCGGCGTAAAGTCCAGCTCGATAACCAGCCGATCGATTTCACCAGCTTTATGGCGGATCTGGAAAACCTCTCTGGCCTGCAGGCGCAGCAAAAAGGGCTGCGTTTTGTGCTTGAGCCAACGCTACCGTTGCCGCATAAAGTGATTACCGACGGCACGCGTTTGCGCCAGATCCTGTGGAATCTGATCAGCAACGCCGTGAAGTTCACCCAGCAGGGGCAGGTGACCGTGCGGGCGCGCTATGACCAGGGGAATATGCTGCATTTCGAGGTAGAAGATTCCGGGATCGGCATTCCGCAGGATGAACAGGATAAAATCTTCGCCATGTATTATCAGGTGAAGGACAGTAACGGCGGCAAACCGGCAACAGGAACCGGGATTGGCCTGGCCGTATCAAAGCGTCTGGCGAAAAATATGGGCGGCGATATTACGGTCTCCAGCCAGGCTGGTAAAGGCTCTGTCTTTACGCTGACCGTGCATGCGCCTGCGGTAGCGGAAGAGATTGAAGACGCTTTTGAAGACGATGACATGCCGCTGCCCGCCCTGAATGTCCTGCTGGTGGAAGACATTGAACTGAACGTCATTGTCGCGCGCTCAGTGCTGGAAAAACTGGGTAATAGCGTGGATGTCGCCATGACCGGGAAAGCCGCGCTGGAGATGTTCACGCCGGGTGAATATGACCTAGTATTGCTGGATATTCAGCTACCGGATATGACCGGGCTGGATATCTCCCGCGAGCTGACGCAAAAATACGCGCGTGAAGACCTGCCGCCGCTGGTGGCCCTTACCGCCAACGTTCTGAAAGATAAAAAAGAGTATCTGGATGCGGGAATGGACGACGTGCTGAGTAAGCCGCTGTCAGTCCCGGCTTTAACCGCCATGATCAAAAAATACTGGGATACCCGAAACAAAGAGGAGAGCACTGTGACATCTGAAGAGAGCAGTAAATCGCAAGCGCTGTTAGATATTCCTATGTTGGAACAATACCTCGAGCTGGTGGGACCGAAGTTAATTACCGACGGGCTGGCGGTGTTTGAGAAGATGATGCCGGGATATTTGAGCGTGCTGGAATCCAATCTGACTGCACGTGATAAAAAAGGCGTGGTTGAGGAAGGTCATAAAATTAAAGGTGCGGCAGGTTCGGTGGGGCTGCGCCATCTGCAACAGTTGGGTCAGCAAATCCAGTCGCCAGATCTTCCAGCCTGGGAAGATAACGTTGCTGAATGGATTGAAGAGATGAAGCAGGAGTGGCAGCACGACGTGGCGGTACTAAAAGCCTGGGTGGCGAGTGTGGAAAAAAAATGACCCCGGCTTGACCGGGGTGCGCGAATACTGCGCCAACACCAGGGAAATCGTGGCTGCGCCGTAACTTATTGTCATTGTGTACAAAGGCACAGCCCTATTTTTCAGGCCGCACGCAGTTAAGATAGCAAATCTTAAATAATTTGTTACATGAATCAGTTAAATGTGTGAAGCGTAGCATTTAAATCATAATAACTAATATGTTTCAGCCAGTTGAGAAAGGAGTATCACGATGAAAAAAGTGGGAGTCGTGCTCAGCGGATGCGGTGTGTATGACGGTGCAGAGATCCATGAAACCGTACTCACGCTGCTGGCCATTGCCCGCAACGGCGCGCAGGCCGTCTGCTTCGCCCCGGATAAACAACAAGCTGATGTGATTAATCATCTGACCGGCGAGCCGATGCCGGAAACACGCAATGTCCTGATTGAAGCCGCTCGCCTCACACGCGGCGAGATTCGCCCGCTTGCTCAGGCGGTTTCAACGGAACTGGATGCGTTGATCGTGCCGGGTGGGTTTGGCGCCGCCAAAAATCTGAGTAATTTTGCCAGCCAGGGCAGCGAATGCCGGGTTGACAGTGATTTAGCCGCGCTGGCAGTTGCCATGCATCAGATGGGGAAACCGTTGGGATTTATGTGTATTGCGCCCGCCATGTTACCCAAAATTTTTGATTTTCCGCTGCGTCTGACCATTGGCACGGATATCGATACGGCAGAGGTACTGGAGGAGATGGGCGCTGAACATGTGCCTTGTCCGGTTGATGACATTGTCGTTGATGAAGACAACAAAATCGTTACCACGCCCGCCTATATGCTGGCGCAGGATATCGCTCAGGCCGCGAGTGGCATCGATAAACTGGTCTCGCGTGTTCTGGTGTTGGTTGAATGAGAACAGGCGTTACCGCTTTTCTGCGGCGTATCTTTCTACGGGCGGTTATCGTCCTCGCCGTATTCTGGGGCGGGGGCATCGCCCTTTTCAGCGTGATGCCGGTGCCCTTCTCGGCGGTGATGGTCGAACGGCAACTGGGCGCATGGTTATCCGGTGATTTCGGGTATGTGGCGCACTCGGACTGGGTGAGTATGGATGAGATCTCACCGTGGATGGGGCTGGCGGTGATTGCCGCCGAGGACCAGAAGTTCCCTGACCATTGGGGATTCGATGTCTCTGCCATCGAGAAAGCGCTGGCGCATAATGAACGTAATGAAAACCGTATTCGCGGGGCGTCAACGTTATCGCAACAGACGGCAAAAAACCTCTTTCTGTGGGATGGACGTAGCTGGGTGCGTAAGGGCCTTGAAGCCGGGCTCACGCTGGGGATGGAAACGGTCTGGAGCAAGAAACGTATTCTGACCGTCTATCTGAACGTTGCGGAGTTTGGCGACGGAATTTTTGGCGTGGAGGCGGCGGCGCAGCGGTATTTTAATAAGCCTGCCAGTCGCTTAAGTATGTCTGAAGCGGCCTTGCTGGCGGCGGTCCTACCTAATCCTTTACGTTTTAAAGCGAATGCGCCTTCGGGTTATGTGCGTAGCCGTCAGGCGTGGATTATGCGCCAAATGCGCCAGTTAGGCGGTGAGTCGTTTATGCGGGAAAATAAGCTGTATTAGCGGAGTTATTGCCGGATGCGGCGTAAACGCCTTATCCGGCCTACTGGCTACGTTCTGTGTACTCGATTAGTCTTCGTCAAACCCTGAATTAAACAGGGCAACCACCGCGGCCAGAGCTTCAACTTCCTGCGGGCCTGTGGCTTCAACTTCTATCTGCCGCCCCTTCGCAGAATCCAGCATCAGCAGCGCGATAACGCTGTTTGCCTCGGCTTCCGTTCCTTCATCATTACGCAGCAAAACTTCTGCTTCGAAACCCTGCATCAATTCAAAAAGTTTCATTGCTGGCCGCGCATGCATGCCCAGCTTATTAGTGATTTCAACGGTTTGCTTCACGGTCATGATTTACGTTTTTCCAGCGTACGATGGCGTGACTGCACGTTTTTACCGCGTGAGCGGAAGTAGTCTGCCAGCTGCTCTGCAATATACACCGAACGGTGTTTCCCGCCGGTACAGCCGATGGCTACAGTGAGGTAGCTGCGGTTGTTGGTCTCCAGCATGGGTAACCATAGCTCAAGATAGCTGCGGGTCTGGTAGATAAAATTGTGTACTTCTGTGTGCCTGTCGAGGAAGGCGGCGACAGGGCGGTCAAGACCGGTCATCGGGCGCAGCTTCGGATCCCAGTGTGGGTTGGGCAGGAAGCGCACGTCAAAGACGTAGTCCGCGTCAATCGGGATACCGTGTTTGAAACCAAAGGATTCGAATACCATCGTCAATTCACGTTCACGTTTGCCCAGCAGTCGGGTACGCAGCATTTCCGCCAGTTCGTGTACGGACATTTCGGAGGTATCAACAATCAGGTCTGCGCGGGAACGCAGCGGCTCCAGCAAATCGCTTTCTTTATCGATAGCGCTTTCCAGCGACAAGTTTTTGCTGGAGAGGGGGTGTAAACGACGCGTGTCGCTGTAGCGGCGAATCAGCGTGTTACGGTCAGCATCAAGGAACAGCAACTGCGGTGAGAAGCCTTCAGGCAGATTGTTCATTGCCTGCTCGAAAATCTCCGGGGATTCCGGCATGTTACGCACATCAATGCTGACGGCCGCAGAAATCTGGCGATCGGCCAGTGTACGAGCCAGATCGGGCAATAGCACTACGGGAAGGTTATCCACGCAGTAAAAACCCATATCTTCCAGCGCACGCAGGGCAACGGATTTGCCTGACCCTGAACGACCGCTGACGATCATCAGTACCATGTACTGTTTCTCCTCACAACGACAAAAAAGGATGCCATTGGGTTGTTATGCTTCATCCTGTCCACCTTCGGTGTCCGTGATGATTTGATACAACTCCTGGTCACTCTGTGCGGCGCGCAGGCGACGGCAGATGGCTTTATCTGCCAGACGTTTGGCGACCAGCGATAATGTATGCAAATGCGTCTTGGTTTGGTCTGCCGGGACCAGCAGGGCGAAAAGCAGATCGACGGGTTGATTATCAATGGCGTCGAAGGCGATGGGCGTTTCGAGTTGCACAAACACGCCAACCGCGCGCATCGTGTCTTCTTCCAGCTTGCCGTGCGGGATGGCAATACCATTACCGATGCCGGTACTGCCCATTTTTTCACGCGTCAGAATGGCTTCAAATACCACCTGAGAGGGCAAGCTGAGCTGTTTTGCCGCCAGTTCACTGATGATTTCCAGTGCGCGTTTCTTGCTTTGGCAGTGAACGGCCGCGCGCGTACATTCCTGGTTAAGAACATTGCTCAGTTGTAGAGTCGTATCGTTATTTGTCATAATTTCACCTAAGCGCTAACTGTACAAATGGCCCGTTGTGCTGCACAACAGGCCGTCCTGCACCCGCTAACTGCCCGGAAAGTTAGTGCTGTTTCAGTTTATCTTTATGTTTTGTTAACTGCCGAGCCAGTTTATCAATTAAACCGTCAATGGCGGCGTACATATCCTGACCTTCCGCGCTGGCATGAATTTCACCACCGTTTACATGCAGTGTTGCATCCGAGATATGTGTAACCTTCTCCACTTTCAACACAATATAGACCTGATTAATCCGGTCGAAATATTGTTCAAGCTTGGCGAATTTGGTATTAACAAACTCGCGCAGAGCTTCCGTGATTTCGACGTTGTTTCCAGTGATGTTGAGCTGCATAGTGTCTTCCTTATCGGTTTGGTCACACCAGTTGTTTGCGCTGGTTAGACGGCGGAATGGATAAAGACTCTCGGTACTTCGCAACGGTGCGGCGCGCCACCATGATACCCTGATCCGACAGCATAGAGGTTAACTTGCTGTCACTCAGCGGTTTCGTGGGGTTCTCCGCAGCAATTAATTTCTTCACCAGTGCGCGGATAGCTGTGGATGAGGCTTCGCCCCCGCCTTCAGTGTTAACGTGACTGGAAAAGAAATACTTCAGTTCAAATATGCCGCGCGGACTGTGCAAATACTTTTGCGTGGTCACTCGGGAAATGGTCGATTCGTGCATCTCGACGGCCTGGGCGATATCCGCCAGCACCATCGGTTTCATAAATTCTTCGCCTTGCTCAAAGAAGGCCTGCTGCTGTTCAACGATACAGCGACTGACGCGCAGCAGCGTATCATTGCGGCTTTCCAGACTTTTAATCAGCCACTTCGCATCCTGCAAATTGCTACGAATAAACTGGCTGTCGGCATCGTTGCGCGCGCTATTGCACATCGCGGCGTAGTGCTGGTTAATCTGCAAGCGTGGAATGCTGTCGCCGTTGAGTTCGACCACCCAACGATCGTTATGCTTACGCACCAGCACATCCGGGATGACGTATTCCGGCTCGCCGGTTTGGATCGACTGTCCTGGGCGGGGATCGAGCGACTGGATGAGGTTGACGGCTTCTTTCAGCACGTCTTCTTTCAGTCGGGTTACGCGCATCAGCGAGCGAAAGTCATGGTTGGCTAACAGATCGAGGTGATCGCTGATGATCAGACGCGCTTCTTCCAGCCATGGCGTGGACTTATCAAATTGCGAGAGTTGGATCAGTAAGCAGTCACGCAGATCTTTGGCTGCCACGCCAACGGGATCAAAGCGCTGAACGCGTTTAAGCACGGCTTCGATTTCATCCATACCGACGTCGTCATCGCCCATGCTTTCGAGAATATCGTCCAGGGTCACGGTGAGATAACCGGTTTCGTCAACCGCATCAACAATTGATGTCGCAATGGCGCGATCGGTATCCGAGAACGGGGTCAGCTCCACTTGCCACATCAGGTAATCCTGCAGCGATTGCGTGGTCTCCCCCTGATAAACAGGCAGTTCGTCGTCAATGTAATCTCCGCTGGTGCCTGAAGGCGTACCGGCGGTGTAGATTTCATCCCAACTGGCGTCAAGCGGCAATTCCTCTGGCATCTCTTTTTGTTCGAGTGCATCTGCGGTATCGAGGGATTCGCTGTCCTGTTTTTCCTGGGTATCAATTTCGTCGTGAAGATCGGTTTGCTCGAGCAGTGGGTTACTTTCCAGCGCTTGCTGAAGTTCTTGCTGAAGTTCCAGCGTGGACAACTGCAACAGACGGATCGCCTGTTGTAGCTGAGGCGTCATCGCCAGTTGTTGGCTAAGCCTGAGTTGCAAACCTTGCTTCATGTTCAGAGTTGTTTTCTCCTGCGGTGACGTGAAGTCTTCTACCCTATCAGAGTCTGAAGTCTTCCCCAAGGTATACGCGCTTAACGTGCTCATCCTGCAGTATTTCTGTCGGCGTGCCATGGGCGATCAGGTGTCCCTGGCTCACGATATAGGCGCGCTCACAAACTGCCAGCGTTTCGCGGACGTTATGGTCGGTAATCAACACCCCAAGCCCGCTGTCGCGCAGGTGTTCGATGATCCGTTTGATATCGATAACGGAAATCGGGTCAACACCGGCAAACGGTTCATCAAGCAGGATAAATTTCGGATTCGCGGCCAGCGCGCGGGCGATTTCCACACGGCGTCGTTCACCACCGGAGAGCGATTGGCCCATGCTGTCACGCAGATGTTCGATATGGAATTCTTCCATTAGCTCATTGGCGCGATCTTCCCGCTGCTCACTGGTGAGATCGTCACGAATTTGCAGTACCGCCATCAGGTTATCAAACACGCTCAGGCGACGGAAAATAGACGCTTCCTGCGGTAGGTAGCCGATGCCGCGACGCGCGCGCGCATGCAGTGGCAGCAGACTGATATCTTCGTCATCAATGATAATGTTGCCCGCATCGCGCGGGACAATGCCGACCACCATGTAAAATGTCGTTGTCTTGCCCGCACCGTTAGGACCAAGCAGACCGACGATTTCCCCGGAGTTGACGGTCAGACTGACATCTTCCACCACACGGCGGCCCTTATAGGCCTTTGCAAGGTTCTTTGCAGTTAATGTTGCCATAACGAATCAGTTACCTTTTTTCTCTGCCGGAGCCTTGTTTTTGTCCTGCAACTGCGACGGAACCAGAACGGTGGTGACGCGTTTGCCTTTATCGCTGAAGGCCTGCATTTTCTGCTCTTTCACCAGATAGGTGATCTTATCACCCGTGATGTTGCTATCGAGCTGTTCCAGGTAAGCCTTACCGGTGAGCACGACGAAGTCTTTCGCCAGTTCATAGTGCATATGTGAGGCGCGGCCTTTCACTGGCTTACCGTTGTCCTGCATCTGGTAAAAGGTGGCGGGCTCACCGTAACCATCAATCACTTCTTTACCGTCTTCACCGCCCGGGCGGGTCACAACGACTTTATCGGCATTAATTTTGATGGTGCCCTGAGTCACAATCACGTTACCAGTAAACGTCACCACGTTGCCCTGCATATCCAGGGACTGCTGGTCTGACTCGATGTGAATCGGCTGCTCGGTATCGCCGGTGACGGCAAATGCCGGAATGCTGGCGGCCAGAAGTGAACTGGCAAGCACAAGATTAAGGCTGAGTTTGTTTATTTTGGATTTCATATGAGGTTCTAACCTTTTCAATCAGCTCGGCGTTCTTGTTGCGTAAGTTGCCGCGCATCTTCAGTCCGCTGGAGTTAAATGTTGTGCCATATAACGTGACAAGATCATCAGAAGTGACGTCTTGAGTCACCAGGTTAATCTGTGCGTTATCGGTCGTAATTCTGCGTAGTTGAGAGTCAGGCACCAGGGCGTTAACTTCAACATGGCCGTACAGATACAGCATTCGATCGTTGGTCAATTTGGCTTTATCGGCTTTGATTGACCAGGTCGGTACTTTATCTTTATCAAACGTGGTTAATACCGGTTGAGTAAACCACGAAACCGCTTGCTCCGAATAATATTCAACGTGTTGGGCGATCAAGTGATAGCTCAGCGCGCCTTCCGGACTATACACGACGGTATCGGTATGTTCGCTTTTATAGGTTGGCTCGTTGTTATTGACGGCGACCTGAGTGGCCTCGTCTTTGTCTGCCAGGTTAATACCAATCATCACAAGGACAGCCAGCGACAGTAGAATGATAACCCAACGTCTGGTTTTGCTCATATCGATTGCCCTTTGGCCTCGTCCAGTTTGCCCTGCGCCAGGAGTAATAAATCGCAGACTTCACGTACAGCGCCGCGTCCCCCATCGATACGGGTGACGTAGTCGGCGCGTGGAATCAGCAATGGATGGGCATCCGCCACCGCTACGCTTAATCCCACTTTTGCCATCACTGGCCAGTCGATCAGGTCATCGCCAACATAGGCCACATTTTCCGGCGCGATCGCCAGTTTTCCAAGCAGATCGTCAAAGGCGATCAGTTTGTCTGACTGCCCCTGATACAGATGCGTGATCCCCAATGTGGCACAGCGATCTTCTACAAGTTTAGCCTTTCGTCCGGTAATAATAGCAACCTCAATACCGGAAGTGAGCGCACAGCGAATTCCGTAGCCATCGCGGACGTTAAAAGCCTTCAGCTCTTCACCGTTGTTGCCCATATAAATCAGACCATCAGACAATACGCCATCCACATCCAGGATCAGCAAACGGATGTTCTCAGCCCGGGTGATAACGTCAGCGTTGACGGGTCCATAACAGGTCGCAAGCGACGCACCTGCTTTACTCATTTTCTTTATCCTTGAGTTTCTTACACTACACCTGCACGCAGCAGATCATGCATATGTAACACACCGAGTAACTGGTCGCCATCAGCAACCATTACCGAAGTGATATGGCGGGACTGCATTAAGTTCAGGGCATCAACGGCAAGAATGCCCGGACGCACGCGAATGCCTCCAGGGGTCATCACATCGGCAATGCCTAACTGGCGTACATCTACGCCCATATCAAAGACGCGACGTAAATCGCCATCCGTGAAAATACCGTCAATCTTCATTGCATCATCGCAAATGACGGTCATGCCGAGATTTTTACGTGTGATCTCAAGTAAGGCGTCACGCAGGCTGGCGCTTTTATTAACATGCGGAATCTCATCACCCGTATGCATAATATCGTTAACACGCAGCAAAAGCTTACGGCCCAGTGCGCCACCCGGGTGCGATAACGCAAAATCTTCCGCGGTGAAGCCGCGTGCTTTTAATAACGCCACGGCAAGGGCATCGCCCATCACCAGCGTTGCGGTGGTGCTGCTGGTCGGCGCCAGGCCTAACGGGCAAGCTTCCTTGGGCACTTTAACACACAGATGCACATCTGCCGCACGCGCCATGCTGCTTTCCGGACGGCCGGTCATGCAGATAAGCGGGACATAAAGACGTTTTAATACCGGGATTAACGCCGCTATCTCATTGGATTCGCCGGAGTTAGAGATGGCGATCACCACATCCTGCGGCGATACCATGCCTAAATCGCCATGCGCGGCTTCGCCCGGATGCACGAAAAATGAGGGGGTGCCGGTGCTGGCAAAAGTGGCCGCCATCTTCCGCCCAATATGTCCGGATTTCCCCATCCCCATCACCACGACTTTGCCCGGGCAACTGAATATTTTTTCACAGGCGAGGGTAAAGTTTTGATTAATATACTGATCAAGCTCCGCCAGGCCTTCACGTTCAATTGCCAGGACTTCCTTGCCTGCTTGCTGAAAGTCAAAACCCGGTTGCAACTCTAAGTGCGACATAATGCGTTTCCAGTTATCCAACGAGAAGTGGCGATAACCAATACAGCATCGCCAGCCATATGATAAAACCGCCGGTCAGCAGCGCCCCCGCGCCGCGACCAATCTGGCGCGGACGTCGCCAGCAGAGTAGTGCAAAAATCACGCTCACCAGCAGCATGACGCTATAGTCACGGGTGAAGGCCATCGGATTGACTTCACCCGGCGTAATTAGCGCCGGTAGCCCGAGGACGATAACAATATTAAAAATGTTCGCGCCGATGATGTTGCCAACGGCAATATCGTTTTCGCCTTTACGCAGACCCGCAATGGCCGTTGCCAGCTCTGGCAAACTGGTACCAATAGCGACTACCGTCAGCCCGATAGTGAGTTCGCTCATGGCGAAATAGTTCGCCAGTACGGTGGCGTTATCCACCACCATCCGTGTTGCCATTGGCATAATAATCAACGCAATGCCCAACCACAAAAATGCGACTGGCAATCCGCCTTCGCGTGGAAGTTCCGCTATCTGCTCCCGGGTCAGCGTGTCATTGCCTTGTCGCTCAGCCAGACGGGCGATTTTAACAATGAATAGCAGCCATAGCACGGCCAGAAGCAGGAGAAAGAAACCGTCACTACGACTCAACTGGCCGTCATACAACACGGATGCGGCTAAAATACTCACCAGCAACATTAGCGGTAATTCACGACGCAGAACATCAGAATGCACGGTAAAAGGATGAATCAGCGCCGACAGACCTAAAATAAGCAGAATGTTGGTAATGTTAGATCCGATAGCGGTACCCACGGCCAGATCGAGTTGCCCATTTATTGATGCCGCCACAGAGACAATGATCTCGGGTAACGACGTCCCTACGCTGACAACGGTCATCCCAATAATAATGGGGGGGATACCGAAATTTCGACATAAAATGGATGCGGCAAATACCAGACGGTCGGCACCGTAGACCACCAGAAGTAAACCAATTATTAACAGCGCCGTCGCTAAAAGCATCTAAAGTCCTTTCTTCAGGTATACTCGCCGGTCCACTTGAAGGATCTTCTGGAAGCCGTAACGAAGTCTTAATTTTGACTTTATGCGGCTAAAAAGTAAAACAAATGCCAGCTTTCGCTAACCAGGACAGGCAATAATCTGTAAATATGTTGGGTTCAGGGCTAAATTGAGCGCCAAACTCTTCGATCAACGAGGCAATAGTAAAGGATGAATCAATGGGTCAGTCTGTGGCGAATCTAGTCGATATGCGCGATGTCAGCTTTTCCCGAGGCGATCGCTGCATCTTTGATAATATTTCCCTGACGGTGCCGCGTGGTAAGGTGACGGCGATCATGGGGCCATCAGGCATCGGCAAAACGACGCTATTGCGTCTGATTGGCGGACAGATACCCCCAGATAAGGGCGAGATCCTGTTCGACGGCGAGAACGTTCCGGCCATGTCCCGTTCGCGTTTATTTACCGTGCGTAAACGCATGAGTATGTTGTTTCAGTCCGGCGCGCTGTTTACCGACATGAACGTGTTTGACAACGTCGCGTATCCGCTACGCGAGCATACGACGTTGCCTGCAGCGTTGCTGAAAAGCACGGTGATGATGAAGCTTGAAGCCGTTGGTCTGCGGGGCGCGGCAAAGTTAATGCCTTCTGAATTATCCGGTGGGATGGCACGGCGTGCTGCGTTAGCACGCGCCATCGCGCTGGAGCCTGACCTCATTATGTTTGACGAACCGTTCGTCGGCCAGGATCCCATTACCATGGGGGTGCTGGTAAAACTGATTTCGGAACTGAACAGTGCGCTGGGCGTCACCTGCGTGGTGGTGTCCCATGATGTGCCTGAGGTGCTGAGTATTGCAGATTACGCCTATATTATGGCGGACAAAAAAATAGTGGCCTACGGTAGTGCTCAGGCTCTGCAAGAAAACGCCGACCCGCGCGTACGTCAGTTCCTTGACGGTATTGCTGATGGGCCGGTTCCGTTCCGTTATCCGGCGGGCGACTACCACATCGATTTACTCAAAACAGGGAGTTAAGCCACCCATGTTGTTAAATGCGCTGGCATCACTCGGACATCGAGGGATTAAAACCCTCAGGACGTTCGGGCGAGCCGGATTAATGTTGTTCAATGCGGTTGTCGGCAAGCCGGAGTTTCGCAAACATGCGCCGCTGCTGATACGCCAGCTCTATAATGTCGGTGTCTTATCGATGCTGATCATTATTGTTTCTGGTGTGTTCATCGGTATGGTGCTGGGGTTGCAGGGATACCTGGTTCTGACGACCTACAGTGCGGAAACCAGCCTTGGCATGCTGGTGGCGCTGTCATTGTTACGTGAGCTGGGGCCGGTTGTTGCGGCGCTACTGTTTGCCGGGCGCGCCGGATCGGCCTTAACCGCAGAGATTGGCCTGATGCGGGCGACCGAGCAACTCTCCAGTCTGGAAATGATGGCCGTCGATCCGCTGCGTCGGGTGATCTCTCCGCGTTTTTGGGCCGGTGTCATTTCATTGCCGCTGTTGACGATTATTTTTGTCGCGGTGGGGATCTGGGGCGGTTCGCTGGTTGGCGTAAGCTGGAAAGGTATTGATGCAGGCTTTTTCTGGTCGGCGATGCAAAATGCCGTCGACTGGCGTCTGGACCTGGTCAACTGTCTGATTAAGAGCGTGGTGTTCGCCATAACGGTCACCTGGATTGCATTGTTCAATGGTTATGATGCGATCCCGACCTCAGCCGGCATTAGCCGGGCAACGACACGCACCGTTGTGCACGCCTCTCTCGCCGTTCTGGGGCTGGATTTTGTGCTCACCGCACTGATGTTTGGGAATTGAGTTCATGCAAACGAAAAAAAATGAAATTTGGGTCGGGTTATTTCTGCTGATTGCGCTGCTGGCTGCGCTGTTTGTCTGCCTGAAGGCAGCGAATGTTACCTCAATGCGTACTGAGCCGACTTACACGATTTATGCGACCTTTGATAATATTGGCGGCCTGAAAGAACGCTCTCCGGTGCGGATTGGCGGGGTGGTGGTTGGACGCGTATCGGATATCTCGCTGGATCCGAAAACGTACCTACCGCGCGTGACCCTGGAAATCGAATCGCGTTTTAACCATATTCCTGACACCAGCTCCCTGAGCATCCGTACTTCCGGCCTGCTGGGAGAGCAGTATCTGGCATTGAACGTCGGTTTTGAAGATCCTGAGCTGGGAACGTCTATCCTCAAAGATGGCGGTACGATTCAGGACACGAAATCCGCGATGGTGCTGGAAGACATGATTGGTCAGTTCCTTTACAACAGCAACAGTAAAGGTGATGACAATAAGAATTCTGGCGATGCGCCAGCCGCAACTGAAGGCAATAATGAAGCCACTACGCCTGCGGGCGCAACGAAATAATCTCAGGAGAATCGACGTATGTTTAAACGATTGATGATGGTGGCTATGCTGATCATTGCCCCCCTTAGCGCGGCAACCGCGGCGGATCAGACTAACCCGTACAAGTTGATGAATGAGGCGGCGCAGAAGACCTTTGACCGCCTGAAGAACGAGCAACCTAAAATTCGCGCCAACCCGGATTACCTGCGCGATGTTGTCGATCAGGAATTGTTGCCATACGTACAGGTTAAATATGCTGGTGCGCTGGTCCTGGGCCGCTACTACAAAGAAGCGACCCCGGCACAACGTGACGCCTATTTCGCCGCCTTTCGTGAATATCTGAAGCAGGCTTACGGTCAGGCGCTGGCAATGTACCACGGTCAGACCTATAAGATTGCCCCTGAGCAACCGCTGGGTGATGCGACCATCGTGCCTATCCGCGTGACCATTATCGATCCGAATGGCCGTCCTCCGGTTCGTCTGGATTTCCAGTGGCGTAAAAACTCGCAAACCGGTAACTGGCAGGCGTATGACATGATCGCCGAAGGCGTCAGCATGATCACCACCAAACAGAATGAGTGGAGCGACCTGCTGCGTACCAAAGGTATCGATGGCCTGACAGCACAACTGAAATCTATTTCTCAGCAGAAAATTACCCTGGAAGAGAAAAAATAATGACCCAGTCACTCACCTGGAAGCGTGAAGGTGACAAGCTGGTGCTGGCGGGAGAGCTGGATCAAGACGTGTTAAATCCATTATGGGATGCGCGAGTTGAGGCGATGCAAGGGGTAACCTGCATCGACCTGAACCAGGTTTCCCGGGTGGATACCGGTGGTCTGGCGTTACTGCTGCACTTGATTGATCAGGGCAAGCAGCAGGGGAACAGCGTTTCGCTCGCTGGTGTTAACGATAAAGTTTACACGCTGGCGCAGCTTTACAATCTGCCTGACGATGTCCTTCCGCGTTAATTTTTTCAGGCTGGATAAGGCCTTGTGCCTTCATCCAGCATCCCCATCATAAGGGATCTGCCATCAAAGCCTTGTCTGATTTATCAGCGAGGCTTTTTGCTTATTTATGACAGCGCCACTTTGCTCTAAGATGTTGGGCTGTTTTCACTATCTGACGAATGAAGAGCCCATGGAAAATAATGAAATTCAGAGCGTGCTGATGAATGCGCTCTCCCTCCAGGAAGTCCACGTTTCTGGCGACGGCAGTCACTTTCAGGTTATTGCCGTGGGTGAGATGTTTGAAGGCATGAGCCGGGTCAAGAAGCAGCAATCAGTCTATGGCCCGTTGATGGAGTACATTGCGGACAACCGCATTCATGCTTTGTCGATTAAAGCGTTTACCCCAGCGGAATGGGCGCGCGATCGCAAACTTAATGGTTTTTGAGCTACGGGTGATGTGCCGGTAGCGAAGATAAATTCTTAACAGAGAACAGAATAATGGATAAATTTCGTGTTCAGGGGCCAACGAAGCTCCAGGGCGAAGTCACAATTTCAGGCGCTAAAAACGCCGCACTGCCGATCCTGTTTGCGGCGCTGCTGGCGGAAGAACCTGTAGAGATCCAAAACGTCCCGAAACTGAAGGACGTTGACACTTCCATGAAGCTACTGAGCCAGTTGGGTGCGAAAGTTGAGCGTAATGGTTCCGTGCACATTGATGCGCGTGACGTTAACGTCTTCTGTGCACCGTATGATCTGGTGAAAACCATGCGTGCGTCTATCTGGGCGCTCGGACCGTTGGTTGCTCGCTTTGGCCAGGGGCAGGTTTCACTGCCGGGCGGTTGCACCATCGGCGCGCGTCCGGTTGACCTGCACATTACCGGTCTGGAGCAGTTAGGCGCGACGATCAAGCTGGAAGAAGGCTATGTGAAGGCGTCCGTTGATGGCCGTCTGAAAGGCGCGCATATCGTCATGGATAAAGTGAGCGTCGGCGCGACGGTCACTATTATGTGTGCGGCAACACTTGCTGAAGGCACCACCATCATTGAAAACGCCGCGCGCGAGCCGGAGATCGTCGATACCGCTAATTTCCTGATTGCGCTGGGTGCGAAGATCAGCGGTCAGGGTACCGATCGCATTACCATCGAAGGTGTTGAACGTCTCGGCGGTGGTGTTTATCGCGTTCTGCCAGACCGTATTGAAACCGGCACTTTCCTGGTTGCAGCAGCGATTTCTCGCGGCAAAATTATCTGCCGCAATGCGCAACCTGACACGCTGGATGCCGTCCTGGCGAAGCTGCGTGATGCGGGGGCGGATATCGAAGTCGGCGAGGACTGGATAAGCCTCGACATGCACGGCAAGCGTCCGAAGGCGGTCAATGTACGTACTGCGCCGCACCCGGCGTTCCCGACTGATATGCAGGCCCAGTTCACGCTGCTGAACCTGGTGGCAGAAGGGACAGGCTTCATCACGGAAACCGTGTTTGAGAACCGCTTCATGCACGTGCCTGAGCTGAGCCGTATGGGCGCTCACGCGGAAATCGAAAGCAACACTGTGATTTGCCACGGTGTGGAAACGCTCTCCGGCGCGCAAGTGATGGCGACCGATCTGCGTGCGTCAGCAAGCCTGGTGTTGGCGGGTTGTATTGCTGAAGGTACGACGGTGGTCGACCGTATTTATCACATCGATCGCGGCTATGAGCGCATCGAAGATAAACTGCGTGCGCTGGGCGCAAACATTGAGCGCGTGAAAGGCGAGTAATCGTCAACGCCTCTGGTAACCCCCTGGTCTTTGGGCCGGGGGTTACTGCTTAATGTTCATTCAGGATTCTTTTTCCCTCTCGGTCCCCTCATCATTCGTGTTCTGTCGATGAATTCATGCGTTTTGGCATCGTGGTAGCGCGACGGCCAGATCACCCAAGGGTCGGTTCCCAGCGCCCGGGCAATAATCAACTCTCCTTTCGGCCATGGCCGCGTTAACGCGTTCGCCAGCGTTGATGAACTCAAGCCATTTTTACGTGACTCAGCGGCCATTGAGGTGCCTTTTTTGCGCAGTCCGGCGATGATGTCGGCCGTATGCCAGTCAATCAGCTTGCTTTCCATAAATTCATCCCTCCTTTGGTTAATGACTTACGGTTTCACGTTCGGTTGTGGCGACACTATAACGCTCCGAGAACAAATGTTCTAAAATGTTCGTGTAAGGTGTGAGTATATTCAGATTATGCCAATATCTGGCGTAATCATCCGGAAAGCTGAAAGGATTTATTGGAATTTATAAGAGCATCCCGTGCGAGGCACGGGATGATGAGTGGCTGGGGGGAAGGTAATTAGCGGTCGCGCTGTACGGCGATATGCGCCAGACCAATCAGCGCTTCTCGCCATGGCGTATCAGGCAGCACCTGCAACGCGGCGATGGCTTTATCGGCCTCTTCTTCCGCACGTTGTCGGGTCCACTCCAGAGAGCCACAGGTGTTCATCGCTTCCAGAACCGGCTCCAGAAGGTGACGACCGTTACCTTGTTCAATGGCCTGGCGGATCATCTGCGCCTGCTCCGGGGTGCCGTGGCGCATGGCATGCAGCAGCGGTAGCGTCGGCTTACCTTCGTTCAGGTCATCACCGACGTTTTTACCCAACTGCTCGCCATCTGCGCTGTAATCCAGTAAATCGTCAATTAACTGGAACGCAGTCCCAAGATAACGGCCATAATCCTGCAACCCTTTCTCTTGTTCTTCGCTGCAGCCAGCCAGAATACCCGAGCATTGGGCTGCGGCTTCGAACAAACGCGCCGTCTTGCTGTAGATGACGCGCATATAGTTTTCTTCGGTGATGTCCGGGTCGTTGACGTTCATCAACTGCAGAACTTCACCTTCTGCGATGACGTTAACCGCTTTCGACATGACATCCAGTACTTTCAGCGAGCCGAGGCTGGTCATCATCTGAAATGCGCGGGTATAGATAAAATCGCCGACCAGCACGCTGGCCGCATTACCAAACGCCGCATTTGCTGTGGCTTTCCCGCGGCGCATGTCGGACTCATCCACAACATCGTCATGCAGGAGGGTCGCAGTGTGGATAAACTCGATGAGGGCTGCAATCGTAACGTGCGCATTTTCCTGGTAACCAACGGCACGTGCTGCAAGTACGGCGATCATTGGGCGAATGCGTTTTCCGCCGCCGCTCACGATGTAGTACCCTAACTGATTGATCAACTGGACGTCGGAATTGAGCTGTTCAAGGATTGTCGCATTGACCCCCGCCATATCTTGCGCGGTTAACTCATTGATTTTTTCTAAATTCATCGCAAAAGCCGGGCTTCTCGCCCCGATTACCTCACCGTATGGCAAGGTAACGTCGGGTTCAGGTTTATAAATATATGCTGATTGTACTGAAAAAACGCCGTAGATAAACGTTACCGTACGTGTTGTGTTTTTTTTCTTCATGTATTGACGGTAGCACTTGTCAAAGGCTCGCGTTTTGCGTAATATTCGCGCCCTATTGTGAATATTTATAGCGCACTCTGAATCATCAAAAAGGTGTGCGCGGAAGCGGAGTTTTTTATGTACGCGGTTTTCCAAAGTGGTGGTAAACAACACCGAGTAAGCGAAGGTCAGACCGTTCGCCTGGAAAAGCTGGACATCGCAACTGGCGAATCTGTTGAATTCGCTGAAGTTCTGATGATCGCAAACGGTGAAGAAGTCAAAATCGGCGTTCCTTTCGTTGATGGCGGCGTTATCAAAGCTGAAGTTGTTGCTCATGGTCGTGGCGAGAAAGTTAAAATCGTTAAGTTTCGTCGTCGTAAACACTACCGTAAGCAGCAGGGCCATCGTCAGTGGTTCACTGATGTGAAAATCACTGGCATCAGCGCTTAAGTTAAGGGGAGCAGATTAAATGGCACATAAAAAGGCTGGCGGCTCGACTCGTAACGGTCGCGATTCAGAAGCTAAACGTCTGGGCGTAAAACGCTTCGGCGGTGAAACAGTTCTGGCTGGTAGCATCATCGTTCGTCAACGTGGTACTAAATTCCACGCTGGCTCCAACGTTGGTTGCGGCAAAGACCACACTCTGTTTGCTAAAGCAGACGGTAAAGTGAAATTTGAAGTGAAAGGCCCGAAAAACCGTAAATTCATCAGCATCGTTGCTGAATAAGTTTTTCGCGTCCCGGTAACGGATAAAAGCCCCGCAACACGTTGCGGGGCTTTTTACATTCGACGGCCGGTAAATATGCTCGTCGCGCCGTGATAAACCGGAAACGAGCCCTTGCAGGGAATACGGCATGAAGCAGCAGGCAGGCATTGGTATTCTGTTAGCACTCACGACTGCAATATGTTGGGGCGCTTTGCCAATAGCAATGAAGCAAGTGCTGGAGGTGATGGAGCCTCCTACCGTGGTGTTCTACCGTTTTTTAATGGCAAGTATTGGCCTTGGCGCTATCCTTGCGGTTAAAAAAAAGCTCCCCCCATTGCGCATTTTTCGCAAAGCGCGTTGGTTGGTGCTGTTGGCAATAGCCACCGGTGGGCTGTTCGGTAACTTCATACTGTTTAGTTCATCTTTGCAATACTTGAGCCCAACGGCCTCGCAGGTTATCGGTCAGCTGTCACCCGTTGGCATGATGATCGCCAGCGTCTTTATCCTGAAAGAAAAGATGCGCGGCACGCAGGTGATTGGCGCCATTATGCTTCTGAGCGGCCTGGTTCTGTTTTTTAATACCAGTCTGATCGAAATTTTTACCCGACTCACCGATTACACCTGGGGCGTTATCTTTGGTGTCGGTGCGGCGATGGTCTGGGTGAGCTATGGGGTCGCGCAAAAGGTGTTATTGCGCCGTCTGGCGTCACCGCAGATCCTGTTTTTACTGTACACTTTATGTACGATCGCGTTGTTGCCGCTGGCTAAACCCGGTGTCATCACGCAGCTCAGCGACTGGCAGCTGGCCTGCCTGGTATTCTGCGGCCTGAATACGCTGGTAGGATACGGCGCTCTCGCGGAAGCGATGGCGCGCTGGCAGGCGGCGCAGGTAAGCGCCATTATTACGCTTACGCCGCTGTTTACGTTATTATTTTCAGATTTATTATCACTGGCCTGGCCCGATTTCTTCGCCAGACCGATGCTAAACCTTTTAGGTTATCTCGGTGCGTTTATCGTGGTTGCGGGCGCGATGTATTCCGCCATTGGTCATCGAATTTGGGGCGGTTTACGTAAGCATGAAACGGTGGTTTCGCAACCCCGCTCAGGCGAATGATTTACGGAGAGTAAAATGAAGTTTGTTGATGAAGCATCGATTCTGGTCGTTGCAGGTGATGGCGGTAATGGTTGCGTGAGCTTCCGCCGTGAAAAATATATTCCAAAAGGCGGCCCGGACGGCGGTGATGGCGGTGATGGCGGCGACGTATGGATGGAAGCCGACGAAAACCTGAACACGCTGATCGATTACCGTTTTGAAAAATCTTTCCGTGCGGAACGTGGTCAGAATGGCGCGAGCCGCGATTGCACAGGTAAACGCGGTAAAGACGTTACGATTAAAGTGCCTGTCGGTACGCGCGTTATCGATCAGGGCACCGGCGAAACCATGGGCGACATGACCAAGCATGGTCAGCGTCTGATGGTCGCTAAAGGCGGCTGGCACGGCCTGGGTAACACCCGTTTCAAATCCTCGGTCAACCGTACTCCGCGTCAGAAAACGATGGGGACACCGGGCGATAAGCGCGATCTGTTGCTGGAGCTGATGCTGCTGGCGGACGTGGGTATGTTGGGTATGCCAAATGCCGGTAAATCGACGTTTATCCGTGCGGTATCTGCGGCGAAGCCGAAAGTTGCCGATTATCCGTTCACCACCCTGGTACCAAGCCTGGGCGTGGTGCGTATGGACAACGAAAAGAGCTTCGTAGTGGCCGACATTCCGGGGCTGATTGAAGGCGCGGCTGAAGGCGCGGGTCTGGGGATTCGCTTCCTGAAACACCTGGAACGTTGCCGCGTGCTGCTGCACCTCATCGATATCGATCCAATTGATGGCTCCGATCCGGTAGAGAACGCCCGTATCATTATTGGCGAACTGGAAAAATACAGTCAGGACCTGGCGTCTAAACCGCGCTGGTTAGTGTTCAACAAAATTGATTTGCTGGACAAGGCCGAAGCGGAAGAGAAAGCGAAAGCGATCGCCGAAGCGCTGGGCTGGGAAGGTAAATATTACCTGATCTCCGCCGCCAGCCAGTTGGGCGTGAAGGATCTGTGCTGGGATGTGATGACCTTTATCATTGAGAACCCGATTGTTCAGGCTGAAGAAGCGAAACAGCCAGAGAAAGTTGAGTTCATGTGGGATGATTATCACCGCCAGCAGCTCGCTGAAGTCGAAGACGAAGCGGAAGATGACTGGGATGACGACTGGGACGAAGACGACGAAGAAGGCGTTGAGTTCATCTATAAGCGTTGATTTTGAGGGCTGGTTTACCAGCCCTTTTATTTATATATTCTGAAAAAAATATTAATGATGTTCCCGCATTAAACGACCAATTATAATTCCTCCTCATTTAGCGTGCATGTATGAGACGAGGTAATGCAATACTCATTTGTAGCAATTATTATATCACTGGCCTCAATGGTTTTGGCCGCCCTGATTTATAAAAGTAAAGGCTATAGGGCAATCTATTACGCCTCTCTTATTTTACTTGCTCAGTGCATTTCTTTATTTTTAAGCCTGTTTTGGTTAGGCTGTTATTACTTTACGGGCGAAGGGGTTAATGACGCTGTTATTTATACTTTGACCCGCTCGCTTTATGGCGCGGATTTTAAAGATTACGTCGCGCCTTTTGTCGTTGCTGTCTTGCTGATTGGACTGCTACTCTTTCTGAACTGGCGATTCATGCAAGGTAAAAATGTTCAAAAAGAGAGAAAACATTACGCTTCGATAACCGCCGTATTACTGACATTTTTTGCTGTTGGCATCTCTCCGGCATTATTACAATTCACTAATTATAGCAAGCCGCCAGCAGAAGTAGATGGCTCCGATTTTTCGCGCTACTATATTACGCCAGATACCAGGATAAATAATCCAAAATATAATCTGGTATATATTTATGCAGAAAGCCTGGAAAGAACCTACTTTGATAAAGACACATTTCCTCAGTTGCTGCCTGATTTAACGGCGCTGAAACAAGATGGCCTGGATTTTAGCGGTACAGAACAGTATCCGGCGACGGATTTTACCATAGCAGGGATCGTGGCATCGCAGTGTGGTCTTCCGCTGTTTGCACCGACCGATTTAAGTGGCAAGAAAGCAAGTCTGGGCTTCTTTTCCTCTTCAGTCTGCCTTGGGGATATTTTGAAAAATTCAGGTTATGAAACCTGGTTTATGCAGGGCGCTGATTTACGTTTCGCCGATAAGGATGTGTTTTTTAAAACGCACGGCATTGAACATGCCTGGGGACTGGCGGAGTCTGGCCTGGAGAAGGATTTTTCCGCCCAGAATGCCTGGGGGCTATATGATGATATGCTGCTGGAAAAGGTCTGGCGCAAGTTTGAGCATTTGTCCCGGCAAAAAACGCCTTTTGCGTTATTCACGTTGACGCTGGACACCCATCCCCCTGAAGGTTATATCCCCACGAGCTGTCCTGTCAGCTATAAAAAAAATGGTAGCGAAGTCGATGCGTTAACCTCTGTGCTTTGTAGCCAGAGGGAAATCGCTAAATTCATTAGACGGATACAGGCTTCGCCCTGGGCCAGTAATACGATTATTGTTCTCTCATCCGATCATCTGGTAATGCAAAATATGACGGCTGCTGTGGATTATTTAAATAAAATGCCTCGCCGCAATTTATTTGTGGTTTTCAGAAATGGCGTGACGCCGAAAGTTATCGCCGATAAGCGAAGCACGTTAGATAATGGGGCAACGGTGCTTGAGCTGATGGGGGGTGGTAATGCAATAGGCTTAGGGAGAAGTTCATTAAGTCAGCCTTCCCTGGCAGCGGTTTTTGACGACTTTAAAAATAAGTTGTTAGCCTGGGGGCCTGCTATCCGCTCCCGTTGGGGAATTCCCGAGTCCATTAAAAATTTTACCGTTGATACCAGAAGAAAGTTGCTGCGTTTTGATAGTTTTGAATACCCTATTCCCGCCTTACTGGAAGTATCACCGGGACGAGTCTGGCCGGTTGTCGATGACGGGAATGACGTGGGAATGTCTTTAAGGAATACCCTGGGATTTCTGCCTGAAGGCCATAAATTTATCTGGATAGATCAATGCCTGAGCATTGGCCCCGTATGGCAACCGGATTCTGCCGTCACGACTGGGTGGTGTGTTGCCTCTGGGAAAGCCGGTAGCGAGACTCACATCGAGAAAATAACGGCTGAAGATTATTCAGGCGGGATGAGTGAATTTCCGGGCAAAACGAATCATGAACGCTTTCAGCGTATCCAGGCGCGGTTATTACTTTCCGCAAAGGATGTCCGCTATCAGTCCGATCGCATACTGTTTGCGGCGGAAGGACTGCCTGCATTTGTGAAATCAATAACAGGAGTGGGGCATCCAGAATACTGGGGACGGTGGTCAGATGCGAACCTGTCACCCGCGGTGGCTATCACCTATAACCAACCACTGCCCGCGAAATTTGACGTTGAGATCAAGGCAAAAGCCTTTGGCAAAAATATTGGTGCACCGATTCCCGTTTCCATCGGTTCCTGTACCCACTATCTCACCCTGCACGCAGAGGCGGAAACGGTGATATTACATATGACGAATCCTGACAGACTCGATACGCTAACGATTGTCCCCCCTTATCCGGAGTTGAGTAACGAGGGAAATTATATCGGTTTTCCTAAATCCGCTCCGCCAAGGAAGCTGGGGATTGGGTTAACCGAGTTGCGGATAATCCCGGCAAACGATTAGAAACGACGAGGGAGCGTTACCGCTCCCTGCATCCGCTTAGTTAGACTGATAAATATCCTTGTACAACCGACTCTCGAAGCGTACCAGCGGAATACGCCGATTACGTTGGTCAGCCGGCTCTACCGCATAACCCGACAGATACTGCACAAACGCCATGCGCTGACCGCTTGCCGTGGTGATGAAGCCTGCGAGGTTGTAGACGCCCTGTAGTGAGCCTGTCTTCGCCGATACTTTGCCATCCACGCCAGCCTGATGCAGGCCCGCACGGTATTGCAGGGAGCCGTCATGGCCCGCCAGCGGTAGCATAGTTATAAAGTTCAGCTCGTTATCGTGCTGAGCGATATATTGCAGCACCTGCATCATGGTCGCCGGGGAAATCAGGTTATGGCGGGAGAGACCAGAACCGTCGGCAATAATGGTGTTGCCAATATCGATGCCCGCCTGCTGACGCAAAATTTGGCGTACGGCATCGGAACCTGCCCGCCAGGTGCCCGGGACGTTAAATCGTGCATGGCCAATCATGCGGAAAACGGTATCGGCAATCATGTTGTCCGATTTTTTCAGCATAATCTTAAGCAGGTCATGCAGCGGCGCTGACTGCTTGCTGGCAACCACGGTCCCCGGCTCGTTGACCTGCGTCTGGCGCAGCAGCGTGCCGCTGTAAGTGATACCCGCTTGTTTTAGCTCATCTTTGATAATCGCCCCGGCATAGCTGGCGCCATCCTGAATGGCGAACGCCAGCGGCAGCGGGTCGGCGCGTTGAGGTAGGCATCCGGTCAGCGTGAAGCGGTTGAGATCGCCTGGAACCACGTCCAGTTCACAATATTGCGCTTCGGCAGAGCCACGCGCGAGGGTTCGCACCTGGCTGAACATGGTGACCGGGTAGTAGGATGCTACGCGAATAAATGCCAGATCGTTCGGTTTTTGCGCGCTGTAGAGCGAAATCGAGAAACAGTTGCGATCGACAATGGCTGCGGCAGGCGGGGCGCTAAAACATTGCGTCATGTCGTTCCAGGGCCAACCGGGGGCTTTATCATGACTGGCGAAAATAGAGGTGTCGATCAGAACATTTCCGGCAATTTGCGTCACACCAGATTTTTTCAGGGTCGCTACCATATTGCGAATATCCTGGCGTTTTAGCGTCGGATCGGCGCCAAATCGCGCCACTAAGTCACCTTTCAAAACGCCGCCTTCCACGTTGCCTTTCGTCTCAAGCGTGGTGGTAAAACGGAAATCAGGCCCGAGCTGAATCAACGCCGCCAGCGCGGTGATCACTTTCTGGGTACTGGCGGGGAGCGCCATCTGCTGGCTATGAAAATCAATAGCGGGTGCAGATGCGCCAACCTTCTGTACCATAAGGGCGAGGTTGGCCCCGGCAGGAAGCTGGTTGATGTATTCGTCGACATTCGCAGCCTGAACGCTGAACGCTATACTGGCAGTCAATCCAATGGTAAATCTGGGAAATCGCATAATCTCGCGCTAACAACCTGGAAACAGGCCGTCATACTACGGCGCAACGCCCCAAAAAGTAAACGATGACCCATAGGGAACTCCAGGGTAAAATGATCATCAAATAGAGAATTGTAGCTGACCTGGGACCTTGAGCCCCGGGTCGGTATTTTTTTGCTTCTGACCCTGGCATGGCGTATGCCAGGGTGGGCTTAGCAGCCGGGGTGAGAACCATCGGCCCCTACAGGAATGTTCAAGAGGTATAACAAATGCAAGCTATCCCGATGACCTTACGTGGTGCTGAAAAACTGCGCGAAGAGCTGGATTTTCTGAAATCTGTGCGCCGTCCTGAAATTATCGCCGCTATCGCGGAAGCGCGTGAGCACGGTGACCTGAAAGAGAACGCGGAGTATCACGCGGCTCGCGAACAGCAAGGATTCTGCGAAGGACGCATTAAAGATATCGAAGCTAAACTGTCCAATGCGCAGGTGATTGACGTCACTAAAATGCCGAACAATGGTCGTGTTGTTTTCGGCGCGACGGTTACCGTTCTGAATCTCGATAATGACGAAGAGCAGACCTGGCGTATTGTCGGCGATGATGAAGCTGATTTTAAACAGAATCTGATTTCAGTGAACTCGCCTATTGCTCGTGGCCTGATTGGCAAAGAGCAGGATGACGTCGTCGTTATCAAAACGCCGGGCGGTGAAGTTGAATATGAAGTAACGAAGGTCGAATACCTGTAATTCGCATCTTGGTTAAGATGTTGATACATTGTAAAGAAAGGAAAAAGGCCGCATAGCGGCCTTTTATCAACGAAGAGAGCGTGGCATTTTGCTCTCCTGCTAGCGGAAAACCCCGCGTTTTACACAAACTTCGTGTGCGACTTTGGGATATTCTTAGCGTGGCAGCGAGATTTTACGTTCTTTAGTCGGGCGATACAGTACCAGCGTTTTGCCGATGACCTGTACATTGCAGGCGCCGGTTTCGCGTACGATAGCTTCCACGATCAAGGTTTTGGTATCGCGGTCTTCCGAGGCGATTTTCACCTTGATAAGTTCATGGTGCTCTAACGCTTGTTCAATCTCGGCCAGTACCCCTTCGGTCAAACCATTATTGCCAAGCATAACTACCGGCTTGAGCGGATGTGCCAGACCTTTCAGGTGCTGTTTTTGTTTAGTACTCAGATTCATCGTATATTTTTGCTTACGTTGGGATTGAAAACGGGTCATTCTACCGCCATCTCCCATATATCACCAAATAGCTGTGTAGAAATTTACACCATTGGTTACGATGAACTGCCCTTTGGGAATGTGAAATGACAGGTAAAAAGCGTTCTGCCAGCTCGAGTCGCTGGCTTCAGGAACACTTTAGCGATAAATATGTTCAACAGGCGCAGAAAAAGGGGTTACGTTCCCGTGCCTGGTTTAAACTTGATGAAATACAGCAAAGTGACAAAATTTTTAAACCGGGGATGACGATTGTTGATCTCGGCGCTGCACCGGGTGGCTGGTCGCAATATGCGGTTACGCAGATCGGCAACAGCGGCCGCATTATCGCTTGCGATCTTTTACCTATGGATCCAATCGTTGGTGTGGACTTCCTTCAGGGCGACTTTCGTGATGAATTAGTCCTGCAAGCGTTACTTGAACGCGTAGGTGACAGTAAAGTACAAGTTGTCATGTCTGATATGGCACCAAATATGTGTGGAACACCGGCGGTGGATATTCCCCGGGCCATGTATCTGGTAGAGCTGGCGCTTGGAATGGCTCGAGATGTTTTAGCGCCAGGTGGTAGTTTTGTAGTGAAGGTGTTCCAGGGCGAAGGCTTCGATGAGTATCTAAGAGAGATTCGCTCCCTGTTTACGAAGGTCAAAGTTCGTAAGCCGGACTCTTCTCGCGCCCGTTCGCGTGAAGTGTATATTGTAGCGACCGGGCGTAAACCATAACCGGTAGATTTCAAACGAAAGTTTGAAAGAAACTGGATATAGAGTATCCTGACGCTGTTTTTAACACAGTTGTAATATGAGGTTAATCCCTTGAGTGACATGGCGAAAAACCTAATTCTCTGGCTGGTCATTGCCGTTGTGCTGATGTCAGTATTCCAGAGCTTTGGGCCCAGCGAGTCTAATGGCCGTAAGGTTGATTACTCTACCTTCCTGCAAGAGGTCAATCAGGACCAGGTTCGTGAAGCGAAGATCAACGGACGTGAGATTAACGTTACCAAGAAAGATAGTAACCGTTACACGACCTACATTCCGGTTAACGATCCGAAGCTGCTTGATAACCTGCTGACCAAAAACGTCAAGGTTGTCGGCGAACCGCCTGAAGAGCCTAGCCTGCTGGCTTCTATCTTCATTTCCTGGTTCCCAATGCTGCTGCTGATTGGTGTCTGGATCTTCTTCATGCGTCAAATGCAGGGCGGTGGTGGCAAAGGCGCCATGTCGTTCGGTAAGAGCAAAGCGCGCATGCTGACGGAAGATCAGATCAAAACCACGTTTGCTGACGTTGCGGGTTGTGACGAAGCGAAGGAAGAGGTTGCTGAGCTGGTTGAATACCTGCGCGAACCGAGCCGTTTCCAGAAGCTGGGCGGTAAAATCCCGAAAGGCGTCCTGATGGTCGGTCCTCCGGGTACCGGTAAAACCCTGCTGGCGAAAGCTATCGCCGGTGAAGCGAAGGTTCCATTCTTTACAATTTCCGGTTCTGATTTCGTGGAAATGTTCGTGGGTGTGGGTGCATCTCGTGTGCGTGACATGTTCGAACAGGCCAAAAAAGCGGCACCGTGCATCATCTTCATCGATGAAATCGACGCAGTAGGCCGTCAGCGTGGCGCTGGTCTGGGCGGTGGTCACGATGAACGTGAGCAGACCCTGAACCAGATGCTGGTTGAGATGGACGGCTTCGAAGGTAACGAAGGTATTATTGTTATCGCGGCAACTAACCGTCCGGACGTTCTTGACCCTGCGCTGCTGCGTCCAGGCCGTTTCGACCGTCAGGTTGTGGTTGGTCTGCCGGACGTTCGTGGTCGTGAACAGATCCTGAAAGTGCATATGCGTCGCGTACCGCTGTCTCCGGATATCGATGCGGCAATCATTGCACGTGGTACGCCGGGCTTCTCCGGTGCTGACCTCGCGAACCTGGTGAACGAAGCGGCGCTGTTTGCTGCTCGCGGCAACAAGCGCGTCGTGTCGATGGTTGAGTTCGAGAAAGCGAAAGACAAAATCATGATGGGTGCGGAACGTCGCTCCATGGTGATGACGGAAGCGCAGAAAGAATCTACCGCGTATCACGAAGCTGGCCACGCGATTATCGGTCGCCTGGTACCGGAACACGATCCAGTACACAAAGTAACGATTATCCCGCGCGGTCGTGCGCTGGGTGTGACCTTCTTCCTGCCTGAAGGCGACGCAATTAGCGCCAGCCGTCAGAAGCTGGAAAGCCAGATCTCCACGCTGTACGGCGGTCGTCTGGCGGAAGAGATCATCTACGGTGCTGAACATGTTTCTACCGGTGCCTCGAACGACATCAAAGTCGCGACTAACCTGGCGCGTAACATGGTTACTCAGTGGGGCTTCTCCGATAAACTCGGTCCGCTGCTGTACGCTGAAGAAGAAGGCGAAGTGTTCCTGGGACGTTCTGTTGCGAAAGCTAAACATATGTCCGATGAAACGGCTCGCATTATCGATCAGGAAGTTAAGCTGCTGATTGAGCGTAACTATGACCGTGCGCGTCGTCTGTTGAACGAAAACATGGACATTCTGCACTCGATGAAAGATGCGCTCATGAAATATGAGACCATCGATGCGCCGCAGATTGATGATCTGATGGCTCGCCGCGACGTGCGCCCGCCAGCGGGTTGGGAAGAACCGGGTTCTTCTAACAACAACTCTGGCAGCACCGGCAAGCCGAGCGCGCCGCGTCCGGTTGATGAACCGCGTGCGCCGGACTCTGGCACCATGTCAGAGCAACTGGGCGACAAATAAGTTATCGTTGATGATGACCGTGTTTTAATTGAAAACCCTGGGGCTTGCTCCGGGGTTTTTCTTATCTGCATACTCAAGATTTTTACCAGGGATAAAACTATGAAACTCTTTGCTCAGGGTTCTTCACTGGATCTCAGCCATCCTCACGTCATGGGGATTTTAAACGTTACGCCAGATTCTTTTTCCGATGGCGGGGCGCACAACTCTCTGGTTGAGGCGGTAAAACACGCAAATCTGATGATTAACGCTGGGGCGACTATCATTGATGTGGGGGGGGAGTCCACGCGTCCTGGCGCTGCTGATGTGAGCGTGGAAGAAGAGCTGCAGCGAGTGATCCCTGTGGTGGAGGCGATTGCTCAACGTTTTGAAGTATGGATTTCCGTCGATACCTCGAAACCCGAAGTGATTCGCGAATGCGCGCGGGTCGGCGCACATATCATCAATGACATTCGTTCACTCTCGGAGCCCGGGGCGCTGGAAGCCGCCGCGGAAACCGGACTGCCGATTTGTTTGATGCATATGCAGGGGCAACCGAAAACTATGCAGGAAGCGCCAAAGTACGAGGATGTGTTCGCTGAGGTAAATCGTTACTTTGTTGAGCAAATAGCACGTTGTGAACGAGCCGGAATCACAAAAGATAAATTGTTGCTCGACCCGGGATTCGGATTCGGTAAAAATCTCACCCACAACTACACATTACTGGCACGCCTGGCTGAGTTTCATCATTTTGAGCTGCCGCTGCTGGTTGGAATGTCACGAAAATCAATGGTTGGTCAACTGCTGAATGTGGGGCCATCCGAACGCCTGAACGGTAGTCTTGCGTGCGCGGTGATTGCCGCAATGCAGGGGGCGCAGATCGTTCGTGTCCATGACGTCAAAGAAACCGTAGAAGCGATGCGTGTGGTGGAAGCCACATTGTCTGCAAAGGAAAACAAACGCTATGAGTAATCGTAAATATTTTGGCACTGATGGGATCCGTGGCCGCGTAGGCGACTCCCCAATTACCCCTGACTTTGTGCTGAAACTGGGGTGGGCGGCAGGAAAAGTGCTGGCACGTCATGGTTCACGAAAAATTATCATCGGTAAAGATACGCGTATTTCTGGCTATATGCTGGAGTCTGCGCTGGAAGCGGGCCTGGCTGCCGCAGGTCTTTCTGCCTCTTTCACTGGCCCAATGCCAACACCTGCCGTTGCTTATCTGACGCGTGCTTTCCGTGCTGAAGCAGGGATTGTTATCTCCGCTTCACACAACCCGTACTATGACAACGGGATCAAATTTTTCTCTATCGACGGCACCAAACTGCCGGATGCGGTTGAAGAAGCCATAGAAGCCGAGATGGAAAAAGCGATCACCTGTGTGGACTCGGCTGAGCTGGGTAAAGCCACCCGCATTGTCGATGCCGCCGGTCGCTATATCGAGTTTTGCAAAGGTACCTTCCCGAATGAACTGAGCCTGAGCGAGCTTAAAATTGTGGTGGATTGCGCTAACGGTGCGACGTATCACATTGCGCCAAACGTACTGCGTGAGCTCGGCGCAAATGTTATTGCCATTGGTTGTGAGCCAAACGGCGTTAACATCAATGAAGAAGTCGGCGCTACCGACGTCCGCGCCCTGCAGGCGCGCGTGATCGCGGAAAAAGCCGATCTGGGTATCGCGTTGGACGGCGACGGCGACCGCGTGATCATGGTCGACCACGAAGGCAATAAGGTCGACGGTGACCAAATCATGTATATCATCGCCCGTGAAGCGCTGCGTCAGGGACAACTGCGCGGTGGCGCGGTAGGCACGCTGATGAGCAACATGGGCCTTGAGCTGGCGTTGAAACAGCTGGGTATTCCGTTTGCCCGTGCGAAAGTCGGTGACCGCTATGTCCTGGAAAAAATGCAGGAAAAAGGCTGGAGTATCGGCGCGGAAAACTCAGGCCATGTGATCCTGCTGGATAAAACCACCACCGGTGACGGTATCGTGGCGGGTCTGCAAGTGTTGACTGCGATGGTGCGCAATCATATGAGTTTGCACGACCTGTGCAGCGGCATGAAAATGTTCCCGCAGCTGCTGGTTAACGTACGTTACACCGCAGGTAGCGGCGATCCGCTGGAAAATGACAATGTGAAAGCGGTGATGGCAGACGTTGAAGCAGCGCTGGGTAATCGTGGACGCGTCCTGCTGCGTAAGTCTGGCACTGAACCATTAATTCGTGTGATGGTTGAAGGTGAAGACGAGGCGCAGGTATCTGAGTTCGCCCATCGTATTGCAGATGCAGTGAAAGCGGTTTAATACATAGCTATAGGGGTTAGTTTAACCTCTATTAAAGAACGTTATAATTTGTTATCAGACGCCCGGTTAATTTAACCGGGCATTTTTTTTCATTCTCATGCCAGAGTAACAGGAATGACAGTATTATCGGTATTGTTTTATCGATAAGGGCTTAATAAATAAGGAAGAAGAGAAATTTATCAAGATTGACATTTAATTATTGAAAATATTCCGCATTTCATGTAAAAGTACAACTATAAAGTACGTTTTGTTTTATTGATTTAACTAATTCATAATAATTATACTTTCCTATAAATATTATAAAAATAATGTATGGAATGTGTTTGCTGAATATAAATGTATTCTTAGTTTTTTTTCGTTCTGTTGCATTCTTATTTTTCCATATTAATAATATTCGAACAGGTGGCTAAGCCTGAATTTAACGGAATTAATAAGGGTGTATAACATGAGTACAATGGTTTTAAACATAAAAGGGAATGTGACCAAAAAGGTCTCTAAATTAAAAGAGATGAAGAAACAGCGTGGTGTTACGCTGTTGGAAATAATTATTGTCTTAGGGATTATCGGTGTTATTGCCGCTGGTGTGGTTATTTTAGCCCAGCGGGCTTTTACGGCTCAGGACTTGTCTGCTGTACAGGATGATTTGACCAGTGTACGTACTGCAATGAATGAAGCTTATAAAGATCAGGCTCAATATCCGGCGCAAAGCGATTCTATTAAAGGTTTGTCTAAATCCGATATCAACGATACTTCTGTATCCAATGACTCACCAATCGCCACGCTGGTGCGTATGGGTAAAATCTCTGCTGATGAAGCGTTTAACGGCTTCTCTAACGATGCGTTCCAGATGGATAACGCGTTAACGGATAGCTCAAGTTCTCAGAAAAAAGGCTTTGTTGTGGTAGTCAATGGTCTGGCGTCAGAAGAGTGTCGTAACCTGATTTCCCAGATGGGTAATCAGTGGGACTATGTTGAAGCGCTCAACTCCGGTGCCGCTGCCGGGTCTGAACCGTCTATTTCTGGCCGGGACTTCAGTGTAAGTAAAAGTGGCGCGATTCTTAAGACGCTGACCTCTGGTGACATTGCGCCTGCTGATATTGTTGCTGATGGCGTCTGTGACGGCCAGGGTTCCATTAACGCTGTTATCTTCGGTAGTAAATAATACTCTGTGCTCTAAATTAGAATCTGTTCTTTTTTAGAATAAAAACAAGTGGCTATTTACTGTGAATAGCCACTTATTATTTATATAAAAATGATTCATGTTCTTCAGGAATTAGTATGCGGTCCCGAAACCATCAGGCTGGATTTTCACTACTGGAAGTTATTGTTGTACTGGCAATCATTGGTGGCGCGCTAGCTATGTATACCAATTATGCCCGTAAACAAGCAGCGAAAGAAATGCGCCAGACCATCGCGAACGCGCTTGTCCAGGAGATGAAGGGCGTGATGAATTATTTGCGTGATGATACCCTGCAAACAACAGACGGTGAAAAAGATAATCCACTGTATGAAGCCACGCAAGGCAGCAGTACCGATTCCCAATATCGTTACCGGATAACTAATAACGTTACGGACATTGATACCGGGACCGGGACGAACTATTTTTTGTGGGGAGAGGGGGCGAATCAGCAAAAGCAACAACGTTATTTGTTTATCAGCAAAAGCTGTAACGTCTCACTTAAATCGACATTTGAACTGACACAAGAATATTTACCCTGCTCACTTGTGACGGCGGCTAAAAATCCGGCGGCGAAAATTGAACGGATTGGGTTTGCTTCTGACGATCTTAAAACCCCCTCGAGCACGATTGCGCGTATGGATGCTATTGTTGCGTTCAACTACACGGAGAGTAACGACAAGTATAGTTTTGCCAATTATGCCTCCGCGTTTAACAATGCGTTAAATAACTCAGGCCTGATTGCTTCGCATATCATGCTTGTTCGCCGGGCCAGGACGGCGGACGCCTGGCAACTGATAACGGAAGCTGACGGCAGTACACCAGTCGAGTTTTCGGATATGGCGTCTAACCTGGAGCGGCTGGAAACGCTGGGAAAGGGGCAGCAACTGGGTATTCGCTTTACCTTTGACATGAATGATAACGATCAGGGGGGTAATGGCGGCGGCTCAGGCACGGCATGCTGGAACACCCAGGCAAGTAAAGTTGAACTGTGTTACAACCAGGAGGCAGGCACAGGTGCCCATGGCGAAGATCAGATCCTTTCGCTGGATATGACCGATCCGGAGAATTATGGTGATGAGACCAAAATGGGTACGCTAAAAGCCAATCTGGTGATGGAAAATACGTCACGGCCAGTTTTTTTATTCAAGCGTAATTATGGCGGTGATTTGATGCTTTCCGCCGACGGTAGCCCTGAGCGCTTTACATACAAAAATAACAATAACGAAGAAATTGAGGGTGATTTTTATCTGGATGATAATACCTCTTATCGTCCCTGGAATGGCAGCAGCATGGCTGGGGGAGATATTATTTCGAATTATTATCCTTCCAGTACATATGATGCATTTGAACTTGTGACTCCGTCAGTGAGTGAATATTCTGGCTATGAACTTTTATCTGTGGATATTACAGATAAGAAAGATTATGTGGCAGCATATGATGACAGTTCAATAAACTCTGGCTTACATCGATTTGCAGTGCAGACTTGCCCTGTCATCGAACAGGAAATTATTTTACGTGACGCCAACGGCGACGCAATCCTGGATGAAGATGGCAATAAGGAAAAAACAAAGGTTACCAGGAAGTTATATCCACGGTTGTCTGCCAGTATATCTTCTGTCTCGGCTTATGATGATGGCGGCATAAATGGTAGCTATACTAAGCAAAATGAGACTCGCGCAAAATTAGATGATAGCAAGAACGTGGATTTGCTTGGCGGCGTTACCGTACAGGTAGACTTGGCTGAGATGGACGTTTCAAATGGGGTTCGTCCCGATCATAACTCAGCGCAAAAATATAAATTCCCGGGCAGCAAATATGTATGGGCAGTGACTGCAACGATGGGCATGTATGATTCAGAAACGGGAGCAGGATTTAGCATAGTAAACCCACAGACAATATCTTATGTCATTACCAAATGGTGCAGTACGATACCGCAATCAGGTACGCCATATGATTTATTGACGACGACAGAATATAAATAATAGCAATCTGATAAACAGAGGGAAGAGAATATGATTATCAGGAAATACTGCCTGCTTTTATTGTCGGTAATGCTTTTGCCGCAGGCTATGGCAAGTAATAATAGTTCATCAGAAATCCATATGGTGGCATCTCCAGTATCTTCTGATGCGGTTGTTCAACATACTGGCAGAAATCCGTTTACCGGCGATACTTATCAAGCAGCGGCACCTTCAGCGCCGCCACTGGTGATTCAGGAAGATAAATTATTAAGCCAGGAAATCAGAAAATGGGTGGAGGCTAATGGCTATAAGCTTTTCTGGAACAGTGCGAAAGATTACCTGGTTTATAACAATATTACGCTGGCAGGGAAATCGGATGACGAGATCCTACAAGAACTTGGCGAGCTGTTTTTTTCTGAGAATTATGGCCTGGTAGTCAAGAAATATCAGAAAAATCGCGTTATTGTTATTGATGAAATGTAAAACGGGTGCAGGGATGAAGATTAAGACAGGGTTGTTAATATTAGCCATTTTTCTGCAGGGTTGTGTTAGCGATTTTGAAGAAAAATATGATTCAGAAAGCCAGATTCAGAAGCATTTTAAAGATGCGACCACCCAGGATGAATCAAAAGCGAAGCCGTATATCAAGTACGACCGCGCATACATAGGGAAAAAGGTGGATTACAGCGTTGAGCAGCAGCGAATCATGGGAAAACATGTCAAAATTTCATCCTATGAACCCGCCACGTTGGCAGTCATTATGGACGCTGTCTCTGCACAAACGGGAATCAGTTACCGGATCAACGAGAGTGCGATAGGCGCAAAAGCCGGTGCGTCAAATAACAGCGGTAGCTGGAATACGGCGCGTAGCGTAAAATTTGATGGCACCTTTGAGGAGTTTATACAGTATATCGCTTCTCTTTATGACGTCAGCCCAAAACTTGATAATCATAACGTTCTTAAAATAAACGTTTATGAAACGTATGTCATTAAGCTGGACTTTTATGGTGAAAACAATAAGACAGAAACGAACCTGGATCTTTCGGGTAACGAGGCGACTTCCAGCGGCGGGTTGACCGGAAAGGCGGAAACCAAATTCGAATCATCCTTCTGGGATGATGTGGAGGATATGGCGAAGAATTATATTTCCTCAGGAAACTATAATCTTTTTAAAGATTCTTCTGTCTTAATGGTTAACTCAAGACCCTCAGAGTATGAGGCGCTTAATCGCGCGTTAGAGAAATATAAAGCTGATAACAGCCGTCAGTTTATTGTTACCTATAAAATTTTCACGCTTGATAAAGCGAAAGTGAAAGAACTTTCTGCCGGCATGAACTTCTCCCTGGATGACGGGCAGAATACCATGAAGATCAGTTCAAGTCTGCTGGACTCATTGACGGGTGGCATATCGGCAGGCTGGAAAAACAGCAATGTTGATATCAGTAGCGGGCTGGATGCGTTATACAAGTTAACGGGTGACCGGACGTTACAAAGCGGTTCCTTTATCACGCGCAACAATATGGCGATACCGCTGAATATGACGAAGTCGCAAAATTACGTCTCCAGTAAAACCCGTACCGTCGATGACAATGGTGAGGTTAACGTCGCGGTCGAAACATCATCCATTATTACAGGGACCAGTTTTATCATTACCCCCCGCGTGCTTTCAGATGGTCGAATTGAGGTAGTGAGTGGTTTCACAAAACGTTATCTGGAAGGCATTGAAACTTATGATGATGTGCAGTTACCGAACGTAAGCACCACGGAATCATTTAACTCATCAATTATTATGCCGGGCGATCTGCTAATGGTAGGCAAGTATGATGTGAAAGGTGAAAATGGTGGTCTGGAATATCAGGTCTTGGGTATCGGTGACAAAAATGAAGATGAATCTGCGACGATCGTCATGGTAATTGGCGTCGATTATTATCGTCAGCCTATTACTTCCCGATAGGAATAAATGGTTATGGATAAACTGTTACAGGATAATAATATCCTTACCGGTCTGCTCTGGGAACCGGACAGTATGTCTCATCTTGACCCTGGCGCGCAGGCAGCTTTTCGCGGAATGGTAAAGGCTAATCGTCGGGTAATCTATAAAGATTCTGACGGGCGTTTAGCAGTGGGTTATTGTGAGAAAATTTCTACCCTTTATGAGCCTTTTGCGATTTATATTAAAGAGTTATTTGGGGATGGCATCTATTTCTCACATGGTGATGATAATTTCACTTATCTGCTCATTATTAATGGCGGCCGGATTGTCAGTGGAACCGATTGCTTTATAGAGCGCAGCCTGTTTGATGAGCTCATGCGGCACCCGGAACAATATGAACACCTGGAAGTGACGTCGCTGACTGAAGTCCAGCTTTCTGTGGTGATAGAGAAATGCGCGGCGCATCAGCTCTCTCTGAAGCGACGTCGCAGATTCATTATTAGCTCCATTCTGGCTGGTGGTCTGATATTTTTGGCGCTGCTTGCTTTAGCACTTCATTTTCTGGTGGCGGGGTAATTTATGCTGGAAGGTCTTTATTTCTGGAAAGGTAAGAGCGGAACATTTACTACAAGTCGAATTATAATTATTATTCTGGTTATTGCTTTACTGTTGTGTGGTGCTGGTGCAGGCTATTGGTATTATTTTATAAAGATGCCGCAAGACGAAATGCTTGCTCAGCAACAGCAGGCTGCGCAGAAACTGCTTAACGATAAGGCTTCTGTACACGACTGGTATGAGAAATCATTAGAGGGAATGAGTATTGATTTCGGTATTCACCTGCTTGATGAAATTCATCGCAGCGTTATTCCGTTCGCATTGATTAAACTTCCTGTTGAAGGACGAAGCTATGGCTGTTCGCTAAAGGCGTGCCACATGACTTTTGAAATCGACCCCGCTGCTATTTTGACGCAACCAGAGTTAACTTTCTTTGGTAAAACCTACGCAGCATCATTTCCTGTAAAAAAAGGAAAGAACAGGTCGAATGGGGTTTCACTTGAATACAATGACATGAAAATTGCCCGCAAAGATAACGACTTATTAAGCGCGTATAAGAAGAACAAACCTTTGTCGTTATATTCCTGTAATGAGGTTATCTCTTATATCAAAAGCTATAACTCAACGTTGACGGGCGGAAAGGGTAAAAAGAAAAATGGCGAGATTGTATTTAAGACCCTGCCTAAATCGACAGTCGCAGCGCTGGAAAAAACATTAGCGGGGGACGTTAAGGCTTACGGTATGCTTTCAGCAGAGTGGAACATGACGCTGACAAAACCACACTCCACATCAGTGAACGAAGGGATATTATTACAGGTTGCCTTGTATAAACAGGCGTATCGGGATGCCTTTCTTATCAGGAAGATTGAAACAATTAACGATGGAATAAAAGTATCCGGAGGATTAGTATGCAAAGCGTAAAAAATATCATCATATTTGCAGTATTAATGGTGGGATCCGGACTGGTACAGGCCGCTCCGACTACTGACTTGCCGCCTGCACCCAAAAACCAGACCGGTAAACCAGCGCTGGTAGGCAATGGCGAGAAAGCTGCGTCTCCTGAGGTAAAAAATGTCGATGAGAAAGCCCTGAATGAGCAGTCAGCGGAACTGACGATGCAGGATCATATTCAGGCACTCGTTGAGCAGGATTATCTATATCAATCAGAATATCGCAAGCTACAGCAACAGGTTGAATTAGAAAAAATGTTGAGCGAAATTCGTAAGCTGCGCGGTGAAGATAAAATAAAAGCGAGGGCAACTCCAACTCCCGTAATCGAAGCGAAGATCAAGACTGAAAAGAGCGCGCCTGTGGTAAATACAGGTAATAATATTGCGAAGCCGCACGTAGTACTGGAATCAGTCATTGGCGGTCTTTCCCGGGTTGCTATTGCCAATCAACGCGGTGATACATTGTTATACGTCACTCCAGGAAATGTATTTTCCATGGACGGCGCACAATACATTTTAACCAAAGATCGTAAAAACGGGTTGCAAATTAAGGAAGCTAACCCGTGAATATAGATTTTAAACGAATAACGACTGAAGATATATTTTCCGGTCTTTGGGAGTATCATGAATTTGAAGGAATAGGCATTAATGCTATTCATGATGGTTATGAGTATTTATTAGTACACACTATCAATATCGATAAGTTATTTGAATACAAGCTCCAGATAAGCCGGCTGAAATCAATGCATAAACGGCCAGTCATTGGCCTGGCGATAGTAACGGAAGAAGATTATTTTCATATACTGGAATTTATCTCTCTTAAAGCCCTTAACGCTGCGCATAATGATATTGATATCACAGACACGCAAAAACAGTTGGTCAATATCTTACAGCGCGTTGTAAATATGGGGGCCAGCGACCTTCATATTACGCGGAATGATGTGTTGGCGTTACTCGAGGCGCGCGTAAATGGCGTATTGATGCCGTTTATGCAGATTAAATCACAGCAGTGTGATGAACTGGTATTTGTCTTGTACAACGTAGAGGCTACAACCAGAGATACAACATGGAACCGGGCAATTCCGCAGAATGCGAATATTCTCTATAGTCTTAACGGTAAACCGTACCGTTTCCGTTATGCCCATTTTCCCATTTTTGGCGAAACGGCGGATTGTTACCATGCTGTGCTGCGTATTATTCCTTCCGGTTTGCAAAAAGATAACCTGGGCTCGCTGGATAAAATAGGCGTTTCGTCCGCCGAAATTGCCGATTTGAAAAAGATCCTTAGCAACCCTTATGGCGCGTATGTCATTGCGGGAACGACAGGTTCGGGCAAATCCACCACGCTGAAAAATCTGATGGAATGGCTACAAATCAACCGCTATGACGATCGCGGCTGCTTTTTGACGGTCGAAGATCCCGTGGAATATCAGATATACGGCGCCAAGCAAAGCTCCGTTGTCAGCGTCGAGGGGGGAGGCTTCCACGCTGCAATTAAATCTGCGTTACGCCGCGACCCGGATGTACTGATGGTGGGGGAGATTCGTGACAATGTTTCAGCTAACGCCCTGGCGGGCGCCGTTGAGAGTGGACATTACTGTTTTACCACCGTGCATGCGGGCAATATCGTTTCACTCCTGCAGCGTATGTCCGCATTAGGTATCAGCAGTGACAAGCTCTCCACGCCAGGCTTCGTTGCTGGGTTGCAGTGTCAGAAACTGGTGCCGGTGCTTTGCGATACCTGTAAGCAAGTCCATGAAGAGATTACCCTTTCCGGCCGCGCTTTTACTCTGTTCCGGGCAAGCGAGAAGGGGTGTGTAAAGTGTAAGAAGAGCGGTATCAAAGGACGGCAGCTGGCGATGGAGTATTTTTTGCCAACCTATGACGAACTGGCGGCTATCTCCCGTCAGGAGTGGCTTAATGTTTACACCCTGTGGCGGGAAAAAAGAAAGACAGCGGTAGGTCTTGCTGAAGGGTTTGAGATCCGTGAAAAAGTCATGGCGCATGTGCTGCTTGGTCGTGTGGATGCGCGCTGGTACGCAATGGAATTTGGCGTATTGCCAACAGAAGATCTGGAGATGATCGTTGAAAAAATTCAGTAAGAAACAGCGCATCTATATCTACCAGTTTTGCGCAGACATGATTAAGGCCGGTCTGCCTTTGTATGATTCGATGCAAAAACTGCAAAAAGAAGGTCAATCTTTACTGGGGAAAGCCTTTAGTAAACGGTTGATGGGTCTTATCACGCAAATGAAGCAGGAAACATCCGTTGCGGCTGTTTTCGAAGGTATGGTGCCGAATTCTGAACTGAGCGTGATCACCGCGGCGGAGAAGAGCGGCAGCCTTTCTGATGGATTTTTTACCCTGGTTTCGATTATTAAATACAACGATGAACTGCGTAAAAAGATCATCGGTGCGCTTATATTTCCCCTGATAATGATTACCTTGTCGTTAATTGTTATTGCCGGCTATTCGCAAAAGGTATTCCCCGCCTTTGCCTCCGTTGTGCCGATTGATAAATGGCCAGCCGTGACACAGAATCTCTATAATTTTGGCGTGGCGCTTTACGAGGGGTTGTGGCTAAAAATTCTGCTGGGATTTATCTTTCTGGTTATCTTTTCACGGCTGACAATGGCCAATTTTAGCGGCACAATAAGGAATAAGATTCTCGACAGAATTATGCCGTTCTCAACTTATCGGCAGCTAACTTCCTCCATTTTTTTGAATAATTTGTCGCTAATGTTGAGTAACAATATTCCTCTGACGGATGCGCTTTCAATTATTCAGCTCAATGCTAACCGTTGGCTAAAATGGCATCTTTTCACCATGTTGGAGAAAATGGCGCACGGCGTGAATTATGGTAAAGCGCTCGATACCGGACTGATGGGCGCGGAAGAGTTACTCAACATCAGCCTGTATGCCGATCTCCCCTCGTTTAATGAGGTTTTGCTCTCGGTATCGGAGCGCTCCCGCGAACATATACAGGAGTATATTAAAAAACTTGCCGGACTGTTAAAAAACTTAGCCACCGTTATCCTGGGCGGGAGCGTTATCTGGGTATTTCTGGCGCTGTTCTCATTAATGGATACGTTGTCGAAAAGTGCAGTAGGATGATTGATGAAATGAATATAAAACCACAAAGCATTTGCCAGCGTGCACTCTTACTGAGTGCCTTATTCCTGGCGAGCGTAACGGCGCAAGGAGCGCAAAAATATGGTCTTAGCGACAGTCTCCAGTACTGCGAGCTTTGGGATACCTTTTTTCCGCTTTCGTTTCAGGTTCCGTCAGCTGATTGGGTGTCTACTTATGCCAGACCTAAGTTTAACGTCATATATATCTCAGCTGGTAAACGTAAGCATGTGGATGATTACACTGATCTTTACAATATTAAGAACCAATTTGTCTGGCCTTCGCATTTAATGAGTGGACTTGACACAGCCTTTTGTCAGAACAGCGGTAATTGTGTGACAAAAGGCAAGGGAAGCGTAGGGCAGGGTATTTCGGCATATAAAGATCTTGTCGCCGAATTTCCTGATGATGACGTTAAGGTATTAGCCAATGCCCCTAGCTATGAAGGCGATCTTACGTGGTATTCTTTGCCTATACGGTACCTGAAACTACTGAGAGTCGAATTCTTTACGCCTTATTCCGGGCCAGTGGGTGTTTTTACACAATCTTATAACCAGTATGTCGAGCCATTATATTTTGAGTACAGAGCGACAGGCAATAAAGACGAAATGCAACTGACTGCTGTAGGTGGCACTGCCGCCGGGGCTAATTTTAATGGCGTTAATCTACCTGAGAAAATAAGGCTAACGTCATATGCCGCTATACAGGTTTGGTTGTCATCAAGCACTGGTGACCCATGGAAGACGTTATTACCTTATGCGCACACGGTGGATATGTCAGACAGCCAGAAGGCGCTTATCCCTGATAACTGCAAATAATCTCGCGTAACGATCGCCGGTTATTAAAAGACGATCGTTACTAATGCAACACCGACTATTAATAAGAGTTAAATTCTGCATGGATGCTTTTTTATCTCCCACGTATCCCTGGCTCGCGCTACTTCTGGGATTATTCATTGGCAGCTTTCTCAACGTCGTTATTTATCGATTACCGATAATGCTGATGCGTGAAACCGCAGACGATGAAGAAAGAAGTGCGCTTCCCGCGGTAAATTTATGGTGGCCGCCGTCTCACTGCCCATGCTGCCAGCACAATGTTATGCCCTGGGATAACATTCCCGTGGTGAGCTGGTTGCTGTTACGCGGCAGATGTCGCCATTGCCATTGCACAATTTCGGGTATTTATCCGTTAAGTGAGGCGGTCATTGGCGTTGTGTTTTGCACTCTGGTTTACTGGCTTTATCCGCAATATAGCTTACTCCAGCTCGCGTTCATGGCGTTATTTCTCTGCCTGTTGTACACCCTGGCGGTTATCGACATCCGCACCTTTTTGCTTCCTGACTGCCTGGTGTTTTTATTGCTGTGGGCAGGACTTATTGCCTCTGTACGCCACCTTATTCCAATTTCACCGCGGGATAGCGTAATGGGCGCCGTTTTTATATGGGGCTTTACCTGGCTAATGGCCGAAGGGTACCGCTGGATAACCGGTCGGGAAGGTTTCGGTAAAGGGGACGTTAAGCTGTTCGCCGCGTGTGCGACATGGTTAGGGGTGGAAAATATTGCGGTGCTGATGCTGGGCTCAGCCCTGTTGGGTCTTTGCCTGTTTCTGTTTCGCTACTTCTATATCCGCAGATTCGCGCCGCAGGGGGAGCTGGCGAAACAGGGATACATTCCATTTGGCCCAGCGATCGTTGTGATGTCGATCTATCTAATGTATACGGCGGTGCTTAACCTGTGATCACTCTTCTGCTTTCGTTACTTTTGCTGCGCGCTGCGCCAGATATGTATCGGGACGAGGTTGCGCGTGATGAATTCAGCGTGACGGTATCGCTCATTCCGCCCGCTCCACGACAATACACTACCGTGCCAGCCATGACGGGGCGAATACCACGTACGCTTTATTTACTGTCGCTGCCAGTATGGCGGTCAGTGGATCAGCAGAAAACCTGTGCAACAGCGGTGCTGATGAATCAGTCGCCAGTAAGAACATCGCCTTTAATACGGCAGCGCTATCAGCCCTGTTTCGATGATCTTCAGGCCGGTAAACACCATGCGAACCTTATTGAGACCCCACGGGAAACCGACCCTCTCTCCTGTCGCATCAGCGCTGCTACCTTGTCACGTCGCGCTTTTATGACGTGGCCCTCTGACGTTACGGTGAACGCCGATGCCAATGATGATCTTTCCTGCGTGCAGGTTATGGCGCTGGCAAGCTTCTTTCCTGCTGGCGTTGTAACTACCGATCGCTTTGTAACCAATCCGGCTCCTGATAATGATACGGCGAGCAGCTTTTTTTCGGTGCTGAATCTGACGATCCCCACGAACAGCGCCCCAGCGCCAAACTGGCAGTCTTTATCGAATCGTCATGCCGTTTCTGAGGTCGATACCCTGCCTGCCGGGGCGTTTATCTTCCCCCTGACGCACGAAATTGTTGTGACGTCTCCTTATGGCATGCGTTACCACCCGGTCACCCGTCAGTTTATGCGGCATGAAGGCGTGGATCTGCGCGCACCGGTAAATAGCCCGGTAATGTCGGTTGCCGATGGCGAAGTGACGGCGACCGGCTATGGTCCGGTGACGGGGTTCTATATTACCGTCAGTCATGCCGATGGCTGGAGCAGCCGCTATTTGCATTTAAATACGCTGCAGGTTCATAAAGGCGATAAGGTATTCAGAGGCAATGTTATCGCCTTATCAGGGGCGACCGGGCGCATCAATGGTCCTCATCTCCACCTGGAACTCAGCCATCATCACCAGTTGGTAAACCCAATGGAGGTGCTTTTTGCGTCGACATTAAACCCCAATGCCAGGCGGGCGTCGCACGCGGCAGATACACAGGCGGTTATCGAGCCGGTGGATATGACGCCGACCATCGCTTTGATTAGTGGGGAAGGGGAGAATTTGCAGATAGGCGTGCGCGTCGGTAAAAAAACCACCTTCTACGCGCAGAGAGAACCCGTAGAGACGCCGGATGGCGTATGGCGCATTGTTAAACGGTATGGAAAATACAGGCTCGTGAAAGTGTCGCCGGAAGCGAAACCCGAATAGCCGGCTGTTTTATAGCCGTTTTTCTGCCGTAACCGGCAGAATGCGGCGCTTTTGCTGTTTTTTTCCGCAGTTGATACAATGCACTAAAAATGCCCTTGCGAAGGTGATTCGCTTTGGTTAGTATTCACACCCGCTTCAGTGGGAAACAGTAAATATTCCCGCTTTAATGGTCGAAGCATTGTACGCGGCAACTCCGCAAGGAACAGGTTGATTATGCACGAAGCTCTTTTAGTAGTTTTCCTTATTGTGGCAATTGGCCTGGTAGGCTTGATCATGCTGCAACAAGGTAAAGGCGCTGATATGGGAGCCTCTTTTGGCGCAGGCGCTTCTGGTACTCTGTTTGGTTCAAGTGGTTCTGGTAACTTCATGACCCGTATGACAGCTGTATTGGGAACCTTGTTCTTCATCATCAGTCTGGTGCTGGGTAACATGAACAGCAATAAGACCAATAAAGGAAGTGAGTGGGAAAATCTGAGCGCACCGGCGAAAACCGAGCAAACTCAGCCAGCTGCTCCGGCTCAGCCGACCAGCGATATCCCACACTAAGCATTCTGTACCGAGGTGGTGGAATTGGTAGACACGCTACCTTGAGGTGGTAGTGCCCTAACGGGCTTGTGGGTTCGAGTCCCATCCTCGGTACCAAATTCCAGAAAAAAGACGCTGCAAAGCGTCTTTTTTTTGTCTGTTACTCGTGGCTGTCTGTAGGTCGGATAAGGCGTTTACGCCGCCATCCGACATTATTGCAACGCCTGATGGCGCTACGTTTATCAGGCCTACAGACACCTCATATTCCGCGCATAAAAAAGGCCGCTTTCGCGGCCTTAAAATGATGAATGCTTACTTCGCTTTGTTTTCCAGATTTTCAACCTGCGGCAGGCCGGTCGTTGAAGAGGCGGTCAACAGACCGGCTTTCGCGTAGCCGAACAGCTTCTCGCGGGTATCGGTGATATCCAGATTACGCATGGTCAGCTGGCCGATACGATCGTCAGGTGAGAATACTGACTCGCCTTTCTCCATGGTCAGACGTTCTGGCTTGTAAGTCAGATTATCAGACACGGTATTGAGGATGGAGTAGTCGTTGCCGCGGCGCAGCTCCAGCGTCACTTCGCCGGTAATCTGGCTGGCGACCCAACGCTGCAGACCGTCACGCAGCATCAACGCCTGCGAGTCAAACCAGCGGCCCTGGTACAGTAGTTTGCCCAACTGACGGCCATGAGAGTGATACTGCTCAATGGTGTCTTCGTTATGGATACCGGTCAGCAGGCGCTCGTAAGCGATGTGCAGCAGCGCCATCCCCGGGGCTTCATAGATACCACGGCTTTTCGCTTCAATAATACGGTTTTCAATCTGATCGCTCATGCCGAGACCGTGACGGCCGCCGATGCGGTTGGCTTCCAGCATCATCTCAACGTCGTCGCTGAAGGTTTTACCGTTTAGCGCTACCGGATGACCCTGTTCAAAGCGTACGGTCACTTCTTCTGCCGGGATCTTCACGCTCTCATCCCAGAACTTTACGCCCATAATCGGGTTGACGATTTTTACGCTGGAGTTAAGAAATTCCAGGTCTTTTGCTTCGTGGGTTGCGCCGAGCATATTGGAGTCAGTGGAGTACGCTTTCTCGACAGACATTTTGTAGTCGAAACCGCAGGCGATCATAAATTCGGACATCTCATGGCGACCACCCAGTTCGTCGATAAAATCGGTATCCAGCCATGGTTTGTAAATCTGCAGTTCCGCGTTGGTCAGCAGGCCGTAACGATAGAAACGTTCAATATCGTTGCCTTTATAGGTGCTGCCGTCACCCCAGATATTCACGCCATCTTCTTTCATGGCGGCAACCAGCATGGTGCCGGTGACTGCACGGCCCAGTGGGGTGGTATTAAAATAGGTCAGGCCACCGGTAGTGTTGTGGAACGCGCCGCACTGAATGGCTGCGATCCCTTCGGCAACCAGCTGCTTGCGGCAATCTACCAGGCGAGCATTCTCAGCACCATATTCCATTGCGCGGCGAGGAATGGCGTCATAGTCATCCTCATCCGGCTGGCCCAAATTCGCAGTATATGCATATGGGACAGCCCCTTTTTGTCGCATCCACAGCAGTGCTGCACTGGTGTCCAGGCCGCCGGAAAAAGCGATACCAATACGTTGACCTACCGGGAGATGCTTGAGAATCGTCGTCATAAAATAAAACCCTGCTTGATAGACTGGTGAAGAGGTCGGCTTATTATACTAAATGCATTTTTATGCAAAATAAATGAGTTTTCATTTAATCATCTTTTCTGGATGACAGGAAGAGTTTAGTGATAATTTCGTTAAATAACGGCGCGGCCGGTACATTTATCTTGATTACCACCCGCTGGTCAGCATTCATTGATTTGCATAGTGGTAACAAGGTTGACATAACACATAGAGTATCAATATACTGTGCGCAGATTTTACGTCCCGTCCTCGGTACCAAATCCCAGCAGTATTTGCATTTTTTACCCAAAACGAGTAAAATTTGCCACGTTTCAGGCGCGGGGTGGAGCAGCCTGGTAGCTCGTCGGGCTCATAACCCGAAGGTCGTCGGTTCAAATCCGGCCCCCGCAACCACTTTTCCTTAGAGTTCTTTTTCAAATATACTGTGAAGACTTAGGCCTTCGTAGCTGGATTTGAAAAAAATTCTTTCGGAAGGTTCTCCGAACCGCAGGTGCGGTTATAGGGTTCAGTTATCTAAAGCCCCGATTTATCGGGGTTTTTTGTTATCTGACTACAGAATAACTGGGCTTTAGGCCCTTTTTTTATGTCTTGGGGGTGGGCTTGTCCACATTAGAGCAAAAATTAACAGAGATGATTACAGCCCCGGTTGAAGCCCTGGGCTACGAACTGGTCGGCATCGAATTTATTCGCGGTCGCACATCCACACTGCGCATCTATATTGATAGTGAAGATGGCATCAATGTTGATGATTGTGCTGATGTGAGCCATCAGGTAAGCGCCGTGATGGATGTCGAAGACCCAATCACCGTTGCCTATAACCTGGAAGTTTCCTCGCCGGGTCTCGACCGTCCTCTGTTCACTGCTGAACACTACGTGCGTTTCCTGGGGGAAGAAGTCACGCTGGTTCTTCGTATGGCGGTTCAAAACCGTCGTAAATGGCAGGGCGTTATCAAAGCGGTGGACGGTGAGATGATCACGGTCACAGTCGAAGGTAAAGATGAAGTGTTCGCGCTGAGTAATATCCAGAAGGCGAACCTGGTTCCCCACTTTTAACAGTCTGGATTGAGGTGAAAAGCCCGCGATGAACAAAGAAATTTTGGCTGTTGTTGAAGCCGTATCCAACGAAAAAGCGCTGCCACGCGAGAAAATTTTTGAAGCGCTGGAAAGTGCGCTGGCTACAGCAACAAAGAAAAAATATGAGCAAGAGATCGACGTCCGCGTAGAAATTGATCGTAAAAGCGGTGATTTCGATACCTTCCGTCGTTGGGTAATCGTAGAAGAAGTTACCCAGCCAACCAAAGAAATTACGCTGGAAGCGGCACGCTTCGAAGACGAAAGCCTGAACGTGGGCGACTATGTTGAAGATCAGATTGAATCTGTCACCTTTGACCGTATCACCACCCAGACTGCGAAACAGGTTATCGTACAGAAAGTACGTGAAGCTGAACGCGCAATGGTTGTTGATCAATTCCGCGAACACGAAGGCGAAATCGTTACGGGTGTGGTGAAAAAAGTTAACCGTGACAACATTTCCCTGGATCTGGGCAGCAATGCTGAAGCCGTGATCCTGCGCGAAGACATGCTGCCGCGTGAAAACTTCCGTCCAGGCGACCGCATCCGTGGCGTTCTGTACTCTGTGCGCCCGGAAGCGCGCGGTGCGCAACTGTTCGTCACCCGTTCCAAACCGGAAATGCTGGTGGAACTGTTCCGCATTGAAGTGCCAGAAATTGGCGAAGAAGTGATTGAAATTAAAGCGGCTGCCCGCGATCCGGGCTCTCGTGCGAAAATCGCCGTTAAGACCAACGATAAGCGTATTGATCCGGTCGGCGCGTGTGTGGGTATGCGCGGTGCGCGCGTTCAGGCGGTCTCTACCGAACTGGGCGGCGAGCGTATCGATATCGTCCTGTGGGATGATAACCCGGCGCAGTTCGTGATTAACGCAATGGCGCCAGCAGATGTCGCTTCTATCGTGGTGGATGAAGACAAACACACCATGGATATCGCGGTTGAAGCCGGTAACCTGGCTCAGGCGATTGGACGTAACGGTCAGAACGTCCGCCTGGCTTCACAACTGAGCGGTTGGGAACTCAACGTGATGACCGTTGATGACCTGCAGGCGAAGCATCAGGCTGAAGCGCATGCCGCCATCGATACCTTCACCAAATATCTCGACATCGATGAAGATTTCGCGACGGTTCTGGTGGAAGAAGGTTTTGCGACGCTGGAAGAACTGGCCTACGTGCCAATGAAAGAACTGCTGGAAATTGACGGCCTTGATGAACCGACCGTTGAAGCGCTGCGCGAGCGTGCTAAAAACGCACTGACCACTCTGGCACTGGCCCAGGAAGAAAGCCTCGGTGATAACAAACCGGCTGACGATCTGCTGAATCTGGAAGGATTGGATCGCGATATGGCCTTCAAACTGGCTGCCCGTGGTGTTTGTACGCTGGAAGATCTCGCCGAACAGGGCATTGATGATCTGGCTGATATCGAAGGGTTGACCGACGAAAAAGCCGGTGAGCTGATTATGGCTGCCCGTAATATTTGCTGGTTCGGTGACGAAGCGTAATAAACTGTAGCAGGAAGGAACAGTATGACAGATGTAACCGTAAAAACGCTGGCTGCAGAGATACAGACCTCCGTGGATCGCCTGGTACAGCAATTTGCTGATGCAGGTATCCGGAAGTCTGCTGATGACTCTGTGTCCGCACAAGAGAAACAAACCTTACTGGCGCATCTGAACCGTGAGAACGGCTCAGCGCCGGATAAGTTGACATTGCAGCGTAAAACGCGCAGTACTCTCAATATTCCAGGTACCGGTGGGAAAAGCAAATCGGTACAAATCGAAGTCCGCAAGACACGCACCTTTGTGAAACGCGATCCGCAAGAGGCTGAACGCCTGGCCGCGGAAGAGCAGGCGCAGCGTGAAGCGGAAGAGCAAGCCCGTCGTGAGGCAGAAGAAGCTGCCAAACGCGAGGCGCAACAAAAAGCCGAACGTGAGGCCGCAGAACAAGCTAAGCGTGAAGCCGCTGATAAAGCGAAACGTGAAGCTGCGGAAAAAGACAAAGTGAGCAATCAACAGACCGACGATATGACTAAAACCGCCCAGGCCGAAAAAGCCCGCCGTGAAAATGAAGCCGCAGAACTGAAACGTAAAGCGGAAGAAGAAGCACGTCGCAAGCTTGAAGAAGAAGCTCGCCGCGTAGCGGAAGAAGCTCGCCGTATGGCGGAAGAAAACGAGAAAAATGGTGTGGATAACGCTGAACCTGTTGAAGATACCAGCGATTATCACGTCACGACTTCTCAGCACGCTCGCCAGGCAGAAGACGAAAACGATCGTGAAGTTGAAGGCGGCCGTGGTCGTACTCGCAGCGCGAAAGCCGCGCGTCCGGCGAAGAAAGGCAACAAACACGCTGAATCGAAAGCCGACCGTGAAGAAGCGCGCGCCGCAGTTCGTGGTGGTAAAGGCGGTAAACAGCGTAAAGGTTCCGCTCTGCAGCAGGGCTTCCAGAAGCCAGCTCAGGCCGTTAACCGTGACGTTGTGATCGGCGAAACCATCACCGTTGGCGAACTGGCTAACAAGATGGCGGTTAAAGGCTCTCAGGTCATCAAAGCGATGATGAAACTGGGCGCAATGGCGACCATCAACCAGGTCATCGACCAGGAAACCGCACAACTGGTTGCCGAAGAGATGGGCCACAAAGTTATCCTGCGTCGTGAAAACGAGCTGGAAGAAGCAGTAATGAGCGACCGTGACACCGGCGCTGCGGCTGAACCGCGCGCACCGGTTGTAACCATCATGGGTCACGTTGACCACGGTAAAACCTCCCTGCTGGACTACATTCGTTCTACGAAAGTGGCTTCTGGCGAAGCGGGCGGCATTACTCAGCACATCGGTGCGTACCACGTTGAAACAGACAACGGTATGATCACCTTCCTGGATACCCCGGGTCACGCCGCGTTTACCTCCATGCGTGCTCGTGGTGCTCAGGCAACGGATATCGTGGTTCTGGTTGTTGCAGCAGACGACGGCGTGATGCCGCAGACCATCGAAGCTATCCAGCACGCGAAAGCGGCAGGTGTGCCGGTGGTGGTTGCAGTCAACAAAATCGATAAACCAGAAGCGGATCCGGATCGCGTTAAAAACGAACTGTCCCAGTACGGCATCATGCCGGAAGAGTGGGGCGGCGAGAGCCAGTTCGTCCACGTTTCTGCGAAAGCCGGTACCGGTATCGACGAACTGCTGGATGCGATCCTGCTGCAGGCCGAAGTTCTGGAGCTGAAAGCTGTTCGTAAAGGTATGGCGAGCGGCGCGGTAATCGAATCCTTCCTGGATAAAGGTCGTGGTCCGGTTGCTACCGTCCTGGTGCGTGAAGGTACGCTGCATAAAGGCGACATCGTACTGTGTGGCTTCGAATACGGCCGCGTGCGTGCGATGCGTAACGAACTGGGTCAGGAAGTTCTGGAAGCAGGTCCGTCCATTCCGGTGGAAATCCTCGGTCTGTCCGGTGTTCCGGCTGCCGGTGACGAAGTGACCGTGGTGCGTGACGAGAAGAAAGCCCGTGAAGTTGCACTGTATCGTCAGGGCAAATTCCGTGAAGTTAAACTGGCTCGTCAGCAGAAATCTAAACTTGAGAACATGTTCGCCAACATGACCGATGGCGAAGTTCACGAAGTGAACGTCGTACTGAAAGCTGACGTACAGGGTTCTGTAGAAGCGATCTCCGACTCCTTACTGAAACTGTCTACCGACGAAGTGAAAGTGAAGATCATCGGTTCCGGCGTAGGTGGTATCACTGAAACCGACGCGACCCTGGCTGCGGCGTCCAACGCGATTCTGGTTGGCTTCAACGTCCGTGCTGATGCTTCTGCGCGTAAAGTGATCGAATCTGAAAGTCTGGATCTGCGTTACTACTCCGTCATCTATCATCTGATCGACGAAGTGAAAGCGGCGATGAGCGGTATGCTGTCTCCGGAACTGAAACAGCAGATCATCGGTCTGGCTGAAGTGCGCGATGTGTTTAAATCACCGAAATTTGGTGCGATCGCGGGCTGTATGGTTACCGAAGGTACTATCAAGCGTCACAACCCAATCCGCGTCCTGCGCGACAACGTGGTTATCTATGAAGGCGAGCTGGAATCCCTGCGCCGCTTCAAAGATGACGTTAACGAAGTCCGTAACGGTATGGAATGTGGTATCGGCGTTAAGAACTACAACGACGTTCGCGTTGGCGATATGATCGAAGTGTTCGAGATTATCGAGATCAAACGTACCATCGCATAATCTTCGTCGTCTTTTGGACCGCAACGGCGTTGGCTGCGCTCGCTCACCCCGGTCACATAGTTATCTATGCTCCCGGGGGTTTACGAGCTTGCCGCCTTGTTGCAATCCAAAATCCTTAGAAGATGATTAGGCGTAGGCCGGGTAAGCGAAGCGCCACCCGGCAAGAAATTTAAAAGGGGCTTATGGCCCCTTTTTTGTCATTATTCTGGAGAATTTATTATGGCGAAAGAATTTGGTCGCCCGCAGCGTGTGGCGCAGGAGATGCAGAAAGAAATCGCACTCATCCTGCAACGCGAAATCAAAGATCCGCGCGTAGGCATGATGACTACCGTTTCTGGTGTTGAGATGTCCCGTGACCTGGCGTATGCCAAAGTATTCGTGACTTTCCTTAACGACCAGGACGAAGCGGCTGTGAAAAACGGCATTAAGGCCCTGCAGGAAGCCTCTGGTTTTATCCGCTCCCTGCTGGGGAAAGCGATGCGTCTGCGTATCGTGCCTGAACTGACCTTCTTCTACGACAACTCGTTGGTTGAAGGGATGCGTATGTCTAACCTGGTGACCAGCGTGGTGAAACATGACGATGAACGTCGTGTGAACCCAGCGGACGACAGCAAGGAGGACTGATGAGTCGTCCTCGTCGTCGTGGTCGCGACATTCACGGTGTCCTGCTGCTGGATAAGCCGCAGGGCATGTCCAGCAATGACGTACTGCAAAAAGTAAAGCGCATCTACAATGCCAACCGTGCGGGTCATACCGGCGCGCTGGATCCGCTGGCGACGGGCATGCTGCCTATCTGCCTCGGCGAAGCGACGAAGTTTTCACAGTATTTGCTGGATTCTGACAAACGCTATCGCGTAGTAGCCCGCCTGGGGCAACGTACTGACACCTCCGATGCTGACGGGCAAATCGTGCAGGAACGTCCGGTAACCTTCAGCGCAGAGCAACTTGCGAGCGCACTGGAGACTTTCCGCGGCGATATCGAGCAGATTCCGTCAATGTATTCGGCGCTGAAGTATCAGGGTAAAAAGCTGTACGAATATGCGCGTCAGGGCATTGAAGTGCCGCGTGAAGCGCGCCCGATTACCGTCTATGAGCTGCTGTTTATTCGCCATGAAGGTAACGAGCTGGAGCTGGAGGTTCACTGCTCCAAAGGCACCTATATTCGCACTATTATCGACGATCTGGGCGAGAAGCTCGGCTGTGGTGCGCACGTAACGTACCTGCGTCGTCTGACGGTCAGCAAGTATCCGGTGGATCGTATGGTGACGCTGGAACACTTGCGCGAGCTGGTTGAACAGGCTGAGCAGCAGAACATTCCGGCCGCTCAGTTGCTTGATCCCTTGCTGATGCCAATGGACAGTCCAGCATCGGACTATCCTGTTGTTAATTTGCCTTTAACATCGTCGGTTTACTTTAAAAATGGTAACCCGGTACGTACGACAGGTGTCCCGCTGGAAGGCCTGGTGCGTGTGACGGAAGGCGATGACGGCAAATTTATCGGCATGGGGGAGATCGACGATGAAGGTCGTGTCGCCCCCCGTCGCCTGGTGGTTGAGTATCCTGCATAGCGCTCTCTGTCTTGCGATAAAAGGGCGCTGCGAGTAGAATACTGCCGCTTAACGTCGCGTGAATTGTTTAACAATCTGCGTGGCGTATACACAAAATCATTCGAGCTGCATCAAGGCGGCAAGTCTGAGAATCCTCAGGAGCTTACTTAGATAAGTGACTGAGGTGAGCGGACGCAGCCAACGCAGAGTCAGTTTGAAGGATAAAGTGTATACACTGGGATAGCTGAATTAGAGATCGGCATCCTTTCATTCTTAACACTTTGGAGTTTTAAAATGTCTCTAAGTACTGAAGCTACCGCTAAAATCGTTTCTGAGTTTGGTCGTGATGCAAACGACACCGGTTCTACCGATGTTCAGGTTGCTCTGTTGACTGCACAGATTAACCACCTGCAGGGCCACTTTGCAGAGCACAAAAAAGATCACCACAGCCGTCGTGGTCTGCTGCGCATGGTTTCTCAGCGTCGTAAACTGCTCGACTACCTGAAACGTAAAGATGTTGCACGCTACACCGCGCTGATCGAGCGTCTGGGTCTGCGTCGCTAATTCTTTCGAGTTTCAGAAAGAGGGGGCCTTCATGGCCCCTTTTTTCCAGCAGATGGCAGCAATTCGCTGGAAACTAATGTATTGTTGCTATGAATGATCTTCCGTTGCAGAGGTTCGCGCGGCTAATGAGAGGCTTTACTCATGCGTATGGGTTAGGGTTGTCATTAGTCGCGAGGATGCGCAGAAGATCGGGTATTAACGATGGCGCAAAAATGTGCCGTCAAAAAATAGAGAAAGGATATTATTTTGCTTAATCCGATCGTTCGTAAATTCCAGTACGGTCAGCATACCGTTACGCTGGAAACCGGCATGATGGCGCGTCAGGCGACTGCCGCTGTTATGGTTAGCATGGATGACACTGCGGTATTCGTTACCGTTGTCGGCCAGAAAAAAGCGAAACCAGGCCAGGACTTTTTCCCACTGACCGTTAACTATCAGGAGCGTACCTACGCTGCTGGCCGTATCCCGGGTAGCTTCTTCCGTCGTGAAGGCCGTCCGAGCGAAGGTGAAACCCTGATCGCGCGTCTGATTGACCGCCCGGTTCGCCCGCTGTTCCCGGAAGGGTTCGTTAACGAAGTTCAGGTTATCGCGACCGTTGTTTCCGTTAACCCGCAGGTTAACCCGGATATCGTGGCAATGATTGGCGCATCCGCTGCGCTGACGCTGTCTGGCATCCCATTCAACGGCCCGATCGGTGCTGCGCGTGTTGGTTATATCAATGACCAGTACGTACTGAACCCGACTCAGGACGAACTGAAAGAAAGCAAGCTGGATCTGGTCGTTGCCGGTACCGAAGGTGCCGTACTGATGGTTGAATCCGAAGCTGAACTGCTGAGCGAAGACCAGATGCTGGGCGCTGTAGTATTCGGTCACGAACAGCAGCAGGTTGTTATTAAGGCGATCAACGAGCTGGCGAAAGAAGCCGGCAAACCGCGCTGGGACTGGCAGCCAGAAGCCGTCAACGAAGCACTGAACGCGCGCGTTGCCGCACTGGCAGAAGCTCGCCTGAGCGATGCTTACCGTATCACCGACAAACAAGAGCGTTACGCTCAGGTTGACGTGATCAAATCTGAAACCATCGCTCAGCTTACGGCAGAAGATGAAACCCTGGACGCCAACGAACTGGGCGAAATCCTGCACGCCATTGAGAAAAACGTTGTTCGTAGCCGCGTACTGGCAGGCGAGCCGCGTATCGATGGCCGTGAAAAAGACATGATCCGTGGTCTGGACGTGCGTACTGGCGTTCTGCCTCGTACCCACGGCTCCGCGCTGTTCACCCGTGGCGAAACTCAGGCGCTGGTCACTGCGACCCTGGGCACCACCCGTGATGCGCAGAACCTCGACGAACTGATGGGCGAGCGTACTGACAACTTCCTGTTCCACTACAACTTCCCTCCGTACTGCGTAGGTGAAACCGGTATGGTCGGTTCTCCGAAGCGTCGTGAAATTGGTCACGGTCGCCTGGCGAAGCGTGGCGTGCTGGCAGTGATGCCGGAACTGGATAAATTCCCGTACACCGTGCGTGTGGTTTCTGAAATCACCGAATCTAACGGTTCTTCTTCCATGGCTTCCGTATGTGGCGCTTCCCTGGCGCTGATGGACGCAGGCGTGCCGATCAAAGCGGCCGTTGCGGGTATCGCGATGGGTCTGGTGAAAGAAGGCGACAACTATGTTGTTCTGTCTGACATCCTGGGTGACGAAGATCACCTGGGCGATATGGACTTCAAAGTAGCGGGTTCCCGCGACGGTATCTCTGCACTGCAGATGGATATCAAAATTGAAGGTATCACCAAAGAGATCATGCAGGTTGCTCTGAACCAGGCTAAAGGTGCGCGTCTGCACATCCTGGGTGTGATGGAACAGGCGATTAACGCGCCGCGTGGCGATATCTCTGAATTCGCGCCACGTATCCACACCATCAAGATCAGCCCGGACAAGATTAAAGACGTTATCGGTAAAGGCGGTTCTGTTATCCGCGCCCTGACCGAAGAAACTGGCACTACTATCGAAATCGAAGATGACGGTACTGTGAAGATCGCAGCGACCGACGGCGAGAAAGCGAAATATGCTATCCGTCGTATCGAAGAGATCACCGCAGAGATCGAAGTAGGTCGTATCTACACGGGTAAAGTGACCCGTATCGTTGACTTTGGCGCATTTGTTGCCATCGGTGGCGGTAAAGAAGGTCTGGTACACATTTCTCAGATCGCTGACAAGCGCGTTGAGAAAGTGACCGATTACCTGCAGATGGGCCAGGAAGTACCGGTTAAAGTTCTGGAAGTTGATCGCCAGGGCCGTGTACGTCTGAGCATTAAAGAAGCAACTGAGCAGTCTCAGCCTGCAGGCGAACCGGAAGCTCCGGTAAGCCAACAGGGCGAGTAAGGTTGCCATTGCCCTCCGTGAGAACGGAGGGCCTTTAACCCGGCAGGACGCCTTGTTAGCAACCGGGGAACCTGGACGTTCATTCAATCGTTGTCTTCGGGAGTGGGAAATGAAGCCTTTTTTGCGCTGGTGTTTCGTTGCGACAGCACTCACGCTGGCTGGATGTAGTAATTCCGCCTGGCGTAAGAGTGAAGTCCTCGCAGTACCATTGCAACCGACTTTGCAGCAGGAAGTGATTCTGGCACGTATGGAACAAATTCTTGCCAGTCGGGCTTTAACCGATGACGAACGCGCACAGCTTTTATATGAGCGCGGAGTGTTGTATGATAGTCTCGGTCTGAGGGCACTGGCGCGAAATGATTTTTCACAAGCGCTGGCAATCCGACCAGATATGCCTGAAGTATTCAATTACTTAGGTATATATTTAACGCAGGCAGGCAATTTTGATGCTGCCTATGAAGCGTTTGATTCTGTACTTGAGCTTGATCCAACTTACAACTACGCGTACTTAAATCGCGGTATCGCATTGTATTACGGCGGTCGCGACAAGTTAGCGCAAGATGATCTGCTGGCGTTTTATCAAGACGATCCCAATGATCCTTTCCGCAGTCTGTGGCTTTATCTTGCCGAGCAGAAGCTCGATGAGAAGCAGGCTAAAGAAGCGTTAAACCAACGCTTCGAGAAATCGGATAAAGAGCAATGGGGATGGAACATTGTCGAGTTCTACCTGGGCAACATTAGCGAAGCAACGCTGATGGAACGCCTGAAGGCGGACGCAACGGATAACACCTCGCTCGCTGAGCATCTCAGTGAAACCAACTTCTATTTAGGTAAGTACTACCTAAGTCTGGGGGATTTGGACAACGCTACGGCATTGTTCAAACTGGCGGTGGCTAACAACGTTCATAACTTTGTTGAGCACCGATACGCATTGTTGGAATTATCGCTCCTGGGCCAGGACCAAGATGACCTGGCAGAATCGGACCAGCAATAGCTGACGTACACATCAGCCCGTAATCTTTTTTGATTGCCATCACCTTCACGGGTGAGGGCGTTGTTGTTCGTTAATACACCTACTTTGAGCCGGTTCACACTTTTCAATGAAAATTGCAGATCAATTTCATGATGAGTTATGTAGACTGGCCGCCATTAATTTTGAGGCACACGTACTACATGGCTGAATTCGAAACCACTTTTGCAGATCTGGGCCTGAAGGCTCCTATCCTTGAAGCCCTTAACGATCTGGGTTACGAAAAACCATCTCCAATCCAGGCAGAGTGCATTCCGCATCTGCTGGGCGGTCGCGATGTTCTGGGTATGGCCCAGACCGGTAGCGGCAAAACGGCAGCGTTCTCTTTACCGCTGCTCAACAATCTTGATCCTGAGCTGAAGGCACCTCAGATTCTGGTGCTGGCACCGACCCGCGAACTGGCGGTTCAGGTTGCAGAAGCCATGACGGATTTCTCTAAACACATGCGCGGCGTGAACGTGGTTGCCCTGTACGGCGGCCAGCGTTATGACGTGCAATTACGTGCCCTGCGTCAGGGAACACAGATCGTCGTCGGTACGCCGGGTCGTCTGCTGGATCACCTGAAGCGCGGTACTCTGGACCTCTCCAAACTGAGCGGTCTGGTACTGGACGAAGCTGATGAAATGCTGCGTATGGGCTTCATCGAAGACGTTGAAACCATTATGGCGCAGATCCCGGAAGGTCATCAGACCGCTCTGTTCTCTGCCACCATGCCGGAAGCGATTCGTCGTATTACCCGCCGCTTTATGAAAGAGCCGCAGGAAGTACGCATTCAGTCCAGCGTCACTACCCGTCCTGACATCAGCCAGAGCTACTGGACTGTGTGGGGCATGCGTAAAAATGAAGCGCTGGTGCGTTTCCTGGAAGCAGAAGATTTTGATGCGGCGATTATCTTCGTCCGTACCAAAAATGCGACTCTGGAAGTGGCAGAAGCGCTGGAACGTAGCGGTTATAGCAGCGCTGCGCTGAACGGCGACATGAACCAGTCTCTGCGTGAGCAGACTCTGGAGCGTCTGAAAGATGGCCGTCTGGATATTCTGATTGCAACCGACGTTGCGGCCCGTGGCCTGGACGTTGAGCGTATCAGCCTGGTCGTTAACTACGATATCCCGATGGACTCCGAATCTTACGTTCACCGTATCGGCCGTACCGGTCGTGCGGGTCGTGCTGGCCGTGCGCTGCTGTTCGTTGAGAACCGCGAGCGTCGTCTGCTGCGTAACATCGAACGCACCATGAAACTGACTATTCCAGAAGTAGAACTGCCGAACGCAGAGCTGCTGGGCAAACGCCGTCTGGAAAAATTCGCCGCGAAAGTACAGCAGCAGCTGGAAAGCAGCGATCTGGATCAGTACCGTGCTCTGCTGGCGCAGATTCAGCCTACCGCTGAAGGCGAAGAGCTGGACATGGAAACCCTGGCAGCCGCACTGCTGAAAATGGCTCAGGGCGAACGTAGCCTGATCGTACCACCAGATGCACCGATGCGTCCTAAGCGTGAATTCCGCGACCGTGACGATCGTGGCCCGCGTGACCGCAACGATCGTGGCCCGCGTGGCGACCGTGAAGACCGTCCGCGTCGTGAACGTCGTGACGTTGGCGATATGCAACTGTACCGCATTGAAGTGGGTCGTGATGACGGTGTTGAAGTCCGCCATATCGTTGGCGCGATTGCTAACGAAGGTGATATCAGCAGCCGTTACATCGGTAACATCAAGCTGTTTGCTTCCCACTCGACCATCGAACTGCCGAAAGGTATGCCGGGCGACGTGCTGCAGCACTTTACCCGTACCCGCATCCTGAACAAGCCGATGAACATGCAGCTGGTTGGCGATGCAGTACCGCATACCGGTGGTGAGCGTCGTGGCGGTGGCCGTTTCAGCGGCGAGCGTCGTGAAGGCGGTCGTGGTGAAGGTCGTGGTTTTGGCGGTGAGCGTCGTGAAGGCGGTCGTGGTGATGGTCGTCGTTTCAGCGGCGAACGTCGTGAAGGTGGTCGTGGCCCGCGCCGTGACGATTCTTCTGCTCCGCGTCGTGATGACTCAGCCGGTCGTCGTCGTTTCGGTGGTGACGCATAAGCCAAAACAGCTAAAAGCGTAAAATAAAGTATACAGCCCCGATCTCAACAATCGGGGCTTTTTTTATTTCAATTGTACTCGTGTACTGGTACAGTGCAGCACATTGATAAGTAGTCATAATATAAATGACTGGAGAGATGGCTAAATGGCAACACTAACCACCACCCAAACGTCACCTTCGCTGCTTGGCGGCGTGGTGATCATCGGCGGCACCATTATTGGCGCGGGGATGTTCTCTCTGCCGGTGGTCATGTCCGGGGCGTGGTTCTTCTGGTCAATGGCGGCGCTGATCTTCACATGGTTCTGCATGCTGCACTCCGGGCTGATGATCCTTGAAGCCAACCTCAATTACCGGATTGGTTCCAGCTTCGACACCATTACCAAAGATCTGTTGGGCAAAGGCTGGAACGTTGTTAACGGCATCTCCATCGCCTTTGTGCTCTACATTCTGACCTACGCCTATATTTCGGCAAGCGGCTCGATTCTGCATCACACCTTTGCCGAGATGTCGCTGAACGTTCCGGCGCGCGCGGCAGGTCTTGGCTTTGCGCTGCTGGTCGCGTTTGTGGTGTGGTTAAGCACCAAAGCGGTTAGCCGCATGACGGCGATTGTGCTGGGGGCAAAGGTCATTACCTTTTTCCTGACCTTCGGCAGCCTGCTGGGACACGTGCAGCCCGCAACGCTGTTTAACGTGGCGCAGAGCAACGCTTCATATACGCCGTACCTGCTGATGACGCTGCCATTCTGTCTGGCTTCATTTGGTTATCACGGCAACGTCCCAAGCCTGATGAAGTATTACGGCAAGGATCCGAAGACCATCGTTAAGTGCCTGGTTTACGGCACGTTGCTGGCGCTGGTGCTGTATACCGTATGGTTGCTGGGAACAATGGGTAATATTCCGCGTCCGGAATTTATTGGTATTGCGCAGCAGGGTGGGAACATTGATGTGCTGGTGCAGGCGTTGAGCGGTGTGCTGAACAGCCGTAGTCTGGATCTGCTGCTGGTGGTGTTCTCCAACTTTGCGGTCGCCAGTTCCTTCCTCGGCGTGACGCTGGGCTTGTTTGACTACCTGGCTGATTTATTTGGTTTTGATGACTCCGCAATGGGGCGTTTTAAAACCGCATTGCTGACGTTTGTGCCGCCAATTGTCGGTGGCCTGCTGTGGCCGAACGGTTTTCTGTACGCCATTGGCTATGCAGGTTTAGCTGCAACTATCTGGGCTGCCATTGTGCCAGCGCTGTTGGCACGTAAATCTCGCGAACGTTTCGGCAGTCCGAAATTCCGCGTCTGGGGCGGTAAACCAATGATTGCCCTGATTCTGGTCTTCGGCGTCGGCAACGCGGTTATCCATGTTCTGTCGAGCGTTAACCTGCTGCCGGTGTACCAGTAGAACAATTGCCCGGTGGCGCTACGCTTACCGGGCCTACAGAGATTGCGTAGGCCGGATAAGCCGCAGCCGCCATCCGGCACAAATAGCACTATCCCAACAATTCCTGCTTCACATCCATCGCCAAATCAAATGAGTGGAGCCGCGCCTGGTGATCAAAAATCTGGCCGTTAACCATAATTTCATCAGCCTGGGTTTCACGCAAAATAGCCTCCAGCCCGTGCCGCACTTTCGCCTTATCACCGACCAGTGACATGCGTAGCGCCTGCTGCACGCCATACTGTTCAGAAGCGGACCACAGTTGATGCATATTCTCTACCGGCGGCGGTAGCTGGCCGGTTTCGCCACGACGCAGTTTGATAAACGCCTGCTGCATTGAGGTGAAAAGAAATTCGGCATCGCGATTGCTGTCGGCGGCAATAATGTTGATGCACACCATCGCATACGGCTTTGCCAGCCGCGCCGAAGGCGTGAACTGGCTACGATACAGATGCAGCGCCTGATGCAGCATATCCGGAGCAAAGTGCGAGGCGAAGGCAAACGGCAGGCCAAGCTGCGCCGCCAACTGTGCGCTATACAAGCTGGAACCTAATAACCAGACCGGGATCTGCTCGCCGTAGCCAGGCACCGGGCGTACATGGGGGGTCGGGTCGCGGGCGTCGAACCACTCCACCAGTTCTGCTACGTCGCGTGGGAAGTTATCGATATCGCCACTCATATGGCGGCGCAGCGCGCGCATCGTTGGCTGATCGCTCCCCGGCGCGCGGCCAAGCCCGAGATCGATGCGTCCCGGATACAGCGTGTTCAGGGTACCGAACTGCTCGGCGATCACCAGCGGCGAATGGTTGGGCAGCATCACGCCGCCAGAACCCAGATGCAGCGTGGTGGTATTGGCAGCCAGATAACCAATCAGCACAGAGGTTGCGGCGCTGGCGATGCCGGTCATGTTGTGATGTTCTGCCAGCCAGTAGCGGTGATAGCCGCGCTTTTCAGCCAGCCGTGCGAGATCAAGCGAGTGCGTAAAGGCTTCTTTTGCCGAAGATCCTTCAGGGATCGGTGCCAGATCCAGCACCGAGAACGGAATAGTTTTATCAGTCATAACGGCTCACTTTGTTACCGGTTAATCATTTAATACTGCATTAAAATTTGATTAACGTTGTTAACAAAGTGAGCTTTATGAGACCGACGGCAAAAACAATGGCCGATGGCGCTGCGTTTATCGGGCCTACGGGATCGCGATTTGTAGGCCGGATAAGGCATTTATGCCGCCATCCGGCGAGGTTTTATCAGGATTGCAGCTCCAGCCCAGCCAGACGTTTCCAGTAACCGTTGCAGTCGCTATGGGCGGCAAGCGGTAATGGGGCAGTGCCGTTTTCATTGGCGCGGAAGGCATCCAGCATGGCAAATGTTTCCGTGCCAGAAGGGGACAGACGTACAATATCCACCAGACCCTGCATGGATGTCAGCTCGTTGCCGAGGTTATAAACATAGCCGCTCATGGTCTGGATCCCGTTGAGAACAAAGACCTGCTGATTCTCCTGCGACAGCACATCTCGCCCGTTCGGGTATTTGATGCAGCAGGTTTCACACTCGTCTTTTGGCCGATCTTCGGAACGCGCCGTAAAGCAGCGGGCAGAGTACGCCAGCGGCAGATGGCCGTAGCTCAGCACTTCCACTTCAAACTTATCGCGGATAGCTAACTCTTCACACTGGTTGAGCAGATTGATCAGCCAGTCGCGAGATAATTCTACCGGCATACACCAACGCACCATCCCTTGTTTGAGCAGCAAACGCAGCGTCACGGCGTTGTAGCAGTTGAGCGCATGTCCGGCGACAAACGGCAGCTTACGCTCCGCGCACATGTTTACCACGCCCAGATCGCTGGCTTCCAGCAGGAAGTCGCCGTTTTCGACATAGCGCTTTAATTCGCCTAGCTCAGAGGATGCCTGCACCAGCGCCAGCGTTGACAGCACCACCTGTTTACCGCTGCCGGCGAGCGACTTCGCCATATCAATCCAGTCGCCGACTTTAGTGGCGCGACGTTTGCTGCATACCGCTTCGCCAAGATAGATAATGTCGGCCTGGCTGGCGGCGGCCTGCTGATAAAAATCTTCCAGCGTTTCTTTTGGCCAGTACCACAGCACCGGCCCTAAGGAATATTTCATTGCTTCTCTCACTGCCATTTACGGTGATACGCGCCAAGCGTGGTCTGCGTGCCTTCGGACATGGAACCGAGCGTTTCCATCCATGCCGCCTGTGGCGCATAGTTCTGTGGGTCGGCTATACAACGATCGATCGCCTGACGCCACACTTTCGCCACCTGGCTGACGTAGGCCGGGCTACGCTGGCGTCCCTCGATTTTTACCGAGGCAATATTGGCCGCCAGCAGCTCCGGCAGCAGCTCCAGCGTGTTCAGGCTGGTGGGTTCTTCCAGCGCATGATAGCGCTCGCCGTCAACCAAATAGCGGCCTTTACACAGTGTCGGATAACCGGCATTTTCTCCGTCCTGATAGCGGTCAATCAGCACTTCATTCAGACGCGATTCCAGACCTTGTTGGGTCTGCTGCCAGCGAACAAAACGCGCGGGAGAGCAAGCGCCAACCGTGTTAGGCGATTCACCCGTCAGGTAGGATGAAAGATAACACCGCCCTTCCGCCATAATGCACAGACTGCCAAAGGCGAACACTTCGAGTGGAACGGGCGTGACGCGAGCGAGCTGTTTCACCTGATGGATAGACAACACGCGCGGCAGCACCACGCGCGCGACATCAAAGTTGCGATGATAAAAATTAATCGCCTCTTCGTTGGTAGCAGATGCCTGAACAGAGACATGGCGCTCAATATGCGGGTAGCGCTCTGCGGCATACTCAAGCATGGCGAGGTCGGCGAGGATTAGCGCATCCGCACCCAGTTGCGCCGCCATATCTACGGCCCGCTGCCAGCGCGCATAACCATCCGGATGCGCAAAGGTGTTAATCGCGATGTGCAGCTTACGGCGGTGTTGATGGACAAAACTCACCGCTTCCTGCAATTTTTTCTCGGTAAAATTAAGGCCGGCGAAATGACGGGCGTTGGTATCATCTTTCAGCCCGATGTAGACAGCATCAGCGCCGTTCTCGATGGCCGCCTTAAGCGCCGGGAGATTTCCGGCAGGGCAGAGCAGCTCCATAATTTATCCTGAACGTAGCGCCGTGAAGGGCGCAGAAATGTTAACGAAGAGGGATTTTAGTTAACCTTGCTGAGACAATTTTTGATTTGAGGCAGTTAAAGTCGTATTGGTGACAGCAATAAAGAGGTAACAATTTCGCATCGAATTGTTGATTTATGCCGCTATGTCGTTTATTGGATATGGCAAAATAGCAGGACTATTGAAACAGGGAGTAAAGCTCGTGTTGGATAAACTGCGTTCACGCTTAGTACATTTTGGTCCTTCTCTGATGAGTGTACCGGTTAAACTGACGCCCTTTGCGCTGAAGCGCCAGGTCCTGGAGCAGGTTCTGAGCTGGCAGTTTAGCCAGGCGCTGGCTGATGGAGAGCTGGAGTTCCTCGAAGGCCGCTGGCTGAGTATTCATGTGCGTGATATTGGCCTCCAATGGTATACCTCTGTTGAGAACGATAAACTTATCGTCAGCCAGAGTGCCGATGCGGATGTGAGTTTTAGCGCTGACGCCAGCGATTTACTGATGATTGCTGCACGTAAGCAGGATCCGGATACGCTTTTCTTCCAGCGTCGCCTGGTGATTGAAGGTGACACAGAATTAGGGCTGTATGTAAAAAATCTGATGGACGCCATCGAACTGGATCAGATGCCTAAAGCGTTGCGCGTCATGCTGATGCAGTTGGCGGATTTTGTTGAGGCGGGAATGAAAACGACGCCAGACACCAAACAGACTTCGGTAGGTGAGCCATGCTGATTCGAGTTGAGATTCCCATCGATGCCCCCGGTATTGATGCGTTGCTGCGTCGTTCATTTGAGAGCGATGCGGAAGCGAAATTAGTGCACGACCTGCGTGAGGATGGTTTCTTAACGCTGGGTTTGGTTGCGACAGATGACGAAGGTCAGGTAGTGGGTTACGTCGCGTTCAGTCCTGTCGATGTTCAGGGTGAAGATCTGCAATGGGTTGGCATGGCGCCGCTCGCAGTGGATGAAAACTACCGTGGTCAGGGCCTGGCGCGTCAACTGGTCTATGAAGGACTCGACTCCCTGAACGAGTTTGGCTACGCCGCGGTGGTTACGCTGGGCGATCCGGCACTGTACAGCCGTTTTGGCTTTGAGCTGGCTGCGCATCATGACCTGCGTTGCCGCTGGCCGGGCACCGAAAGCGCGTTCCAGGTTCATCGCCTGGCGGACGATGCGCTGGAGGGCGTGACGGGCCTGGTGGAATACCACGACCACTTCAATCGTTTTTAACATCCGGGGTTTGCAGGCTGCTCAGCAGAGCCTCAAGCCCTCCGCCCTCTACAAGGCGCTCTTTCTGACGCTTTGTAAGCTGTTTGACGCGATACTCGATGCGCAGAGCCAGCGAACGGTCGCCGACCTGCGCCGCAAATGCCAGGGTGAGTTCTCCCTTTCCACGTAGCGCCTTCGCGCCTTTCCCGCTCTGATGTTGCTTATATCGACGCTCCACATCGGTGGTTATTCCGGTGTATAAAGCGTTGTCCGCGGTACGGATCAGATACAGATACCAGGGTGTCATTGTCACCATCGACGTGATAATTTTCAGGCCTACAGTATAAAAGAGAACAGAAATGGAAACACTGACTGCGGTGACCCGCTGGCTGGCAAAACAGCACGTCGTAACCTGGTGTGTTCACCATGATGGTGAATTGTGGTGCGCCAATGCGTTTTACCTGTTTGATGCGCAAAAGGTGGTGTTCTATGTGCTGACCGAAGAGAAAACGCGTCATGCTCAGATGTCCGGGCCACGTGCGCCTGTTGCAGGTACGGTAAACGGCCAGCCCAAAACGGTAGCCCTGATTCGCGGCGTACAGTTTAAAGGGGAAATCCGCCGTCTTGAGGGGGAGGAGAGCGACATTGCGCGTAAAGCGTATAATCGCCGCTTCCCGGTGGCCAGAATGCTGTCCGCACCCGTGTGGGAAATTCGGCTGGATGAAGTCAAATTTACGGACAACACGCTGGGCTTTGGCAAAAAAATGCTCTGGCTACGAGACTCACGCCCCGAGAATACGTAATGCCTCACGGTTAAACGCTGGCAGGTCATCCGGTGTTCGGCTGGTTATCAGCTGATCGTTATCATTCACCATTTCCTGATCGTAAAATTCGGCGCCCGCGTTTTTTACGTCAATGATGATAGGTTTCACGGCGGTAAGTTTACGGCCACGAATGACATCCGCGCTGATCAGCAACTGTGGACCGTGGCAAATAGCAAACACCGGTTTGCCGCTGTTAACGAAATCCCGGGTAAAGGTCACGAAACGATCGTCCCCGCGCAGGTAGTCCGGCGAGTGACCGCCTGGCAGTAGCAGGGCGTCAAAATCGGCAGGGCGCACATCCTCGATCGCTTTGTCGATGGTGACGCTGGCTTCTCCTTTTTTCCCCTTCACCGTTTTGCCTGCCTGTTTTTCAATGGTGATGACTTCATGCCCGGCCTGGCGAAATTCTGCTGCTGGTGATGTAAATTCAGAATCTTCAAACTCATCAGTGATTAAAACGGCAATCTTCTTGCTCATGTTTCCTCCGTTGAGTTGGTTGCGAATGAGGCAGAATTTCCATGTTGGCGGATAATTACCTCACGAACTATTAAGTCTGGTCGCTAAGGCTGAGAGTGCAAGACGGACAAATCTGTAAAGGAGCGAGGATGAGTCAGGTGTTAATAACAGGCGCAACGGGGCTGGTAGGCGGAAATTTGCTGCGTATGCTGCTTAATGAACCCCGGGTCAACGCCATTACGGCGCCGACGCGTCGACCGCTGGCTGATACGGTTGGCGTTTATAATCCCCATGATCCGCAGCTAACCGATGCTCTGGCGCAAGTCACCGATCCGGTCGATATCGTTTTTTGTTGTCTGGGAACCACCCGGCGTGAAGCCGGCTCGAAAGAGGCGTTTATCCACGCTGACTATACGCTGGTGGTGGACACCGCCCTGACGGGACGCCGGTTAGGCGCCCAGCATATGCTGGTGGTGAGTTCGATGGGCGCGAATGCGAATTCACCGTTTTTTTATAACCGGGTGAAAGGGGAAATGGAGCAGGCGTTAATCGCGCAGAAATGGCCGCGCCTGACGATTGTCCGACCTTCGATGCTACTGGGGGAACGGGATAAACAGCGGACGAATGAGAGGTTTTTAGCGCCGTTGTTCAGGTTGCTGCCAGGTAACTGGAAGTCGATTGAAGCGCGTGATGTTGCACGGGCAATGCTGGCAGAAGCGCTGGCGCCAGGAGATGAGGGCGTTACGATCCTGACCTCCTCCGAGCTACGCGAAAGGGCAAAATAAAATGCCGGGTGGCGCTGACGTTTATCCGACCTACAAACGATGACGTCCTGTAGGCCGGATAAGACGCTTATGCGTCGCTATCCGGCATCGGTATTACTTAATAAACGTAAAGGCCGTCGTTACGCGTTTCACGCCGCTTACCCGGCTGGCGATATCCGCCGCCGCCTTCGCTTCACGTTCAGTAACCAGGCCCAGCAGGAACACTTCCCCGTTCTCGGTGGTGACTTTCACGTTTGAGGATTTCACCTGATCGCTGGTCAGCAACTGGGAACGTACTTTGGTGGTGATCCAGGTATCGTTGGACGCATCGCCCAGACCGATTGGCTGGCCCTGACGGATCTCATTAAAGACCTCAGTGGTACCTTCTACGCCCATTGCAATCTGTTTGGCTCGCGCAGACAGCTCGCTATTTGGTGACTGACCGACCAGCAGAACCTTGCCCTGATACGCGCTAACGTTGATACGCGCTTCTTTCTTGATCTGGGCATCTTTCGACAACGCCGTATTGACGCGTAATTCCAGGGTTCCGTCGTCTACCTGAGTGCCGACACTACGCGGATCCGTCGCGGCTTTAGTCCCGACGGCTGCGGTTCCGACAACGGCGGCAGCTACACAGCCTTGCAACAGCAGTGCAGCGATAATCACAGCAAGCGGCGAAAATGCCTTCATGTGTACTCCTTAATCATCCTGGTGAGGAAAAAGCGTGTTATCGATGAGATCGCAAAGGCAGTTGACCGTCAGCATATGCATTTCCTGAACGCGGGCGCTGTGGTGTGAAGGAATGCGGATTTCAACATCCTGCGGCCCCAGCAACCCGGCCAGCTCCCCTCCGTCATACCCGGTCAGCGCGACGATTGTCATGTCGCGTGTCACGGCAGCTTCAACGGCTTTCACGATATCGCGGCTATTACCACGCGTAGAGATTGCCAGCAGAACATCACCTGCATGTCCCAGCGCACGGACTTGTTTTGCATAAACTTCGTCGTGCAGGCGATCGTTGGCAATCGCAGTTAAGACCACATTATCAGTATTTAGTGCAATAGCAGGTAAACTTGGCCGTTCCGTTTCAAAACGATTGATCATACTGGCAGCAAAATGCTGTGCGTTGGCAGCGGACGTCCCATTACCACAACAGAGAATTTTGTTGCCATTGAGCAGGGACTGAACCAGCGTCATGGCTGCACGGGAGATCGCATCCGGGAGCGCTTCAGCCGCAGCTATCTGAGTTTGAATGCTTTCTGTAAAGCAGACTTTAATTCTATCTAACACGCTAATCCTTAAGAACCAGGCTCTGAATCTTCAACTATGAGCGGTCGTTGAACGCGTCTTTAAACCACTCAACATCATTTCCGGTGAAGGCTAACACATCGAACCGGCAATCCACAGTATCAAAACTCCCATTGTGGCGCGCAAGCCACAAGCGGGCGGTCTGTAATAATTTGTGTTGTTTGCTCCGGGTCACACTCGCCGCCGCGCCGCCAAATTGGGCTGAACGCCGGTAGCGAACTTCAACAAATACGGTGGTGTTGCCTTCACGCATTATCAGGTCGATTTCGCCGCCACGTTCACGCACGTTGGCGGCGATGAAATGCAGTCCCTTGCTGTGCAGCCAGTCACGCGCAACAGCTTCCCACGCGCCACCGGTCTGTTTGCTCGTTAACTGGCGGGGACGACCTGTCCTTGCTGGTATTTGAGCCATGATAACTTCCTGTTAATCACACAATCCTGATTTGCGGTTAATGCGCCAGTGTTGCCGTTAATTTCGAAGCCCTGCACCTGACGCATTTGCGAGAAGTGGTTGGCAAGCGACCAGGCATCGACACCCATCGCGTACATACGCGCCAGCGAGTAGTCGTTACGCACCGCGCCAAGCGCCTGCTGCATGAGAGGCATGTTAGCGCCTGCCAGCATTGGGATTTCGCTGTACTGCAAGCCTTCCATTTCCAGACGGAAGTCCGGGCCAGCGGTTCCCTGCGCGCTACGGGAGCTGGCATACAGCGTTGCTCCGCTCTGGCTGCCGTTACGCATGGCGATCATCGGTTTAATAAAGGCGATTTCTTCCGGCGTCGCCAGAATATACACGGCGTCAACACGGCCACTGCCCCCGGTGATTTGCGCATCGGTGGGCGCTGCCGGGATCGTCAGACCGCCAATCGTCACGCCAGGCTGCGCAGGTACAGAAGAGGCTACCGGGCTGCCCGTCAGGGAAATACCCGCGCCGCCGTTGACACCCATTTTCAGCTCAGCCGTAGAGCCGAACTTCTGCTGCAGCACTACGCCGCCGCCCAGTTTTTGCCATTCCTGCGCAAAAGCATTAGCCACGCGATCGCCTAACGAACTGCGTGGGATCAACAGCAGCGGCGTCTGTTTGCCTTGATCGCGGATGTGGCGTGCGGCATCGCGCGCTTCATCTTCTGGCGACAGGGCAAAGTAACAAACATTCGCCAGATTCTGTACGGACTCAGGCTGGTTAAGCGCCAGGACGTTTAATGGCGTATTGCTTTTCATCAGCTCTTCAACATTATTCTTCAACAGCGGGCCTACCACGATGCTGGCGCCATCCTGCTGAACCTGGGCCAGGATCTGGTTTAGCGGCTGCGATGAGGTGTCGTAGATTTTCAGCTCAGCGGACGGATTTGCCGGCGCGCTGGCGATAGTTGGTTGTGCTGGTGCGGTTGGCTGTGGGGCTGTAGTTTCTGGCTGCGCAGGCGTCTCGTTGGTCAGATCGCTTACTGACGCCTGAGAAGGGCTGGCAACACCGTCAGTCGTTTGCGGCTGATCCGTGGTCGTCACAGCAGAGGCATCCACAGCAGGCGCGGCGGTAACAGGAGCGGCTACCGGCTGAGTGCCCATGTTTTTCGCGGCTTCAAAGCCTTGCTGAATAGTACGACCAAATACAGCGGCCTGACCGTTCAGCGGCAGCAGCAGGGCAATCTTGCTGGTGGACGCTGGCTTAAAGCTCTGCACGTTAACCAACTGCGTTGGCAGCAGTTTTGCTCCCGGGTTTTGCGGGTAACGTTTTTGCCAGTCGGCAATACCAGCTTTCATCATGTCCGGGTCGTTACGGTTATCGAACCAGACGCGCTGGAGGTCCAGCCAGCCTTGCAGTACGTTTTCATCCGCATTGATGACCAGCGTCTGCGCTTGCTCCTGGGTCATGGACGACAGTGCCTGCCAGGTTGCATCGATGTTTTTCTGTTTAGCGTTCGCGGCAAGCAGTGGTTCCTGGGCGATCAGGGCGCGCAGCAGCGACAGCGACGGGCGACCCTGATTGGCGTCGATTTGCGCCTGCCAGTAACGCGCCTGCTGGTTTGGGTCGAAATCGGCGGGCGTGAGTTTATCCAGCAGGGCCTGTGCTCCCGCGACATCTTTCTGCGCGAGCTTGATCTCGACGACCAGCAGTGACTGCTCACGACGCTGGGCATCGTTTAGCTTCTGCGGTAACTGGTTGAACAATTCGATAGCCTGCTGGCTCTTACCTTCTTTCAGCAGTGCACGAATGGCGAGTAATTGCCAGTTGGTCTTGCTATCATCTGAACTTTGCTGCATCTGTTGCAGATAAAAGCCGGAATCAGCCTGCGCAGTGCCCTGCATATGGGCTGCACTCTGGTCTGGCGCTTGGGTGCCACAGCCTGCGAAAATCAATGCTGCCAGAATGACTGGTAGCGCGCGCGCGGCTTTCAAACGAGAAAATGTTGAGGGTACCATACTGTATCCAGTGATATTTTTTTACGCAATGCTCAATATTAAATCGGCAATACGGACGACACAATGAAACAACACGAATCGGCGGATAATTCTCAAGGCCAACTCTTTATTGTACCTACTCCTATCGGAAATTTGGCTGATATTACCCAACGAGCGCTCGAAGTTTTACAAGCCGTTGATTTAATTGCCGCTGAAGACACCCGTCATACAGGATTATTGTTACAACACTTCGCGATTAACGCCCGTTTGTTTGCCTTACACGATCACAATGAGCAACAAAAAGCCGAGACGCTGGTGGCAAAGCTCAAAGAAGGCCAAAACATCGCCCTGGTTTCCGATGCCGGAACGCCGCTGATTAACGATCCGGGTTACCATCTGGTGCGCACCTGTCGCGAAGCGGGGATCCGCGTTGTTCCTCTGCCAGGCCCTTGCGCGGCGATTGCTGCCCTGAGCGCTGCCGGCCTGCCTTCCGACCGTTTTTGCTATGAGGGTTTTCTGCCTGCCAAATCGAAAGGCCGCCGCGATGCGATGAAAGCCATTGAGGCAGAACCGCGTACGCTTATTTTTTATGAATCCACCCACCGTTTACTGGATAGTCTGGAAGATATGGTCGCCGTCTGGGGAGAATCCCGTTATGTGGTGCTGGCGCGCGAACTGACCAAAACCTGGGAAACCATACACGGCGCGCCGGTCGGCGAACTACTGGCGTGGGTCAAGGAAGATGAAAACCGTCGTAAGGGCGAAATGGTGCTGATTGTCGAAGGACATAAAGCGCAGGAAGATGACCTCCCGGCTGATGCGCTGCGTACGCTGGCGTTGTTACAAAAAGAGCTGCCGCTGAAGAAAGCGGCGGCGCTGGCAGCGGAAATTCACGGCGTGAAAAAGAATGCGCTGTATAAGTACGCGCTGGACCAGCAGGGGGAGTAAGAGTGAGCACCTACCAACCACCTTTCGTCGTCACTCCATTGATCCTTAATCAAGTCATTGAAATTGGTGAGTTGATGGGGCATTGGGCCGCGATGGCTGGTAGGGCATCTCCTCTTTTGCGCAAAGAAAATCGTATTCGCACCATTCAGGCCTCTTTAGCGATTGAGCATAATTCGTTGACTACGGAGCAAGTCACCGCACTGATGGAAGGAAAACGTATTCTGGCTCCTGCTAAAGACATACAGGAAGTGAGAAATGCGATTCTGGCCTATGAAAAGATGTCGGAATGGAAAAGTGAACAATTATCCGACCTTTTACAAGCACATCGGGTCCTCATGCTCGGTCTGGTCGATAACCCGGGCCAGTTACGTACCGGCAATGTTGGTGTTTACAGGGAAAAGCAGCTTATTCACATGGCTCCGCCAGCCTCACAAGTTTTACGTTTGATGAATGATTTACTGGGCTGGTTAAAAACGACAGAGCTTCACCCGCTGATTGCTGGCGCTGTTTTTCATTATGAATTTGAATTTATTCATCCTTTTGCCGACGGTAATGGACGGATGGGACGGCTGTGGCAGACATTAATCCTGCGTGAGTGGCGATCGGAATTGGCGTGGTTACCCGTAGAGACACTGATCCACTACCAACAGGATCGCTATTACCAGGTGTTAGGGCAGTGCGATCGGCAAAGTAGCTGCACGCCATTTATAGAATTTATCCTGGAAAACATCATCTCTGCTTTGCAGGAGGGATTGAGGAAACCATCACCCCTGTCGGAAGAAATGTCGGAAGAAATGTCGGAAGAAATGTCGTCTGATTTACTGGATATAGAAAAACGTATTCTACAAATCTTGTCGAATCAGCCGGGCAGATCCGCCAAAAGTATCGCTGATGAGTGTGAAATTTCAGCCCGCACCGTAGAGCGCTATCTGAAAGCGTTGCAGCTAAAAGGCAAACTGCAACGCGTTGGCGCGACAAAAGGGGGGATGTGGAGGGTGCTGTAAATTTTTATTTATCAGGATATTGTGAGCCATCAATCAGACTACTCACATTACGATGCAGCCATAAAAATGAATCAGGAATAGTTGTAGTGACGGTGGCGGCCTGGTAGTTTTCTACCGCATTGTGCTTCGCTTTAGCTGCTATCAGCAGCAAGATCTCTTAAGTATTCAGGATGTCCTTCTACCCTGGCGTATGCCGCGAATCACACGATGAACAGCCGTTTTTGACATGTCATGATGGCGTGTACACTAATTATTCGAACAATGAGCGCTACCTGACAACACGCAGATAGCACTCGCGCAGAATATAATGACGGTCACGATAATTCGCAGGTAGCCATCAATTTGTTTGCTGAACCACAGACATTAATTTTACTCCGCACCACTTCTTTCATCGCATCCATACCGACCCGCATGTAATAGCGGGGATCGTTGCCCTGCGGATTTTCTGCAAACCATGCTTTGACCGCGTCGGCAAAGGCGATTTTTAGTTCGGTGGCCACGTTAACTTTGCATATTCCCAGCTCGATTGTGCGGCGGACGTAGTCGTCAGGAACATCGCTTGCGCCATGCAGCACCAGCGGAATATCCACCACTTCACGAATTTCCCCTAAACGCTGGAAATCGATTTTGGGCGTTTTAGTGTACAAACCGTGTGCCGTGCCGATGGCAACAGCCAGGCTGTCGACGCCGGTACGTTCGACAAACCGTTTCGCTTCCTGCGGGTCGGTCAGGAAGGCGCTTTCGGCATCCACGCTCATATCATCTTCAACGCCGCCGAGGCGGCCCAGCTCAGCTTCCACGCTGCAATCTTTGGCATGGCAAAAGTCCACAACGGATTTCACCAGCTTGACGTTTTCTTCAAACGGGAAGTGGCTGCCATCAATCATGGCGCTGCGCACCCCGGCATTCACCTTACGGCGGATATCGTCCAGCGATTCATGGTGGTCGAGGTGCAGCGCCAGCGGCATGCCGTAGCTGGTGGAATAAGCGCTGCACAGCGCATAAATCTCTTCCAGCGCGATATGTTTAAACGTACCCGGCGTTCCGGCAAGGATCACCGGCGATTGCATTTCATAGCACACTTCCAGGATCGCCTGGATCGTTTCGGCGTTATGGATGTTAAAGGCCGGTACGGCATAGCCTTTTTTTTGCGCATCCTGCAGGAGGTATTTTGTAGAAATAATGCTCATAAAACGATCCTTTTAGGCGTTCCAGGGATGAATAACAACGCCCTGTACGACGCGGTTCACGGTACCGCTGGCAGAAGGCGTATCTGGCGTATTACCGATACTGATTGACTGTGTCAGGGCGAAGACCTGCGCATACATCAGGAAGCAGAACGCCAGTTCCATATCAATGAAGGTGCGGGCAGGCGGCAGCAGGATATGCGGACCGGCTTCAATCACGTCATCGGTTTGTGCGGCAATCGCGACTACCCGCAGCGCCTGCCGATCGCGGCGTAACTCAGCTAACAGATCAAGATCGTATTGGCGTGTATAGGGGTGGCTGGAAACAAAGACCACTACCAGCGTTTCGTTATCAACCAGCGATTTTGGCCCATGACGAAAACCGGTCGGCGAATCATAGAATGCCGCCAGTTTACCCGCTGTCAGTTCCAGGACTTTCAGCGCCGATTCACGCGCGGCTCCCTGTAACCCACCGCTACCGAGGTAGACGATCCGTTTCCATGGCGCGTTGCCGAATACGCCGTCGCTGAAATCACCCAGTGAAGTCAGGATCGTCTGGCAACGATCGGCCACGTCGCGGAAGGTCTGGCTGTTGATTTTTTGCGGGGCGAATACCGCCAGGCAACTGGCCATCATGGTGGTAATACTGCTGGTCATGGCGAAGCCACGATCGTGCGTTTCAGCAGGCATTAACAGTGCAAAGGCATTGTCGCTTGCGACGGCGTTTTGATACAGGCTACCTGCTTCGTTACAGGTAATTGGCAGGTGATAGCACTCAGGTACAAACTGATTAGCCAGTTCCACTGCCGCAACGCTTTCGGGGCTGTTACCTGAGCGAGCGAAAGAAACCAGCAGCAACGGATGTGCGGGATTCAGATAATCCATCGGATTGGTGACCAGATCGGTGGTCGGCACGGCGCTGATGTTTTTTCCGGTTTGGCTTGCCAGCCACGGAGCAATAATGTCGCCGATAAATGCGGAAGTACCCGCCCCGGTCAGTACGATCCGCAGATCGTTTTTGCGCAACAATGGCGCGAGAAAGCTATCAATGGCGGATCGAATATTATCGATATTAGCGAGAGAGCGGATCCAACTAGCGGGTTGCTGACGGATCTCTTCTTCTGTCCAGGTGCCCGTCGACGCGTGAGCAGGGGTGTAGGTTTCTGGCATAACTTAAGTCCTTAGTCTCGTAAATTCCACATAAGACGCTGGCAAAATGTCGCTATCTTTCGTTTCGTTTCACTTGTTCATATGATCGATTGATTAAAATCTATATGAAAGAAAGTGAAAGTTCAATGATGCAAAATGAAATAAAACGAAATTTGTGATCGTGAGAACGAAGATTGTAATTATCTTGTTGATCTTTAAAGAGTCGCTTGCAGATTGTGCGGATCAAAATTTTATAAGCGAAAGGAAAAGAAAGGCCCGGCGATCAAAGACCGCAGGCCAATACGAGACAAAATGAAAGGTCTAAAGGGGGAGAGCCTGACCCTGAATCCAGATCTGCTGCAAATGCAGGCCGCTATTGAGGGCGATAATGTCGGCATTTTTGCCCACCGCTAACGATCCGCGTTGGCGATCGATTCCCAACAGGCGAGCGGGATGGAGCGAAGCCATGTGGATCGCCTCTTCAGAGGTAATCCCGGTGAACTCGACCATATTACGTACGGCTGCATCAACCGAGAGCGTGCTGCCCGCCAGGCCACCGGAAGCGGTACGCACAATACCGCTGCACATTTCCACTTCCTCACCGCAGAGCGTATAGCGCCCGTCCGGCATACCAGCAGCCTGCATCGCATCGGTGATCAGCACCAGTCTGTCTTTTGCGCAACAGCAGCACAGCTTCATGGCCGCCGGGTGGACATGGTGTCCGTCAGCGATAAGCTCCAGCCAGGCGCGAGAGTCGGTTAACCCTGCGCCAACCATTCCGGGCTCCCGGTGGTGTAAACCGGTCATACCGTTATAGCAGTGAACCAGTCCATCAGCCCCGACATCAAAGGCGGCGCGGGTTTGCTCCCAGGTGGCTGCGCTGTGGCCCAGCATCACCCGTACGTTGCGCTGCTTCAGATGTTTGATAGCCTGCAATGCGCCGGTTTTTTCTGGCGCCAGCGCAACGACGCGCAATGTTTGTTGGGAAATCGCAATCAGTTCATCCAGCTCCCTGAGCTCCAGTTCCCTGAAGAGCTCAGGCGGATGCGCCCCTTTGTTCTGTGGCGTAAAGTACGGCCCTTCAAGATAACTCCCCAGTACCTGCGCGCCAGGCCCGCCGGAATAGTAGCGGTGGGCAATACGTTTCAATGCGCGGTGAATATCTGGTAATGGGGCGGTGACGGTGGTGGGTAGCCAACTGGCTACCCCTTCGCGCGCTTTGTGCATTGCCAGCTTGTCGAGCGTATCCGGCGCATCATCCATGACATCGACACCTGCGCCTCCATGCACATGGGTATCGATATATGCAGGGCACAACAGCTCAGCATCGCGCACCATCACGCCTGAGACGATAGGCTCAATGGCTCTAATGGTGCCATCCTCAATACGCACCTGATGATCGTCCAGCCAGCCTTGTTCCGTGAGCAGACGCTTGGCGCGTAGCACCTGTATCATATCCCTTCCTCGACGGGTTTTTCCTCGCGACAGCGTCCCAGCTCGTCCACCAGGCTGGTCAACCCCCGATGTCCGCATTCCAGCGCCTGCAAACGAAACGCTTCGCTGCTCAGGCCGTCGCGTTCCAGTACCATTTCCAGCAGCAGTTGCAGATTGGTGCCGGTGATCACTTCAGTACCTTGTCTTTGCATGGCCAGTGTGGAAGCGACGCGAAATGGTGTTCCGCCCAACAAGTCAGTCAGAAACACGATGTCTTGCTGAGCATCCAGTTCACTCACTGCCTGTTCAAGTTGCGAGGTGAGTAAGGCTGTGGTTGAGGTTTCCGGAAAGTCGATGGCGATGAACTGAGTCTGTTCACCTAAAATCTGTTTCATCGCTTTTTCCATTCCGCTGGCAAACCCGCCATGACCCGTCAAAATAATACCTAACATCTACAACCCCTTACATTTACAGGAAGTGACAGAACTTACCCACGATGCCGAGCACCACGGTAATGGCGATAAGACGCAGAGGACTCCAGCCACGACGAACCAGCCAGAACATGGTCAATGTGTAGACCAGCGGCAAAAATGCAGGCATCAGCTTGTCTATAACGTCTGTCTGTAGTTTCACAACCGCATCGCCAGCAGTAATTTCCAGCGTGGTGCTCAGGCGAACATAGGTCGCTACCAGCGCGCCGATCACCGTCATCCCAACGATAGATGCCGCATGTCCAACCTTTTTGGTGTTAGCTTTAATCAGTGGGATAGCTGCAACGCCCATTCGATAAGCATAGTGTGCCAGCCCAAAGCGCAGACCAAGATGAACCACGTTAAACATCACAATAAAGACAACAGCGCCAAGAATAGAGCCTTGTAGCGCCAGGCTTGCCCCGATACCGCCGCAAATAGGCAATAACGTTAACCAGAACATGGCATCACCGATACCGCCAAGCGGCGCACCGACGGCAATCTTGGTACTTTGAATACTGTTCACATCCTGCTTGGAGCGTTCCATTGCCAGGATAATCCCGATAACAAACGTGACCAGGAACGGGTGCGTGTTGAAGAAGCCCATATGGCCTTTCATTGAACGCGCCAGATCTCGCTTGTTGGTATGGATCTTTTTCAGTGCAGGTAACAGACCGTATAACCATCCTGATGCCTGCATACGTTCATAGTTGAAAGAGGCCTGTAACAACATGGAACGCCAGGCAACACGGTTGATATCTTTTTTCGTCAGCTCGGCACCGATATTCTGGTCTTCGTAGACGTTTTCATTCGTGCCGGACAGCAGCGTTTCTTCGGTTTCGGAAACGTTCGGCAGAGCCGTTTGATTAGATGCCATCTTCGAATTCCTCTTTTTGTGCTGCGGGAGCTGTAGGTTCAGGTGATTTACGCAGAAAATCGATCAGCGCCATGGCCAGTGCTGCGGCGGCGATAGCCAGCACAGGGAGTTTGAGCCAGGCGGCGGCGACAAAACCCAGGATGAAGTAAGGGATGTAGACGTTTTTCATCATGATTTTCAGCAGTACGGCGAAACCGATAGCTGGCATGATGCCGCCTGCCACGCCGAGGCCGTCAATTAGGCGGGTCGGCAGAACATCTATAGCTGTTTTGGCATGTTCCGCGCCAAAGTAAATCGGCAGGAAAGCGCATAAGAAGTAGAACGTCCCCAGCGCCAGTAACGCCAGATAGTTGACCCGCTCAATTCCGTCTGTATCGGCATTCGCCGCCATGCGATCGCAGCGCGCCATCACCCCGGACATCACGGAGAAGAGGAAGGTAATACCCATTTGTACCGCTACCGCGAACGGTACAGCGACACCGACAGCGACTTCCGGTTTTACGCCAGTGGTGATGGCGAAAGTCGTCCCCACGATGGTGCCGATGATGACGTTTGGCGGCTGTGCTCCCGCCAGCGGAGCCAGACCCATCCACACCAGTTCCAGCGTACCCCCGGTTAAAATACCGGTATGCAGATCGCCCAGAATCAGGCCGACCAGCGGCCCGAGAACAACCGGGCGGTGCATGTGCGTTAACCCGTTGAACATATCCAGGCCTGCAATAAAGGCGAGAATACCCAACGCAAAAGCCTGCAACAGACTGATTTCCATTGTGAATCCCTCAGAGAAGTTTATAGAGGTCCTGGGCGGGTTCTGTGGGAACGCCCTGAACGAAGCATTCCACCCCAGCGGCTTTCAACCCGTTGAACGCCGCTATATCGGCAGCGTCTACAGAAACCGTTTTGGCGATTTGCTGCTTGCCGTTGGCATAGTGCATGTTGCCAACGTTGATACGATTAACAGGAACACCGCCTTCGACCAGACGGTAGAAATCCGCAGGCGATTTGCAGACCAGCAAAATTTTCTGGCGATCGGCGGCACGGTGAATATTGTCGATTACTTTTTGTAGTGACCAGAAGCGCACGGCAATCCCTTCCGCCAGAACCATTTCCATCAGGTTTTGCTGCACCGGATCTTCAGCCACCTCATCATTGGCGACCAGCACCAGATTTGCCCCCGCAAATCCGACCCATTGCACACCGACCTGACCGTGAATTAAACGTTCGTCAATGCGACTTAATACAATGTTTGGCATGGTATTTTTCTCTTTCTTGTTATGCGTTATGGGATGAATCACCCAGGCTGGCGCAGTGATATTGCTGCAGTATGTCCTGAATATGGTTAATGATGAGTTCTCGCGGAGTCGCGCTGAGATCTCCCTCGCGCACTTTTACGTACTGCAAGGGTAGATACTGGCTAATCAGCGGTAACGGGATCGGTTCGTCGGCCAGGTTACGTACCAGACGTTCGAATGCCTCATCAATCTGGCTGTCCGGCCAGTAGTAACGAACCCGATCTGAGTAGCTATATCCGCGGGCCAAACGGCGCGCGTTTCCATCGCCGTGATAGTGGCTCTGCCAGTACTCTGGTCGATCAAGCATCACGCTTTCCAGGACATGTCGCAGGCCTGAGCTGGCTTTTGCGGGCAGTAATTCCTCTTCAATAGCGGCTAATGAAAATAACGCTTCGCGCAGGGCAAAGGTCAGCGCCGGGCCGACTTTCAGGATCGCGAAATGATCTTTAACCAACTGGCGCAAGGACTGAGGCGTTTGGTAATCGGTAGAATGCGCTTCAAAAATCAGCGTGTCGTAGTCTTCCACCATTTTGCTGAGTGACACGGCTTTCTGCGGTTGGTAATCAATGATGTGGGTGTGGTCGAATTCGACGCCGGGTTGCACCACCAGGGCGATGATACGCGGCCAGATACCTTCCAGTCCGCGCTTTTCAAAGGCGTGATAGTGGGCCTGCAGCGTTGCGCGTGCCGCATCCGGCGTTGTTACCGCCAGTTCGGTTAATGCTTCGTGAGCGCCGCCAGGAACCGGGACTTCTGTGCCAATTACATAGACCAGGTCAGATTCACCAAAATGCGCAATACAGGTTTCTTCGGCAACTTTTGCCAGGCGCGCGGCGCGCTCAGCGACGATTTCATCCGTGAGTGGAACCGGGTCGTTAGCACAAGACATGCTGCAATCAAGGTGGATCTTTTTAAAGCCAGCGGCGACATAACTCTTGATCAGATCGTCAGCGTTGGCCATTGCTTGTTCTGCTGGCAGATGTTGCCAACGGTTTGGTCCAAGGTGGTCTCCACCGAGAATCAGCATATCCTGAGAAAAATTAAGCGAGTCGGCTAAACCGCAGACAAAACTGCGAAAATCGGCTGGTGTCATACCCGTATAGCCGCCAAACTGGTCAACCTGATTAGAAGTTGCTTCGATCAATAGCGGTGTATGATTGGCATGGGCGTAGCGTATTGCGGCTTCCAGTACGATTGGATGCGCGGAACAAACGGCATAAATCCCGTTTGCCTTCCCCCGTTTATGTTGCTCGACTATTTTAGTTAGATGTTTCACTTTCCTCTCCAGGTCAGATAACTGCGACATCAATCTTTCGTTTTGTTTCATTTAATACTGCATCATGGTGATTTAAAAATAAAACGAAAGATAATGGTTTTCCGATCTGTTTCACAAAAGAAACGCAATGAAAGATTTCAGCGTGAATCCGTTCGACTCTTCCCTGCTTGTGGGGCTTGCATTCGCGTAAAAGAAAGGCGTTAATAGACAAAACGAAATAAAACGAAAGAGACAACTAAAGGATTTCTTATGAGTAACACCGAGTCTTCTGCAGACAAGCGCGTTATCGGCACCAGCGAAAGGCGCGAGCAGATCATCCAGCGGTTACGGCAGCAGGGAAGCGTTCAGGTTAACGATCTTTCCTTATTTTATGGCGTCTCCACGGTCACGATTCGTAACGACCTCGCTTTTCTGGAAAAACAGGGGATTGCGGTACGCGCCTATGGTGGGGCGCTGATTTGCGATAGCACTACGCCTGGTGTTGAGCCTTCTGTTGAAGACAAAAGTTCGCTCAATACGGCGGTAAAACGCAGTATTGCCAGAGCCGCCGCAGAGTTGATTAAACCGGGGCACCGCGTGATCCTTGATTCCGGCACCACGACGTATGAAATTGCCCGCCTGATGCGCCAGCATACCAATGTGATTGCAATGACTAATGGTATGAATGTCGCTAATGCGTTACTGGAAGCCGAAGGGGTTGAGCTGCTGATGACCGGCGGTCATTTGCGTCGTCAGTCGCAATCCTTTTATGGCGATCAGGCTGAGCAATCGCTACAAAATTATCACTTCGACATGCTGTTTCTTGGCGTTGATGCTATCGACTTAGAGCGTGGTGTTAGTACACACAATGAGGATGAAGCGCGTCTCAATCGCCGGATGAGTGAAGTCGCGGAGCGCATAATCGTTGTTACCGACTCGACGAAGTTTAATCGCTCCAGTCTGCATAAGATCATTGATACCCAGCGGATCGATATGATTATTGTTGATGAAAATATTCCAGAGGAGAGTCTGGAAGGCTTACGTAAGCATGGGATTGAGGTTGTTTTGGTGAGTATTTGACAAAAAGGTCGGAAAGTTTTCGAACTCCCCGACCTGTAATCGAATTTCACTTTCAGCAATCAGGTCACAGGCGCTGGGTTAAACACCGCCAGTTGATTATGCAGTCCCCACTGATCCGAGAAGGTTTTCTTACGCCCGCTGGCGACCTCGAGAATAAACTCGAACAATTTCAGACCCACGTCTTCAATGGTTTCTTCTCCGGTGGCGATGGTACCGGCGTTGATGTCCATCAGGTCAAACCAACGATTGGCCAGCTCAGTACGCGTCGCCATTTTTATCACCGGCACCGCCATCAGACCGTACGGCGTACCGCGACCGGTGGTGAATACCTGCACGGTGATCCCGGAAGCAACCTGCTGTGTACCGCAGACAAAATCGCTGGCGGGGGTCGCGGCGTAAATCAGTCCTCGTTTGGTTGGGCGCTGGCCCGGCGACAATACTTCGACGATGGCGCTCTTGCCTGATTTGGCGATTGAGCCCAGCGCTTTTTCCACCACGTTTGCCAGACCGCCTTTCTTGTTGCCCGGTGAAGGGTTGGCGCTGCGGTCAGTCTTGCCCATATCCAGGTAGTTATCGTACCAGGCCATCTCTTCGAGCAGGCGCTTACCTACTTCTTCGTTAATCGCGCGCGGGGTAAGAAGATGGATAGCATCGCGCACTTCGGTCACTTCCGAGAACATCACGGTCGCGCCGCAGCGTACTAACAGGTCGGAGGCATAACCGACCGCCGGGTTGGCCGTGACGCCGGAAAAGGCATCGCTACCGCCGCACTGCATACCGACCACCAGTTCTGATGCCGGGCAGGTTTCACGTTGGCGTTGGTTGAGCTTTGCCAGATGGCGTTCTGCCACTTGCAAAATATCAGCAACCATTGATTGAAAGCCGACGTGCTTTTCATCCTGTAAGCTGACGATGCTGGCGCTGTCGACCGGGATACTTTTTACATCATGAGTCCCTTCCAGCAGTCGCTCTGGTTGCAGTTTTTCGCAGCCGAGGCCAATAACCATCACTTCACCGCCAAAGTTGGGGTTCAGCGCAATATTATGGATGGTGCGAATCGGCACAATGGCGGCCGGAGCGTTAATCGCCACCCCGCAGCCGTACAGGTGATTAAGCCCCACCACGCCATCGACATTCGGGTATTTGGGGAGCAGATCGCGCTCAATGATTTTCACCACATAATCCACCACGCCCGCTACGCAGTGTACGCTGGTGGAGATGCCGAGCAGATTCTTGGTGCCAACGCTGCCGTCTGCATTGCGATAGCCTTCAAAGGTATAACCCTCAAGAGGCGGTAGCGGCTCCGGTACTTTGGTCGCCAGCGGCAGCGTCTCCAGCGGCGGGGCCTTGGGCAGCTCAACCATGGATTCATCAATCCAGCTACCGCGCGGGATATCGCGTACGGCATAGCCTATCACTTCGCCATACCGCACAATTTCGCCGTGAACAGGAATATCGCATAGCGCCACTTTATGACCCTGGGGAATATGTTCAATCAGCTCCAGCCCATCCGGGAAACGCGTTCCGGCTTTCAGACCATTGTCATTGACAATAATCGCCACATTATCTGTTGCGTGAACTTTAATATAAAACGCCGAGGGCGATTCTTGTCTGATTTCGATGTCGGCCATTGTCCAGTATTCTCCAGCAAGGTGGTAATAATAGTGTGGATATTTATATTTTGAATCCAATTATCAGTAATAAATATTCGGTATCGTGAAATAAGAATGTCAGGAGTTTAAAATTAAGAATGTGATCATGATCACTTAAACTCAGCAGGACCGTACCACCAAGGGGACTAATCAGTAAATGTGTGCATCAGCGCCCATGGGTGTGTGCATATGCCCAAGATATTATTTTAATAACGCGCGATAAATGAGCCTTTGCACAATGATTAACGTTGCGCTGCTGATTATACTAAATCACGGTTTCATAACGTCTGATAAATTATTATGTGTTTTTATTATCGGTAATTTATCACCAGGGATAGCTAACAAATAATAATAAAAACATTTTTATGTGCCCGAGGTAAATAGAATGATTCTGGATACAATTGTCGAGAAAAAGAAAGGTACACATACCCGCTATTTAATATTACTGATAATTTTTATTGTAACTGCCGTTAACTATGCGGACCGTGCGACGCTGTCAATTGCCGGCACGGAAGTGGCGAAAGAGTTGCACCTCAGCGCCATCTCAATGGGGTATATTTTTTCCGCCTTCGGTTGGGCTTACCTGCTGATGCAAATCCCCGGCGGCTGGCTGCTCGATAAGTTCGGCTCGAAGAAAGTCTATACCTGGAGCCTGTTCTTCTGGTCGCTGTTTACCTTCCTGCAGGGCTTTGTGGACATGTTCCCGCTGGCCTGGGCAGGTATTTCAATGTTCATCATGCGCTTTATGTTGGGCTTCTCGGAAGCGCCTTCCTTCCCGGCCAACGCCCGTATCGTGGCGGCCTGGTTCCCGACCAAAGAGCGCGGTACGGCATCCGCGATTTTTAACTCCGCACAGTATTTTTCCCTGGCGCTGTTTTCGCCGCTGCTGGGCTGGCTGACCTTCGCCTGGGGCTGGGAGCACGTCTTTACCGTGATGGGGGCGATTGGTTTTGTGCTCACCGGGCTATGGGTAAAGTTTATTCATAACCCAACCGATCACCCGCGTATGTCGCAAGAAGAGCTGAAGTTTATCTCTGAAAACGGTGCGGTCGTAGATATGGACCATAAGAAGCCGGGAGATGTGAAGTCAGGTGGTCCTAAGCTGCATTATATCAAGCAGTTGCTGACCAACCGTATGATGCTTGGCGTGTTCTTCGGACAGTATTTTATTAACACAATTACCTGGTTTTTCCTTACCTGGTTCCCGATTTACCTGGTACAGGAAAAAGGTATGTCGATCCTCAAAGTTGGTCTGGTGGCGTCTATTCCGGCGCTATGTGGATTCATTGGCGGCGTGCTGGGTGGGGTGTTCTCTGATTATCTGATTAAACGTGGCTCCAGCATCACCCTGGCGCGTAAGCTGCCGATTGTGCTCGGCATGCTGCTCGCATCGACCATTATTCTGTGTAACTACACCGATAACACCGCTCTGGTAGTCGCGCTGATGGCGCTGGCGTTCTTCGGCAAAGGCTTCGGGGCGTTGGGCTGGCCGGTGATTTCCGATACCGCGCCGAAAGAGATTGTCGGCCTGTGTGGTGGCGTATTTAACGTATTTGGCAACGTGGCCTCCATTGTTACTCCGTTGGTGATTGGGTATCTGGTGAGCGAGTTGCACTCATTTAATGCCGCGCTGATGTTTGTAGGGTGCTCAGCGCTGATGGCAATGGTTTGCTACCTGTTTATTGTCGGTGACATTAAACGTATGGAATTGCAGAAATAAACAAAGGTATAGGCGATGAATAACACGATTTTCCCGAATAAGTTTAAAGCGGCCCTCGCGGCGCAGCAGATTCAGATTGGCTGCTGGTCTGCATTAGCCAGTCCAATCAGCACTGAAGTTTTAGGTCTGGCGGGTTTCGACTGGCTGGTGCTGGACGGCGAACATGCGCCGAACGATATCTCGACGTTTATCCCGCAATTGATGGCGCTTAAAGGTAGCGCCAGCGCGCCGGTGGTACGGGTGCCGACCAACGAGCCGGTGATTATTAAGCGTCTGCTGGATATCGGGTTTTACAACTTCCTGATCCCGTTTGTTGAGACCGAAGAAGAGGCGGTGAGCGCGGTGGCGTCAACTCGCTATCCACCGGAAGGTATTCGCGGCGTGTCCGTATCCCACCGCGCCAATATGTTTGGCACCGTGCCGGACTATTTTGCGCAGTCGAATAAGAACATCACCATCATCGTGCAGATCGAAAGTCAGCAGGGCGTTGATAACGTTGATGCAATCGCGGCGACCGAAGGCGTTGACGGTATCTTCGTCGGCCCCAGCGATCTGGCTGCGGCGTTAGGCCACCTCGGCAATGCGTCCCATCCCGATGTGCAGAAAGCTATCCAGCACATTTTCGCCCGCGCGAAAGCCCACGGCAAACCCAGCGGCATTCTGGCCCCGGTAGAGGCGGATGCGCGGCGTTATCTGGAGTGGGGCGCGACGTTTGTTGCCGTCGGCAGCGACCTTGGCGTGTTCCGTTCAGCCACGCAGAAACTGGCTGATTCTTTTAAGAAATAACCACCATCGACAGTAGAGAGAGATAAAGACATGACAATGAAAGTTGGTTTTATTGGCCTCGGTATCATGGGTAAACCAATGAGTAAAAACCTCCTCAAGGCAGGTTACTCGCTGGTGGTTGCTGACCGTAACCCGGAATCCATTGCGGACGTGATTGCCGCAGGCGCAGAAACCGCCGCCACGGCGAAAGACATTGCCGAGCAATGTGATGTGATCATCACCATGCTGCCGAACTCTCCGCACGTGAAAGAGGTGGCGCTGGGCGAAGGCGGCATCATTGAAGGGGCGAAACCGGGGACGGTACTGATCGATATGAGTTCCATCGCACCGCTAGCCAGCCGTGAAATCAGCGAGGCGCTGAAAGCGAAAGGTGTGGATATGCTGGATGCGCCGGTCAGCGGCGGCGAGCCAAAAGCGATTGACGGTACGTTGTCAGTGATGGTCGGCGGCGATAAAGCGATTTTCGACAAGTACTACGATCTGCTGAAAGCGATGGCGGGTTCCGTGGTGCATACCGGCGAGATTGGCGCAGGCAACGTGACCAAACTGGCTAATCAGGTGATTGTGGCGCTGAACATTGCGGCGATGTCTGAAGCACTGACGCTGGCGACTAAAGCGGGCGTGAATCCGGATCTGGTGTATCAGGCCATTCGTGGCGGGCTGGCGGGCAGCACCGTACTGGATGCGAAAGCGCCGATGGTGATGGACCGCAACTTCAAACCGGGTTTCCGCATTGACCTGCATATTAAAGATCTGGCCAATGCGCTGGATACCTCGCATGGCGTTGGCGCTCAGTTGCCGCTGACGGCTGCTGTCATGGAGATGATGCAGGCGCTACGCGCAGATGGGTTGGGCACCGCCGATCATAGCGCGCTCGCCTGCTACTACGAAAAACTGGCGAAAGTGGAAGTCACTCGCTAACAAGAAGGGCGCGGATGCGCGCCCTGTATTTCTTGCCTTGCGCGGCACTTTCAGGCTACATAACTATGAAAATCGTAATTGCCCCAGACTCTTATAAAGAAAGCCTTTCTGCCACCGAGGTGGCTCAGGCAATAGAAAAAGGATTTCGGGAAATTTTCCCCGATGCGCAATATGTGTCTGTACCGGTTGCCGACGGCGGCGAAGGAACGGTCGAAGCCATGATTGCCGCCACGCAGGGGAGTGAACATTCCGCGTGGGTGACGGGGCCGCTGGGCGAAAAAGTGAATGCCTGCTGGGGCATGTCCGGGGACGGTAAAACCGCGTTTATCGAAATGGCGGCAGCCAGTGGTCTGGCGCTGGTTCCTCCTGAAAAGCGCAATCCGTTAGTCACTACGTCGCGCGGTACCGGGGAGTTGATTTTGCAGGCGCTGAACAGCGGCGCACAAAGCATCATTATCGGCATTGGCGGTAGCGCGACCAACGACGGCGGCGCAGGTATGGCGCAGGCGCTGGGGGCGAAACTCTGTGATGCCAACGGGACTGACATTGGCTACGGCGGTGGTAGCCTGATGAGTCTGAACGCCATCGATATCTCGGGCCTGGATCCTCGCTTAAAAACCTGTTCAATTCGCGTAGCCTGTGATGTGACCAATCCACTCACCGGCGACACTGGCGCTTCACGTATCTTTGGCCCGCAGAAAGGGGCAACGGAAGAACGTATTCTCGAACTGGACCGTAATCTGTCTCACTATGCTGACATCATTAAAAAATCGCTGCGGGTCGACGTGAAGGACGTTCCCGGCGCCGGTGCGGCTGGTGGGATGGGCGCAGCGTTAATGGCTTTTTTAGGCGCGGATCTGCGCAGTGGGATAGAGATTGTGACTCAGGCGCTTAATCTGGAAGAACATATTCACGATTGCACGCTGGTAGTGACTGGCGAGGGGCGGATCGACAGCCAGAGTATTCACGGCAAAGTGCCGGTAGGTGTGGCGAATGTCGCGAAGAAGTACCACAAGCCAGTGATTGGTATTGGCGGCAGCCTGACGCATGATGTGGCGGTGGTGCATCAATATGGTATCGACGCGGTGTTTAGCGTATTGACCAGTATCAGCACACTGGAAGAGGCGTTCCGTGGGGCATTTGATAATATTTATCGTGCTTCAAGGAACATTGCCGCCACGCTGGCGATAGGAATGCGCAGTGCGGGGTGACATTGCCCCGCAAACCCTCTATACTGCGCGCCGAAGCTGACCAGACAGTCGCCGCTTCGTCGTCGTCCTCTTCGGGGGAGACGGGCGGAGGGGAGGAAAGTCCGGGCTCCATAGGGCAGGGTGCCAGGTAACGCCTGGGGGGGAAACCCACGACCAGTGCAACAGAGAGCAAACCGCCGATGGCCCACGTAAGTGGGATCAGGTAAGGGTGAAAGGGTGCGGTAAGAGCGCACCGCGCGGCTGGTAACAGTCCGTGGCACGGTAAACTCCACCCGGAGCAAGGCCAAATAGGGGTTCACAAGGTACGGCCCGTACTGAACCCGGGTAGGCTGCTTGAGCCAGTGAGCGATTGCTGGCCTAGATGAATGACTGTCCACGACAGAACCCGGCTTATCGGTCAGCTTCACTCTTTATAAAACCCCGCTTCGGCGGGGTTTTTGCTGTATGAGTAGATTGTCATGCCTGATGGCGCTGCGCCTGGTTTACCACGAATCTGGCATTTATTTTCCATTCATCTAATCTTTATTTCGTTCTTATTAATATTCCTGACTTCTTTTATAAGAGGAAATGTCTCTCGGGATAATTCTTGTTTTGTGATGTGCAACACAAAACGCTACGCGATACGTTTTTACCGAGAATAATCACGCGCAATCGATCGCCATCACAAAATTAGTTGCTGACAAAATGCGCAAAATCAGTGTTAATATAATGTTGCTAATGGTGATTATTTGTTTTAATTGTTTTAAATATTGATAAATGCAATGTTTCTTTACAAACAAACAAGGCAAAAAAATGTGATGCATGGCGTTATTTAAACACCATAAACGATAAAATATAATTATATTTGATAAATTACTTATTAAATTTAAGCGCCATTTTTACCGATAATTACTCTGTAATTGATTGAAATATAGCCTTTCGTGGTTCGAAGAAATAACAACAAAAATGATGTCGTTATAGCCATAAAAAATCGTTATCCCCCCATCTTTTTTTGATTAAAGTCAGGGTTAAGTGAGATCGATATTTTCTATCTATATGATTAATAAGGAGTTATCAATTTAATAATAATCTTACAAAATGTAAGGGAAGGGGATTTGTGAGTGGTCGCACATATCCTCGTTTGCTTAATTTGGTAAACTTCCTGCCGTCAACAAAGTTATTAGAGCAGGACGATATGAATACTATTTCTCTCCCTAAAACACAGCACTTAGTGGTCTTTCAGGAAGTCATTAGAAGTGGTTCTATCGGTTCTGCTGCAAAAGAATTAGGTTTAACTCAACCGGCGGTCAGCAAAATCATTAATGATGTTGAGGCTTATTTTGGTATTGAGTTAGTGGTGCGTAAAAATACCGGCGTTACCTTGACTCAGGCAGGTCAGGTGATGCTCTCATGGTCTGAATCCATTACTCGTGAAATGAAAAACATGGTTGATGAGATGAACAGCATGACGAGTAACGCAGTGGTTGATGTGTCGTTTGGCTTTCCTTCACTGATCGCCTTCACCATTATGTCCGGCATGATTAAAAAATTTAAAGAGGTGTTTCCGAAGGCGCAGGTTTCCATGTACGAAGCGCAGCTCTCCTCGTTCTTACCCGCGCTTCGTGACGGGCGCCTCGACTTCGCTATCGGTACGCTGAGTGATGAGATGAAACTACAGGATCTCCATGTTGAGCCGCTCTTTGAGTCAGACTTTATACTGGTCGCCAGCAAGTCCCGAACATGCACCGGCATCACCTCGCTGAGCGCGTTGAAAAACGAACAGTGGGTGTTGCCACAAACGAATATGGGATACTACCGCGAACTTCTAACTACGTTACAAAATAATGGCATCAGCAGTGAAAACATCGTTAATACTGACTCCGTCGTCACCATTTATAATCTTGTTCTCAATGCTGATTTCTTAACAGTAATTCCCTGTGACATGACCACACCGTTTGGCTCAAACCAGTTTATTACTATCCCGGTACAAGAGACGTTACCCGTCGCGCGTTATGCCGCCGTGTGGTCGAAAAATTATCGAATTAAAAAAGCAGCATCTATTTTGGTGGAATTAGCCAAGGAATATTCATCATATAATTGTCGAAGACGAAGGCAATTAGTTGAAGTTGATTAAAGATTGAATTTGTTTTAACACGGACTCAACGCCATCTGTCTATATCTGACAATGGTTACGGCTATCTATTTACTTTAATACCCAGGTAAGAGGTTCTAATGCACATTACATACGATCTCCCAGTTGCAATTGAAGATATCCTCGAAGCGAAAAAAAGACTGGCGGGGAAAATATATAAAACGGGAATGCCTCGCTCTAACTATTTTAGTGAACGTTGCAAAGGGGAAATTTTCCTCAAGTTTGAAAACATGCAGCGTACCGGTTCATTTAAAATCCGTGGCGCTTTTAACAAGCTCAGTTCATTAACCGAAGCTGAAAGATGTAAAGGCGTGGTGGCTTGCTCTGCAGGGAACCATGCGCAAGGGGTTTCTCTCTCCTGCGCCATGCTCGGAATTGACGGCAAAGTGGTGATGCCGAAAGGCGCACCGAAGTCTAAAGTGGCGGCAACCTGCGATTATTCCGCGGAAGTTGTGCTGCACGGCGACAACTTCAACGATACCATCGCGAAGGTTAGCGAGATTGTGGAAACGGAAGGCCGTATCTTTATTCCGCCATATGATGACCCGAAAGTCATTGCCGGTCAGGGCACTATTGGTCTGGAAATTCTCGAAGATCTGTACGATGTCGATAACGTGATTGTGCCAATTGGCGGCGGCGGACTGATTGCAGGTATTGCAGTGGCAATTAAATCTATTAACCCGACCATTAAAATTATTGGCGTACAGTCTGAAAACGTTCACGGCATGGCGGCTTCTTTCCGCGCTGGAGAAATAACCACGCACCGAACGACCGGCACCCTGGCGGATGGTTGTGACGTCTCCCGCCCGGGTACTTTAACGTATGAAATCGTTCGTGAGTTGGTAGATGACATTGTCCTGGTCAGCGAAGATGAAATTCGCAACAGCATGGTGGCATTAATTCAGCGAAATAAAGTTGTGACTGAAGGTGCCGGTGCGCTGGCATGCGCAGCATTATTAAGCGGGAAATTAGATAGCTATATCCAGAACAGAAAAACAGTCAGCATTATTTCTGGCGGTAATATCGATCTTTCTCGTGTATCTCAAATTACTGGTTTAGTTGACGCTTAATATACTTCGTTGAGGATAGGATATGAGTACTACTGATAGCATTGTATCCAGCCAGACAAAGCAGTCGTCCTGGCGCAAATCGGACACCACCTGGACACTGGGTTTATTTGGTACAGCCATCGGCGCAGGGGTGCTGTTCTTCCCTATCCGCGCAGGTTTTGGCGGACTGATCCCCATTCTGATCATGCTGGTGTTAGCATACCCCATCGCTTTCTATTGCCACCGTGCGCTGGCACGCCTGTGTCTTTCCGGTTCTAACCCTTCCGGTAACATCACAGAAACGGTTGAAGAGCACTTTGGTAAAACGGGCGGCGTGGTAATCACGTTCCTCTACTTCTTTGCGATTTGTCCGCTGCTGTGGATTTATGGCGTCACCATTACCAACACCTTTATGACCTTCTGGGAAAACCAGCTGCAGATGCCCGCGCTGAACCGTGGCTTCGTGGCGCTGTTTCTATTGCTGCTGATGGCATTCGTCATCTGGTTTGGTAAAGATCTGATGGTTAAAGTGATGAGCTACCTGGTATGGCCGTTCATTGCCAGCCTGGTGCTTATCTCTCTGTCACTGATTCCTTACTGGAACTCTGCGGTTATCGATCAGGTTGATATCAGCAATATCGCCCTGACTGGCCATGACGGCATCCTGGTTACCGTATGGCTGGGTATTTCCATCATGGTGTTCTCTTTCAACTTCTCGCCAATCGTTTCTTCCTTCGTCGTCTCTAAACGCGAAGAATATGAGAAAGATTACGGTCGCGAATTCACCGAGCAGAAATGTTCTAAAATCATCTCCCGCGCCAGTATGCTGATGGTTGCGGTGGTAATGTTCTTCGCCTTTAGCTGCCTGTTCACGCTCTCTCCGGCAAACATGGCGGATGCGAAAGCGCAAAACATTCCAGTGCTGTCTTACCTGGCGAACCACTTCGCTTCACTGTCCGGTACGAAGTCTACCTTCGCCACCATTCTGGAATACGGTGCTTCAATCATCGCCCTGGTTGCAATCTTCAAATCTTTCTTCGGCCACTATCTGGGGACGCTGGAAGGTCTGAACGGTCTGGTGCTGAAGTTTGGTTACAAAGGCGATAAAACCAAAGTATCCATGGGCAAGCTCAACACCATCAGCATGATCTTCATCATGGGTTCCACCTGGGTTGTGGCATACGCCAACCCGAACATCCTGGACCTGATTGAAGCAATGGGCGCGCCGATTATTGCCTCTCTGCTCTGCCTGCTGCCGATGTATGCCATCCGTAAAGCGCCATCACTGGCGAAATACCGTGGCCGTCTGGATAACGTATTTGTTACCGTGATTGGTCTGCTGACCATCCTGAACATTGTCTACAAACTGTTTTAATCCTTAAGCTCAGGATGAGCGGAGTAGTGAAATGAATGAGTTTCCGGTAGTACTGGTTATTAACTGTGGTTCATCTTCCATTAAATTCTCAGTGCTCGATGCAGCAAACTGTGAAGTTTTAATGGCGGGAATTGCAGACGGTATTAACTCTGAAAATGCGTTCATAGCAATTAATGGAGGAGAGCCAGCTAAGCTGGCTCACCACAGCTACGAAGACGCATTAAAAGCGATTGCCGTTGAACTGGAAAAACGTAATTTAATGGACAGCGTGGCCTTAATTGGCCACCGCATTGCCCACGGCGGAAATATCTTTACCGAATCAGCAATTATTACTGAGGAAGTTATCGACAATATTCGCCGGGTATCGCCATTAGCACCGCTACATAATTATGCGAACCTGAGCGGGATTGAATCTGCTCAGCACCTTTTCCCTGGCGTGCAGCAGGTCGCGGTATTTGATACCAGCTTCCACCAGACGATGGCCCCAGAAGCCTATCTGTACGGTTTACCGTGGAAATATTTTGAGGAGTTAGGCGTTCGTCGTTACGGTTTCCACGGCACGTCGCATCGCTATGTTTCGCAACGGGCGCATGAACTTCTGGATCTGCAGAATGATGATTCTGGTCTGGTTGTGGCGCATCTGGGCAACGGCGCGTCTATCTGTGCGGTACGTAACGGGCAGAGCGTTGATACCTCGATGGGCATGACGCCGCTGGAAGGGCTGATGATGGGCACACGCAGCGGCGACGTAGATTTCGGCGCGATGGCGTGGATTGCCGCTGAAACCAACCAGACGCTCGGCGACCTTGAGCGCGTAGTGAATAAAGAGTCCGGGTTGCTGGGTATTTCCGGTCTGTCCTCTGACTTACGTACGTTAGAAAAAGCCTGGCACGAAGGGCATGAGCGCGCGCAGCTGGCGATTAAAACGTTTGTGCATCGGATTGCGCGTCATATCGCCGGACATGCCGCATCGCTGCATCGTCTTGATGGCATTATTTTCACCGGCGGAATCGGTGAGAACTCAGTATTAATTCGCCGTTTGGTTATCGAGCATTTGGCCGTTTTAGGTGTAAATATCGATAGCGAGATGAATAGTCTGCCAAATTCCCATGGCGAAAGAATTATCTCTAATAAGGATGCTCGTGTTATTTGTGCGGTTATTCCGACAAATGAAGAGAAAATGATTGCTCGTGATGCCATTGCGTTAGGCAAAATTAATATCCCAGTAGCATTTGCATAATTAATTTTCAGCAGAGAGATTATTTTTCATGAAGGTAAATATCGATACCAGCGATATGCTGTATGCCGAAGCCTGGAAAGGCTTTAAAGGTACGGACTGGAAAGAAGAAATTAATGTCCGTGATTTTATTCAGCACAACTACACGCCTTATGAAGGGGATGAATCTTTCCTCGCCGAAGCAACGCCAGCAACCACGGCGTTGTGGGAAAAAGTTATGGCGGGCATCCGTATTGAAAACTCGACCCATGCGCCGGTTGATTTCGATACCAATATTGCCACTACGATAACCGCGCATGACGCCGGTTATATTGAACAAGAACTGGAAAAAATCGTCGGTCTGCAAACGGATGCGCCGCTCAAGCGCGCCCTGCATCCGTTTGGCGGCATCAACATGATCAAAAGCTCTTTTGAGGCTTATGGTCGTGAGATGGACGCTAATTTTGAATACCTGTTTACTGACCTGCGTAAGACCCACAACCAGGGGGTATTCGATGCTTATTCCCCGGATATGCTGCGTTGCCGTAAATCCGGCGTACTGACCGGTCTGCCGGACGGCTATGGTCGTGGCCGTATCATCGGTGACTACCGTCGCGTCGCGCTGTACGGTATCCGCTATCTGGTGCGTGAGCGTGAACTGCAGTTTGCCGATCTTCAGTCGAATCTGGAGTGGGGGCAGAATCTTGAAGCCACGATTCGTCTGCGTGAAGAGCTATCTGAACACCGTCGCGCTCTGCTGCAAATGCAGGAAATGGCGGCGAAGTATGGCTGCGATATCTCCCGTCCGGCGCGAAATGCGCAGGAAGCGGTACAGTGGGTGTACTTTGCTTATCTGGCTGCGGTGAAATCGCAGAACGGCGGCGCCATGTCGCTGGGCCGTACCGCATCGTTCCTCGACATCTACATTGAGCGCGACTTCAAAGCGGGAATTTTAAACGAACAGCAGGCGCAGGAACTGATCGATCACTTCATTATGAAGATCCGTATGGTGCGCTTCCTGCGTACGCCGGAATTCGACACCCTGTTCTCAGGCGACCCTATCTGGGCAACCGAAGTTATCGGCGGTATGGGGCTGGATGGCCGTACGCTGGTGACCAAAAACTCGTTCCGCTACCTGCATACGCTGCACACCATGGGGCCGGCGCCTGAGCCGAACCTGACGGTACTGTGGTCCGAGCAGCTACCGATTGCCTTCAAAAAATATGCCGCTCAGGTGTCCATCATCACCTCGTCTTTACAGTACGAAAACGATGATCTGATGCGTACTGACTTTAACAGCGATGACTATGCCATTGCCTGCTGCGTAAGCCCGATGGTTATCGGCAAGCAAATGCAGTTCTTTGGCGCGCGCGCCAACCTCGCCAAAACGTTGCTGTACGCAATCAACGGCGGTGTGGATGAGAAGCTGAAAATCCAGGTCGGGCCGAAAACGGCGCCGCTAATGGATGAAGTGCTGGATTACGACACGGTGATGGAGAGCCTGGACCACTTTATGGACTGGCTGGCCGTGCAGTACATCAGCGCGCTGAACATCATCCACTACATGCACGACAAGTACAGCTACGAAGCTTCGCTGATGGCGCTGCACGATCGTGATGTTTATCGCACGATGGCCTGTGGTATGGCGGGGCTGTCCGTAGCGGCGGATTCACTGTCGGCTATCAAATACGCCCGCGTGAAACCGATTCGTGATGAAAACGGTCTGGCGGTTGATTTTGAAATCGAAGGCGACTATCCGCAATACGGCAACAACGACGAGCGCGTAGACAGTATTGCCTGCGACCTGGTCGAACGCTTTATGAAGAAAATTAAGGTGTTGCCGACCTACCGTAATGCGGTGCCGACGCAGTCCATTCTGACCATCACCTCCAACGTGGTGTACGGCCAGAAAACCGGTAACACGCCGGATGGACGTCGCGCAGGTACGCCGTTTGCGCCAGGGGCAAACCCGATGCACGGCCGCGATCGCAAAGGTGCGGTGGCGTCGTTAACCTCGGTCGCCAAACTGCCGTTTACCTATGCCAAAGACGGTATTTCGTACACCTTCTCCATTGTGCCGGCTGCGCTGGGCAAAGAGGATAGCGTGCGTAAAACCAACCTGCTCGGGCTGCTGGATGGTTACTTCCACCATGAAGCGCATGTGGAAGGTGGGCAGCATCTGAACGTTAACGTTATGAACCGTGAAATGTTGATGGATGCCATTGAGCACCCGGAAAACTATCCGAACCTGACGATCCGCGTGTCTGGTTATGCGGTGCGCTTCAACGCGCTGACCCGCGAACAGCAGCAGGACGTTATTTCACGTACTTTCACCCAGGCGCTGTAACGCCGGAGGGGTTATGAGAAAAGTTATTGCAACCGAATGTGCGCCAGGGGCGATTGGACCTTACGTACAGGGTGTGGATCTGGGCAGTATGGTGTTGACCTCAGGTCAGATTCCGGTGTGTCCACAGACCGGTGAAGTGGCAGAGCACGTGGCCGATCAGGCGCGTCAAAGTCTGGAAAACGTGAAAGCGATCGTCGAGTCCGCCGGTTTGAAGGTGAGCGATATCGTCAAAACCACCGTTTTTGTTTCCGATCTGAACGACTTCGCCACCATTAACCAGGTGTACCAGCAGTTTTTTGATGAGCACAAGGCAATCTACCCTACGCGCAGCTGCGTACAGGTCGCCCGCTTACCAAAGGATGTGAAGCTGGAGATTGAAGCCATCGCCGTGCGTGGCGATACGCTGTAATCCCTTGCGGGGCGATCGCAGGATCGCCCCGATCCTTAATGAGTGTGAAACCTGGTCTTCACTGAACGGCAATCCGAGGGTGTGGATATGATTAGCGCATTCGATATTTTCAAGATTGGCATTGGACCTTCCAGCTCCCATACCGTGGGGCCAATGAACGCAGGTAAAAGCTTTATCGATCTGTTGGTCAGCAGCGGGGAACTCTTCAGGACCACGCATATCGTGGTCGATCTTTATGGATCGCTCTCTCTGACCGGCAAAGGTCATGCGACAGACGTCGCCATCATGATGGGACTGGCCGGTAACAGTCCGCAAAACGTTAATATAGATTCAATCGCTGGTTTTACTCAGGAAGTGGCCCGTACCGGACGTTTGCCGGTTGCTGAGGGCACGCATATTGTCGATTTCTCGCCAGACGAAAATATTCTCTTTCATAGCGAAACGCTGCCGCGCCATGAAAATGGTATGCGTATTACCGCATGGCACGGCAACGAGACACTGCTAAGTAAAACCTATTACTCCATCGGCGGTGGTTTTATCGTTGAAGAGGAGCAATTTGGTCAGGCGCATGACATTGAAACACCCGTGCCCTACAACTTTCATTCCGCCAGCGAACTGCTGAAGCTGTGCGAGCGCAACGGGTTGTCTGTTTCTGGCCTGATGATGCAAAACGAACTGGCGATGCGCAGCAAAGAGGAAATCGATGCTGGTTTTGCCGCCATCTGGGACGTCATGCACGCCGGGATTGAGCGCGGCATGAACACCGAAGGCGTCCTGCCGGGCCCGCTTAACGTCCCGCGTCGCGCCGTGGCGCTGCGGCGACTGCTGGTTTCCAGCGACAACCTGTCCAGCGACCCGATGAACGTTATCGACTGGATCAACATGTTCGCGCTGGCCGTGAGTGAAGAAAATGCCGCCGGGTGTCGGGTTGTTACCGCGCCAACCAACGGCGCTTGCGGAATTATTCCCGCTGTATTGGCCTATTACGATAAATTCCGCCGCCCGGTGAATGCGAACTCGATTGCCCGATATTTGCTGGCGGCTGGGGCGATAGGCGCGCTGTATAAGATGAATGCCTCTATTTCTGGTGCCGAAGTGGGCTGTCAGGGAGAGATTGGCGTAGCCTGTTCCATGGCGGCAGCCGGGCTGACAGAGTTGCTTGGCGGTAGCCCTGCGCAGGTATGCATTGCGGCGGAAATCGCCATGGAGCATAACCTGGGGCTGACCTGCGACCCGGTAGCCGGACAGGTGCAAATACCGTGCATCGAACGCAACGCGATCAACGCGGTAAAAGCCGTTAACGCCGCGCGTATGGCGCTACGTCGGACGTCTGAGCCACGCGTTTCGCTCGATAAGGTGATCGAGACCATGTACGAAACGGGCAAAGATATGAATGACAAGTACCGTGAAACTTCGCGCGGTGGCCTGGCGATTAAAGTGGTTTGTACCTGAGATGAAAGGGTGTGTTTGTAGGCCGGATAAGGCGTAAGCGCCGCCATCCGGCAATGAATCCTTCAATTTGGCATGATAGAAAAGGTGCACTTTAGTGTAATTTCGCTCAGTTAAGCATGTATGGAGAACATGTGATTCTTACTCAGGGTTCCGTTCACCTCAGCGCTGTCATTTTTCTGAAACGCAGTTACCCGTGAACGTGCAAGGGAGGCTCACCGCCGCCTCCCTTGCATCCCAGGCTCCCGGCGGGAAAATCGTCGCTGCGCGAGCTATTCGTCTTATTCCGTCTGCCTGTCGGGTCGGGGCCGAGCCTGCATCCCTGCAGGCCGTCCCCTCTGCCCGCATCCCTGCGGGCAGTCCCGGTCAGCCGTCAACGCCTCATCGATTTTCAGCCGGACCGGGGTCATCGCTTCAACGCTCTGACTTCCAGTTAAATCTGTTTTGCTGTTTTAACAAAAAACGCAGAAGGTGAGGTGTTAACTGATCAGCATTAGCACTTTATCGCGCATTTTTTGTTGTGATCTGCTTCAAAAACAGAAATTTAATACATTTAATGGCATTAAAAGAGAAATTATTTCTTAACTTTTAGAAATTACAGGGGTTTGTTTGTGAAGTTTTTCTCTGATCCTGCGCGTATCATTTATTCATTACTCCAATAGCTCACCTGCATCTTATGTACTGCGCATCGCATTAAGCAGTACGAAAAAAATAAAAAACCTCTACCTACACATTGAGCGGGAAATTATGGAAACGGCAACGAATAGCAGCGTAATACTCGACGCATCTGCTCCGGCGCGTCGGGCGGGAATGACCGAAAGCGAATGGCGCGAAGCCATTAAATTCGACAGCACGGACACCGGCTGGGTCATTATGAGTATCGGTATGGCAATCGGCGCGGGGATTGTTTTTCTTCCCGTCCAGGTAGGGCTGATGGGGCTGTGGGTATTCTTACTCTCCTCCATTATTGGCTACCCTGCCATGTATCTGTTCCAGCGTCTGTTTATCAATACGCTGGCTGAATCTCCGGAATGTAAAGACTACCCGAGCGTGATCAGCGGCTACCTGGGTAAAAACTGGGGCATCCTGTTGGGGGCATTGTATTTTGTGATGCTGGTCATCTGGATGTTCGTCTATTCCACCGCCATCACTAACGACAGCGCCTCCTATCTGCACACGTTTGGCGTGACTGAAGGCTTACTGTCCGACAGCCCGTTCTATGGCCTGGTGCTGATTTGTATCCTGGTGGCCATCTCGTCGCGCGGCGAAAAACTGCTGTTTAAAATCTCTACCGGTATGGTACTGACCAAGCTGCTGGTGGTAGCGGCGCTTGGCGTGTCGATGGTAGGGATGTGGCATTTATATAACGTAGGTTCGCTGCCGCCGATGGCGCTGCTGATCAAAAACGCGATTATCACGCTGCCGTTTACGCTGACCTCGATCCTGTTTATTCAGACTCTAAGCCCAATGGTTATCTCATATCGTTCTCGCGAAAAATCCATTGAGGTGGCGCGTCATAAAGCGCTGCGCGCTATGAACATCGCGTTTGGTATTCTGTTCGTTACGGTCTTTTTCTACGCCGTTTCCTTCACGCTGGCGATGGGTCATGACGAAGCGGTTAAAGCCTATGAGCAGAACATTTCCGCACTGGCGATTGCCGCGCAGTTTATCAGCGGCGATGGCGCTGGCTGGGTGAAAATCGTCAGCGTTATCCTGAACATCTTTGCCGTAATGACCGCCTTCTTCGGCGTCTATTTAGGCTTTCGTGAAGCCACTCAGGGGATCGTGATGAACGTGCTGCGCCGTAAAATGCCAGCCGAGAAAATCAATGAAACCCTGGTGCAGCGCGGCATTATGGTTTTCGCCATCTTACTGGCCTGGAGCGCAATTGTGCTCAATGCGCCGGTACTGAGCTTCACCTCTATTTGTAGCCCAATCTTCGGCATGGTGGGTTGTCTGATCCCGGCGTGGCTGGTCTACAAAGTTCCAGCACTGCACAAATACAAAGGCGCCTCTCTGTATCTGATTATTATCACGGGCCTGCTGCTGTGCGTTTCTCCGTTCCTGGCATTTTCCTGAGTTATCTGAGCAAAGGTTGTTGTTATGTTTGAGACTACATTGAATCCATTATGGGATAGTTTTATTCGCGCAGTGCAGGAAGAAGTGAAGCCCGCGCTGGGCTGCACGGAACCTATCTCTCTGGCTCTGGCGGCGGCCGTCGCCTCCTCTGAGCTGGAAGGCGCGGTTGAACGCATTGATGCGTGGGTCTCGCCAAACCTGATGAAAAATGGCCTGGGAGTGACCGTTCCGGGGACTGGCATGGTGGGGTTACCGATTGCCGCCGCGCTGGGCGCGATCGGCGGTAACGCCAAAGCCGGGCTGGAAGTGCTGAAAGACGCTTCGGCTGAGGCGGTGGCGCAGGCCAAAGCGATGCTGAGCGCCGGGAAGGTTACGGTGATGCTGCAGGAGCCTTGCGAAGATATTCTCTTTTCCCGCGCGAAAGTGTACAGCGCTGAAGGATGGGCGTGCGTGACCATTGTTGGCGGCCATACCAACGTTGTGCGCATTGAAACCAACAAAGGCGTGGTGTTCGCCACAGAAGAGAGCACTCAGGAAGAGGAGCAGGAATCACCGCTGGCGGTCCTGTCTCACACCTCGCTGGAAGAGATTCTGGCGTTTGTGAATGCGGTGCCGTTTGCGTCAATCCGCTTTATTCTCGATGCGGCAAAACTGAACGGGGCGCTGTCTCAGGAAGGGCTGCGCGGCAACTGGGGCCTGCACATCGGGACTACGCTTGAGAAGCAGTGCGCGCGTGGCCTGCTGGCAAACGATCTGTCTACTGCTATTCTGATCCGTACCAGTGCGGCATCGGATGCGCGAATGGGGGGGGCGACGCTACCGGCGATGAGCAATTCCGGCTCCGGTAATCAAGGTATTACCGCCACCGTTCCGGTGATGGTAGTTGCTGAGCACTTTGGCGCGGATGAGGAAAAACTGGCGCGTGCGCTGATGCTGTCTCACCTGAGCGCAATCTACATCCATCATCAGCTTCCACGTTTGTCCGCGCTATGCGCGGCAACCACGGCGGCGATGGGCGCTGCGGCGGGTATGGCATGGATTGTCGATGGGCGCTACAACACCATCGCGATGGCGATCAGCAGCATGATTGGCGACGTGAGCGGAATGATTTGCGATGGCGCCTCAAACAGCTGCGCGATGAAAGTTTCAACCAGCGCATCTGCGGCGTGGAAAGCGGTGCTGATGGCACTGGACGATACTGCCGTAACGGGTAACGAAGGGATTGTGGCGCATAACGTGGAGCAATCTATCACTAATCTGTGCGCGCTGGCGTGTCGTTCAATGCAGGAAACCGACAAGCAGATCATTGAGATCATGGCCAGTAAAGCGCATTAATCTGTAGGCCGGGTAAGGCGCAGCCGCCACTCGGCATCACGCTTAGCCGCCTTTCAGGCGGCTTCTTCATCTTCGAGCCGTAGCTCGGCATCGGCCACAATCGCTTCCAGTTCTGTCAGCATTTCTTCATAACCGAAAGTCGCCGTATCCTGTTTTTGCGGTTCAGCCTGCGGCTGGCGTTTTTTTGTTTTTTTCTTGCTCAATAGCCGTACTCCATTGTTTTCCATGACTATACGGGCAAATCTATCAGCAAAGCACGCAGCGGGGTATCGGCGACTAACGTTATGTTAGTTTCGTCACGAATAAATGCGCCATCGCCGCAGGTGAGGGCTTCTTTTTCGGCGCCAGCCGTCACCGCATGGAATCTGCCGTGGATCGACTGCAGATAAGCGCGAGGCCCATGTAACTGAAAACTGAGCGATTCGCCTTGTTGCAGCTCAACATGATGCACCCAAACCTGTTGGCGCAGATGCAGGCTGCCTTGCTCACCGTCCGGCGAGGCCAGCAGCTGATGCTTACCGGCACTCAGCGTGGCTTTCTGCACGCAGGCATTTTCGCGCTGCGGGCAGGCATCCAGCCAGAGCTGCATTCTGGTTAACGGCTTATCTTTACTGATATTGTGTTCGCTATAGCTGATCCCGGGTTGTGTCGCGAGCAATAGCACTTCTCCTGCTTTGGCCTGGATATGGTTGCCTTCGCTGTCGCGGTACTCAGCTTCCCCTTCGAGGATCAGGTTGACGATATCCACTTTCGGATAGGTACGTGGCTGGAAAGAGGCCCCCGGTGCCAGAACTTCCTGGTTCAGAACACGCAGCGAGGCATAACCCAGCAGTTTAGGATCAAAATAGTGTCCAAAGGAGAAGGTATAACGGGCCTGCAGCCAGCCGTAGTCTGCCTGTCCGCATTGTTTGGCTGTACGGGTAGTAATCATAGTTCTTGACCTCTCTTTACTTCCTTTTATGTTAAATGGCTAGACGCTGCATTGTTAGCCAGATATTCTGCCCGGTATGTTCAAATTTCCTGAATGAGAACGAGATGGCCAAAGAAAGGGCTTTAACGCTTGAAGCGTTACGCGTCATGGACGCAATAGACAGACGCGGTAGCTTTGCCGCCGCGGCAGATGAACTGGGGCGGGTTCCTTCAGCCCTCAGCTATACCATGCAGAAGCTGGAGGAAGAGCTGGACGTCGTGTTGTTTGACCGTTCAGGTCACCGCACAAAATTCACCAACGTCGGGCGTATGCTGCTGGAGCGTGGACGCGTTCTGCTGGAAGCTGCGGATAAGCTGACTACCGATGCCGAAGCGCTGGCGCGTGGGTGGGAAACGCATCTGACTATCGTGACCGAAGCGTTGGTGCCGACGGCGGCGTTTTTCCCGCTGATCGACAGGCTTGCCGGGAAGGCCAATACCCAGCTTTCCGTTATCACCGAAGTTCTGGCCGGGGCGTGGGAGCGTCTGGAGCAAGGGCGAGCGGATATTGTGATTGCGCCGGATATGCATTTTCGCTCATCTTCAGAAATCAACTCGCGCAAGCTGTACTCGCTGATGAATGTGTATGTGGCGGCACCGGATCATCCTATTCATCAGGAGCCGGAACCGTTATCAGAAGTCACCCGCGTGAAATACCGTGGTATCGCGGTGGCGGATACCGCGCGTGAACGTCCGGTGTTGACCGTACAACTGCTGGATAAACAACCTCGTCTGACGGTAAGTTCGATAGAAGATAAACGTCAGGCGCTGTTAGCCGGACTGGGCGTGGCGACGATGCCGTACCCGCTGGTGGAAGAGGATATTGCGGCTGGTCGGTTGCGGGTAGTAAGCCCAGAGTCGACAAGTGAAATTGATATCATTATGGCCTGGCGGCGAGACAGTATGGGCGAGGCGAAATCCTGGTGTCTGCGGGAAATCCCGAAACTGTTTGCGGGAAAATAGCCGGACTGTTACGCCGGATACGGTGCAATTGCACCTTATCCGGCCTGGAGGACGGAGTATGTTGCAGGCCTGATAAGCGTAGCGCCATCAGGCATCTACATATGCTACGTCAGGATAACTGTTTGGGATCGGGCCCGAAGCGGTTGCTCCCCTGTGTCCCGTTTTGGCAGTTGAAAATGATGATAATCAACCAGCCAACGATCGGGATCAGCAGCACCAGCAGCCACCAGGCTGAACGATCGGTGTCATGCAAACGCCGGAACTGTACCGCCCACCAGGGGATAAACACCAGAACCCCATAAATCGTCGTTAAGATGCCCTCCCCTCCGGCGCGTTCCCAGCCAAGCATTCTGTCCAGGATACCCAGCACGAACGTGAAGATGATGTTGACCAGCACAAACATCCAGTATTCTTTACGACGCGCGCGACCACCAAAACCAAAGTAATTCTTTAATACGTTTAAATACCAATCCATTTTTGCCTCGTTCTGCATTCAATTACTTGTTTTTAAAGCAATCAAATTAAGAATAGCTGTGAATGAAATGATGGTAAATGTTTGATGTGTTAATTATTTGGCCCGCTGATGGGTAATACTTATCAGTGAACGCCTTAGTTTCAGAAACTATCGCCAGTGTGGTAGACGTTATGAATATGCGCTCTCAGAGAAAGGGTTCCGTTCACCTTATGTTCATCGTTTCTCTGAGACATCGATTCCTGTGAACGTGTAAAGGGCGTTCTCCGCCACGCCCTTTACAATCCCGGCTCCCGGCACGGAAAATTGCCACTTCGTGGTTCCCTCCGCTTATTCCTTCAGGCTTTCGGGCCGGGCGCGATGAAGCGTCCTTGCAAAGCGCGCCCTGAACCCGCATCCCTGCGGGTTCTCCCGGCCTTACGGAAACACGTCGGCAATTTTCAGCCGGACCAGCCACACCTGACCATCTGTATTTTTATTTGAATATATCTGAACAGCAAAACAGATTTTACTGGAAGTCAGAGCGTTGAAGCGATGACCCATGTCCGGCTGAAAATCGATGAGGCGTTGACGGCTGACCGGGTCTGCCCGCAGGGATGCGGGCAGAGGGGATGGCCTGCAGGGATGCAGGCTCGGCCCCGACCCGACAGGCAGACGGCATAAGACGAATGAATCGCGCAGCGACGATTTTCCCGCCGGGAGCCTGGGTTGCAAGGGAGGCGGCGGTGAGCCTCCCTTGCACGTTCACGGGTA
>NZ_JAOWDM010000060.1:0-5976 GCF_030334645.1 Citrobacter sp. Cc139
GGTAATGACTCCAACTTATTGATAGTGTTTTATGTTCAGATAATGCCCGATGACTTTGTCATGCAGCTCCACCGATTTTGAGAACGACAGCGACTTCCGTCCCAGCCGTGCCAGGTGCTGCCTCAGATTCAGGTTATGCCGCTCAATTCGCTGCGTATATCGCTTGCTGATTACGTGCAGCTTTCCCTTCAGGCGGGATTCATACAGCGGCCAGCCATCCGTCATCCATATCACCACGTCAAAGGGTGACAGCAGGCTCATAAGACGCCCCAGCGTCGCCATAGTGCGTTCACCGAATACGTGCGCAACAACCGTCTTCCGGAGCCTGTCATACGCGTAAAACAGCCAGCGCTGGCGCGATTTAGCCCCGACGTATCCCCACTGTTCGTCCATTTCCGCGCAGACGATGACGTCACTGCCCGGCTGTATGCGCGAGGTTACCGACTGCGGCCTGAGTTTTTTAAATGGCGGAAAATCGTGTTGAGGCCAACGCCCATAATGCGGGCGGTTGCCCGGCATCCAACGCCATTCATGGCCATATCAATGATTTTCTGGTGCGTACCGGGTTGAGAAGCGGTGTAAGTGAACTGCAGTTGCCATGTTTTACGGCAGTGAGAGCAGAGATAGCGCTGATGTCCGGCGGTGCTTTTGCCGTTACGCACCACCCCGTCAGTAGCTGAACAGGAGGGACAGCTGATAGAAACAGAAGCCACTGGAGCACCTCAAAAACACCATCATACACTAAATCAGTAAGTTGGCAGCATCACCGAACATTTTGAGGCATTTCAGTCAGTTGCTCAATGTACCTATAACCAGACCGTTCAGCTGGATATTACGGCCTTTTTAAAGACCGTAAAGAAAAATAAGCACAAGTTTTATCCGGCCTTTATTCACATTCTTGCCCGCCTGATGAATGCTCATCCGGAATTCCGTATGGCAATGAAAGACGGTGAGCTGGTGATATGGGATAGTGTTCACCCTTGTTACACCGTTTTCCATGAGCAAACTGAAACGTTTTCATCGCTCTGGAGTGAATACCACGACGATTTCCGGCAGTTTCTACACATATATTCGCAAGATGTGGCGTGTTACGGTGAAAACCTGGCCTATTTCCCTAAAGGGTTTATTGAGAATATGTTTTTCGTCTCAGCCAATCCCTGGGTGAGTTTCACCAGTTTTGATTTAAACGTGGCCAATATGGACAACTTCTTCGCCCCCGTTTTCACCATGGGCAAATATTATACGCAAGGCGACAAGGTGCTGATGCCGCTGGCGATTCAGGTTCATCATGCCGTTTGTGATGGCTTCCATGTCGGCAGAATGCTTAATGAATTACAACAGTACTGCGATGAGTGGCAGGGCGGGGCGTAATTTTTTTAAGGCAGTTATTGGTGCCCTTAAACGCCTGGTTGCTACGCCTGAATAAGTGATAATAAGCGGATGAATGGCAGAAATTCGAAAGCAAATTCGACCCGGTCGTCGGTTCAGGGCAGGGTCGTTAAATAGCCGCTTATGTCTATTGCTGGTTTACCGGTTTATTGACTACCGGAAGCAGTGTGACCGTGTGCTTCTCAAATGCCTGAGGCCAGTTTGCTCAGGCTCTCCCCGTGGAGGTAATAATTGACGATATGATCATTTATTCTGCCTCCCAGAGCCTGATAAAAACGGTTAGCGCCGGGGTTGGATTTTTCAGCGTTCCAGCTAAGGCTAAGGCATTCCTGTTCAAGCGCAAGCCGGGCTATAAAGCGCATTATCGCTTTACCCGTGCCCTTATTTCGATCGCACTGAGAAACATACAGCTCTTTAATATGCAGCTGACCGCTGTATCGGGGCGAGGGATAAAGAATATTGCAACATGCCAGGCCAGTAATGTTATTGCCGCAGCGCGCTCTGATCACCAGGGTACCGGAAAGCCGGTTGAATAACTTTTTACAGAGATAATCCTTCATCAACGCTTCCTGAATGATACCTTCGCCATAATAGGGGTCGTCTCAGAAAACGGAAAATAAAGCACGCTAAGCCGGTTGCAGAGGCCGTAGCGGCCTGAACTTCCCCGCGCCGATCTTGGCGCTGCTGCGCCATAGGTAATCACCGGTCAGGTTGATGTGCTCCCAGCCGAGTGGCGACAGGTACTGCAATAGCGAGTCATCGACGGCATGACCATTGCCGCGCAACGCATGCGCCGCACGCTCCAGGTAGACCGTGTTCCACAGCACGATGGCCGCCGTCACCAGGTTGAGGCCGCTGGCCCGGTAGCGCTGCTGCTCGAAACTGCGGTCACGGATTTCACCAAGGCGGTTGAAGAACACGGCACGGGCCAGCGCATTGCGCGCCTCGCCCTTGTTCAGCCCGGCATGCACGCGGCGGCGTAGCTCGACGCTTTGCAGCCAGTCGAGGATGAACAGCGTGCGCTCGATGCGGCCCAACTCGCGCAGCGCGACGGCCAAGCCGTTCTGGCGCGGGTAGCTGCCGAGTTTCCTGAGCATCAGCGAGGCCGTCACCGTGCCCTGCTTGATCGAGGTGGCCAGCCGCAGGATTTCGTCCCAATGGGCGCGGACGTGCTTGATGTTGAGCGTGCCGCCGATCATCGGCTTGAGCGCGTCATAGGCGGCATCGCCCTTCGGGATGTAGAGCTTGGTGTCGCCCAGGTCGCGGATGCGCGGCGCGAAGCGGAAGCCCAAGAGGTGCATCAGGGCGAAGACGTGATCGGTGAAGCCCGCCGTGTCGGTGTAGTGCTCCTCGATCCGCAGGTCGGATTCGTGGTACAGCAGGCCGTCGAGCACGTAGGTTGAGTCGCGCAGGCCGACATTGACCACCTTGGTGTGGAATGGCGCGTATTGGTCGGAGATGTGGGTGTAGAAAGTCCGTCCTGGGCTGCTGCCATATTTTGGGTTGATGTGCCCCGTGCTCTTTGCCTTGCTAGCGGTTCGGAAATTCTGTCCGTCCGATGATGATGTGGTGCCATCGCCCCAGTGCCCGGCAAAGGGATGCCGAAACTGAGCGTTGACCAGTTCAGCCAACGCTGTCGAGTACGTTTCGTCGCGGGTATGCCAGGCTTGCAGCCAAGCGAGCTTCGCGTAGGTCGTGCCGGGGCAGGACTCGGCCATCTTGGTCAGGCCCAGGTTGATCGCGTCGGCCAGGATCGTGGTCAACAACAGGTTCTTGTCCTTGGCCAGATCGCCCGATTTCAAGTGCGTGAAGTGCCGGGTGAAGCCCGTCCACTCATCGACTTCGAGCAGCAGTTCGGTGATCTTGACGTGCGGCAGGACCATGGCTGTCTGGTCTATCAGCGCCTGCGCGGTGTCGGGCACCGCCGCATCCAGCGGCGTGATCTTCAAGCCCGACTCGGTGATGATGGCATCCGGCAGGTCGTTGGCTGCCGCCATGCGGTTGACGGTGGCAAGTTGTGCTTCCAGCAGCGTCAGCCGCTCATGCAGATATTGTTCGCAGTCGGTGGCCACGGCCAGCGGCAATTCGCTGGACTGCTTGAGGCTGGTGAACTTCTCGGGCGGTACCAGGTAGTCCTCGAAGTCCTTGAACTGGCGTGAACCCTGCACCCAGATGTCGCCCGAGCGCAGGGAGTTCTTCAACTCGGACAGCGCGCACAGTTCGTAGTAGCGCCGGTCGATGCCGGCGTCGGTCATCACCAGTTTCTGCCAGCGCGGCTTGATGAAGCCGGTCGGTGCATCGGCTGGCAGCTTGCGGGCGTTGTCGGTGTTCATGCCGCGCAGCACCTCAATGGCATCAAGCACGTTTTTGGCGGCGGGCGCGGCCCGCAGCTTGAGCACGGCAAGGAATTCCGGTGCATAGCGGCGCAGGGTGGCGTAGCTCTCGCCGATGCGATGCAGGAAATCGAAGTCATCGGGTTGCGCGAGCTTCTGCGCCTCGGTGACGCTCTCGGCAAAGGAATCCCAGGACATGACGGCCTCGATGGCGGCAAACGCATCGCGGCCTGATTGCTTGGCGTCGATCAGCGCCTGACCGATGCGCCCGTACAGACGTACCTTGGCGTTGATGGCCTTGCCTGACGCCTGGAACTGCTGCTGATGCTTATTCTTGGCAGCGTTAAACAGCTTACCCAGGATGCGGTCGTGCAGGTCGATGATTTCGTCGGTGACGGTGGCCATGCCCTCGGTGGCCATGCCCTCGGTGGCCAGCGCCACGAGAGTGGCGTAGCGCCGTTGCGGCTCGAATTTGGCCAGGTCGGCGGGTGTCATCTGGCCGCCCTCGCGGGCAATCTTGAGCAGGCGGTTCTGGTGAACCAGCCGCTCGATGCCGGTAGGCAGATCGAGTGCCTGCCATGCCTTGAGGCGTTCGATGTGTTCCAGCATATGCCGCGAATTTGGCTTGGCCGGAGACTGGCGCAACCAAGCCAACCAGGTCGTCTTGCCGTTGTCCCGGCGCTTGAGCAGATCGTCGAGGCGGCGGCGATGCGCGTCCGCCAGTGGTTCGGCCAAGGCGTCGTAGATGCGCCGGTTAGCACGGGTGATCGCCTCGGCACTCGCCCGCTCGACGGCGTTGAGGGCGGGCAGAATGACCGACTGCCGCCGCAGGTGCCCGATCAAGGCGCTGGCCAGCACGATGCCTTTGTCGGTTTGCATCGCCAGCTCGGTCAGCATCTGGACGGCCTGCCGGTAATGGCTCATGGTGAAGGGCCGGAAACCGAACACGGTTTGCAGCTCGCTCAGGTGCTCGCGCCGGGTCTGCTCCCGCTGGCCGTACTCGTTCCAGCTTTCGACGCCGACCTTGAGCTGGTCGGCGACCAGCTTCAACAAGGGCGGGAACGGTAGTTCATCGACGCCCAGGATGACGCCGGGAAAGCGCAGGTAACAGAGCTGCACCGCGAAGCCCAGCCGATTGGCTGGCCCGCGCCGCTGTCGGATGATCGAGAGGTCGGTATCGTTGAATGTGTAATGTCGGATCAGGTCGTCCTTGGAGTCCGGCAACGCCAGCAGGCTTTCCCGCTCGGCGGCGGACAGGATGGAACGACGTGGCATATTTACTGATCCGTTCTCAAGTATTGATACAGGGTTTCGCGACTGATTCCGAATTCACGAGCAAGCTTGGTCTTTTGCTCGCCAGCCTCGACACGTTGGCGCAGTTCGGCAATACGCTCAGACGACAGGGATTTCTTCCTGCCACGGTAAGCCCCGCGTGGCACTGTTGCAAATAGTCGGTGGTGATAAACTTATCATCCCCTTTTGCTGATGGAGCTGCACATGAACCCATTCAAAGGCCGGCATTTTCAGCGTGACATCATTCTGTGGGCCGTACGCTGGTACTGCAAATACGGCATCAGTTACCGTGAGCTGCAGGAGATGCTGGCTGAACGCGGAGTGAATGTCGATCACTCCACGATTTACCGCTGGGTTCAGCGTTATGCGCCTGAAATGGAAAAACGGCTGCGCTGGTACTGGCGTAACCCTTCCGATCTTTGCCCGTGGCACATGGATGAAACCTACGTGAAGGTCAATGGCCGCTGGGCGTATCTGTACCGGGCCGTCGACAGCCGGGGCCGCACTGTCGATTTTTATCTCTCCTCCCGTCGTAACAGCAAAGCTGCATACCGGTTTCTGGGTAAAATCCTCAACAACGTGAAGAAGTGGCAGATCCCGCGATTCATCAACACGGATAAAGCGCCCGCCTATGGTCGCGCGCTTGCTCTGCTCAAACGCGAAGGCCGGTGCCCGTCTGACGTTGAACACCGACAGATTAAGTACCGGAACAACGTGATTGAATGCGATCATGGCAAACTGAAACGGATAATCGGCGCCACGCTGGGATTTAAATCCATGAAGACGGCTTACGCCACCATCAAAGGTATTGAGGTGATGCGTGCACTACGCAAAGGCCAGGCCTCAGCATTTTATTATGGTGATCCCCTGGGCGAAATGCGCCTGGTAAGCAGAGTTTTTGAAATGTAAGGCCTTTGAATAAGACAAAAGGCTGCCTCATCGCTAACTTTGCAACAGTGCC
>NZ_JAOWDM010000061.1:0-9528 GCF_030334645.1 Citrobacter sp. Cc139
GGTAATGACTCCAACTTATTGATAGTGTTTTATGTTCAGATAATGCCCGATGACTTTGTCATGCAGCTCCACCGATTTTGAGAACGACAGCGACTTCCGTCCCAGCCGTGCCAGGTGCTGCCTCAGATTCAGGTTATGCCGCTCAATTCGCTGCGTATATCGCTTGCTGATTACGTGCAGCTTTCCCTTCAGGCGGGATTCATACAGCGGCCAGCCATCCGTCATCCATATCACCACGTCAAAGGGTGACAGCAGGCTCATAAGACGCCCCAGCGTCGCCATAGTGCGTTCACCGAATACGTGCGCAACAACCGTCTTCCGGAGCCTGTCATACGCGTAAAACAGCCAGCGCTGGCGCGATTTAGCCCCGACGTATCCCCACTGTTCGTCCATTTCCGCGCAGACGATGACGTCACTGCCCGGCTGTATGCGCGAGGTTACCGACTGCGGCCTGAGTTTTTTAAATGGCGGAAAATCGTGTTGAGGCCAACGCCCATAATGCGGGCGGTTGCCCGGCATCCAACGCCATTCATGGCCATATCAATGATTTTCTGGTGCGTACCGGGTTGAGAAGCGGTGTAAGTGAACTGCAGTTGCCATGTTTTACGGCAGTGAGAGCAGAGATAGCGCTGATGTCCGGCGGTGCTTTTGCCGTTACGCACCACCCCGTCAGTAGCTGAACAGGAGGGACAGCTGATAGAAACAGAAGCCACTGGAGCACCTCAAAAACACCATCATACACTAAATCAGTAAGTTGGCAGCATCACCTCAGACCCGTTATATAAATCAGTTCGGGGTTATTCACGACTAATCCTGATGACTGTTGGGCATCAGCCATTTTATCTTGTTAACTTCTTTTTCATCAAACATCCTGACGCCTATGCCAGTGCCTATATTTCGTCAGATATTTATAATAAATGGGCAAACACAGGGGTACCGGAACGGCAGGAATATCCCATGGTTATTTGTTACAAGTTTTCAGATGGTCCGCGATTAAAAAATAAACGTAACGATCCGTTACGCTTCCATAATGCCACACAGGTAGTGGATGTTGGGCAAGAAATTAAAATTTTAGATTTAATCAATGATGAACACAGAAATACCATCTGTCATAACCGAAAAGGATACCTCACTTTTTTCCGTCTTCAGTCCCAAATATATAATAGCATTCCTGGAGTGAGAACCAGAACCAGTTCCAATAATTTCACTTACCTCAACACAGAAGAACGTAAGAAAAGGAAAAATAAAAAAGCAAAAATCCAGATACGCAAGTCCGTATAAACAGATGTAATCAATACGCCTAAATGCAGATAAGATGTAATATCTCGACCCGACGGCACAGGTATTTTATATTTTAAAAAAATATCAGATATATATCACACCAATGAATTCCTTCCCGTTTACTTCAGTCAGGCCGTCCCCACCGGATGGCCTTTTTTATTATGCCGAGGCTTATATGAAACATCCTTCGGGCTATGCCCTTATCCGTCGCCATCTGCGACGCTATCCCCGCGCCCTGCGTCAGCATCTTCTCCAGGAACTCAACCAACTCGTCACATACGAACCCGTGATTGGCATTATGGGCAAAACCGGCGTCGGAAAATCCTCGTTGTGTAATGCGCTGTTCCGTAGCGAAGTCTGTGCGGTGAATGCCGTGGAAGCCTGCACCCGGCAGCCACAACGTGTGCGCCTGCGCTTCGGCAGTCATTACCTGACACTGGTGGATTTGCCCGGTGTGGGGGAGAGTATTAGCCGCGACGATGAATACCGTGAGCTGTACCGCGAACTCATGCCGCAACTCGATATGGTGCTGTGGGTGCTGAAGGCCGATGACCGGGCGTTTTCGGTGGAAGAGCATTTTTATCAGGGGGTATTCACACAATACAGCGGACCGCTACCACCGGTGTTGTGGGTCCTCAACCAGGTGGATAAAACCGAACCGGCTGAACAGTGGAACTGGCTGTCGGCACAGCCTTCAGTATCACAGAGTGAGCATATTACGCAGAAGCGCCAGGCCGTCGCCCGTCAGATGGGAACAGCAGAGACGGATATTCTTCCGGTGTCAGTCAGGGGACGGTACCACCTTCCCCGTCTGGTGGAGGCGATGATTACCCGTCTCCCAAAGCAGGCCCGCAGCCCGCTGGTGCCTCACCTGCAGAGCGGGTACCACACCCCCGGCATTATCAGTACCGCCCGCAACAGCTTTGGCGATGCCGTGGTGGAAGTGATTGACGCGGTCATCGACCTGGCCCCGTTGCCGCAGGCTGCACGTTATGCACTTCAGACCGTCACACACACCGTGGCCCGTGCTGCCCGAACCGTCTGGTCCTTCTTCTTTGGCTGACTTCCACATCGATAAGCCTGTCTTCCGTTTCGATAAATAATCTGGCTCTGTCACGATCGATTTTGTCGATCGACCCGATCGGTTTTATTCATCATTCATGATGAATTTCCGGTTATAGAATCCCTCAGGGATACTGTATTCAGCCATTTACTGATTAAAAATCAATGCGATGAATCGCAGGAATGCCTTCATCCGGAGAAAAGTAATGAAAAGGTTTTTTATGGCGCTGACCGCCAGTCTGTTGTTCACCTCACTTCCCTCCCTGGCCGGCAGCGATATGCCCGTTAAAGTGGAGGTCAGCCATGCCGGTCATGAATGCTATGGCTGCGTCTATGTCACCGTGACAGCAAAAACCGACACCGTTATGATAAAGAAAATCGATGTTAACCGGGGAAAATGCCCGATGCTGACACACCGAAAAATAGCCTACAGGGGCCGGAACGTGGATGGCTGGTGGCCCACAGATAAACCGTTCACACCCCGCAAAATGACCTTCGCTGACAGTGTCTTCTGGAAATTTGGTCACACGCTCGACTTTGGTAAAGCCTGCAATTTTGTTGAGGCCAGGGTGTTCACCGACCAGGGCACATTCACCGTCAGCCAGTGATATGGCCAGTATCACTTATCCGCCCTCTTTCTTAACGCGTCTCACCGCCTTCAGGAGAGACCCGTATCGTCTTAACCATCACCCTCAGGGAATACCATGAAAAAGAAAATACTGCTTTCCACTCTTCTGATATCTGCCCTGACTCCGGCAGTGTCACAGGCCTTTGGTAACCGTGATATCTGGGCCAGCGGCTGGGGTCAGGGGATGTCTGAGTTTGTGATTCTGGGGAAAGGACAGTCGCAGCTTTACCTGACCTGCGAAGACACCGGCTCACGAGCGGCCACCATGACCTTCACCGACGCAAACGGTCATCAGGTCAGGATGGATAACGGCCAGTCGCTGGACATGAAAATTGACGATGAGGAGCCTGTCAGCGTCAGTGACAGCGAGTCACATGTGGGCTCAGACAACGTGGCATGGGCATGGGATAAACTGCGCACCGGTAAGCGGGTCATTGTGTCCGGGGAGGGCGTAAAGGCAGCCGTGTTTACGCTTAACGGTGCGGGGAAGGTCCTTCCCGCGTTCGGGGACAGCGGCTGTCTGCCGAAATATGCCCTGCCGTAATAAAGGCCGGTAACGCCTTTTTTCTGAATTCATTCACGCTCACGACAACAGGAACCTCAGTCCATGACGGATATCCCGGCTCAGGCAGAACAAACCCGCCAGCCCTGACCACTGCACCAGTATTTCACACCGCCGACGCCCTGCTCACCTGAGCGGGGTGTTTTCTTTTATTTCTCATCAGGGATCAGATATGCAGAATACTGATAATGCGTCGCTGCCACCCGGCCCCTTCACCCGGGCACAGGCGGAAGCCATGGTCGCACGCTACCTCAACGTCACTGTCGAAGACGACCAGGGCACCCATTTTCGGCTGGTCATACGCGACTGCAGCGAAATGCTGATATGGCGGGACTGGAATTTTGCCCCGCAGGCCGGAGAGATGCTGAACCGCTGTCTCATCAGCGACGGTATCCCTGTGTCACCGCAGCCACTGAGCCACTGAGTGGCGAAGTTCTGCTCATTTTTTTCAACAGAACACAGTCCCCCACAGGCCATGCACCTTCCGGAGCATGGCCTTTCTGCTTTTATGCCCTTTAACCTGATATCAGAGGTATTAACCATGCGCTTAGCCAGCCGTTTTGGTGCGGCCAGTCTCGTACGCCGCGACCGCCCACTGACCCGCGACGAACTGTCCCATTACGTCCCCAGCGTATTCAGTGAAGAAAAGCACGAATCACGCTCAGAACGTTATACGTATATCCCGACCATCACACTGCTTGATAATCTGCAGCGGGAAGGCTTCCAGCCGTTCTTTGCCTGCCAGACCCGCGTTCGCGACCTGAATAAACGCGACCACACAAAGCACATGCTGCGTCTGCGGCGTGAGGGGCAAATCACCGGCAAACAGGTCCCCGAAATCATTCTCCTGAACAGCCACGACGGCTCCAGCTCATACCAGATGCTGCCGGGCCTGTTTCGCTTTGTCTGCCAGAACGGACTTGTCTGTGGCGAAACCTTTGGTGAGGTTCGCGTACCGCACAAGGGCAATGTGGTGGAGAAAGTCATTGAAGGGGCTTATGAGGTGCTGGGGATATTTGACCGGGTGGAGGAGAAGCGGGATGCCATGCAGTCACTGCTACTTCCTCCGCCGGCACAACAGGCGTTTGCCAGAGCCGCCCTGACGTACCGCTTTGGGGAAGAGCACCAGCCGGTGACGGAAGCACAGATTCTGTCTGCGCGACGCTGGCAGGATGAAAGCTCCGACCTGTGGACCACCTACCAGCGTATCCAGGAAAACCTGATTAAAGGCGGCCTGCCGGGCAGAACAACGAAAGGTAAACGGGCCCACACCCGTGCGGTTAACGGCATTGACGGCGACGTGAAGCTCAACCGCGCCCTGTGGGTAATGGCGGAAAGCCTGCTCGGGAGCCTGAAGTAATGCAGTGTATTCCCGGCGGCGTGATTCAGGTTTAGCCACATCCGTTCTCCCTGATCAGTGAGCAAGGCTGCCGCTCCATCTCTGATGCCGACCTGTCCGCCTGGTGCTCTCACCTTCTTTATCGTCCCGGTGAACTCAGCATGTGCAGCGTAAGTATCCCTGAGGGGCACTGGCCCTCACGCTGTGACGAGAATGGCTACGCACAGTCCTGTCCGTCACTTCGTTTCAACAACCCACCTGAAAATACAAAGGAAATCAAATGAACAACATGCTCACCCTGGACGACAATACCGTCGACTCAGCATCCCCGGAACAACAGCACGCAGTCGCAATTGTCTGCACACCTGTACCGGATGAACAGCGCATTGCCTTCTGGCCGCAGCACTTTGGCAGCATTCCACAATGGATAATCCTTGAACCGGCTGTTTTTGCGTGGATGGAGCGTTTCTGTGAGCACTACAGCGGGGGCATCTGGAATTTTTATACGCTGGCCAACGGCGGGGCATATATGGCCCCGGACGCTGACGAAGGCGACGATGAGAAATGGACGCTGTTTAACCCCATGAACGGCAACGGCGCGGAGATGAGCGCTGAAGCCGCCGGGGTTGCGGTCTGTCTCATCGCCTACAGCCACCACGCCTGTCGCACGGAATGCGATGCCATGACCGGACACTATTACCGCCTGCGCGATTACGCGATTAACCACGCTGAATGCAACGCCATTATGCGCATCATTGACTGAGAGAGCTCTGGTATGGAACAACAGTTACCACTATTTGCCGCCTCATTAACGTCATCAGAACAACACACTATCCGGGAAGCCTTAACCCTGCTGGAGTGCCAGCTACGTGAACCCGGCACGTCATTTACCTCCAGCCATGCCGTTCGTGACTGGCTGCGTCTGCAGCTTGCCACACTTGACCGCGAAGCTTTCACCGTCCTGTGGCTTAACAACCAGAATCGACTGATAGCCCACGACACACTGTTCCTGGGGACGATCAACACTGTCACCGTTCACCCGCGTGAGGTCGTTAAATCCGGCCTGAAAAATAACGCTGCCGCAGCCATTCTTGCGCATAACCACCCGTCGGGGGAGGCTGAACCCAGTAAAGCCGACAGGCTGATTACGGAACGTCTGAAACAGGCTCTGGAACTGGTTGACATTCGCCTGCGGGACCATCTGATCATCGGCGGGATGGATATTGTCTCCTTTGCTGAACGCGGCTGGCTCTAAGGAGTAAACAGCGATGAAAATAATCAGCAAACGTCAGGCAATGGCAATATACCGTCAACACCCGCAGTCCCGGTTGTTTCGCTTCTGTACAGGGAAATACGAGTGGTCCGGCAGTATCTGCCACTATGCCGGCCGGGAGGTGCAGGATATCAGTGGTGTGCTGGCTGTATTCGCTGAACGCCGCCAGGACCGTAACGGCCCGTATGTCGTTTTGCGTAGCGTCACGCTCAATTAACCTTAATTAAGGAGCACTAAATTGTCGAATCAACTACCTCCAGTAAACCATGATGTCTCTGAGCCCTGGTGGGGGCTGAAACCGGGCATCACTCCGTGTTTTGGCGCACGACTGGTACAGGAAGGCAACCGCCTGCATTATCTGGCTGATCGGGCCAGTATCGCCGGTGTGTTCAGCGATGCGGATTTACGCCATCTCGATCAGGCATTTCCGGCACTGCTCAAACAGCTGGAATTAATGCTGGTTTCCGGTGAGCTCAATCCCCGCCATCAGCACTGTGTCACGTTATATGCAAAAGGGCTGACCTGTGAAGCAGATTCCCTCGGATCACATGGCTACATTTATACAGCAATGTATCCGACACCAGACAACAGCATAACCCGGTAATCCCACCCCATAATCCCTCATTCTTTTTAACCCGACTTCATTCAGGAACATTTCATTATGCAGACCTTATCCGCCATCCCGACGCGGAAGGCACCGTCACACCCGACGCCCGTTGAAATCTGGCAGCAACTTCTTACGTATCTGTTAAAAAGACATTACGGCCTTTCGCTTAGCGACACGCAATTTTCCGATGAGAAGATTATTACGCAATATATTGACGCCGGTATCTCACTGTCAGATGCACTCAATTTTCTCGTTGAAAAATCTGAACTGGTGCGGATTGATCGTCCCGGTTTCTCCATTAAGCATCAGTCCCCTTTTATCGGGGTGATTGATATTCTCCGGGCCAGACGGGCAACGGGTTTGATGCAACGTAACGGGTATAAAAGGATCACTCTTCTCATCGCTGGAAATGCAGCTCAGGAGCAACATTCATGAAACTATCCCTGACGGCAGAAGCCGATGCTATCAATATACTGGCCCTCAACATGGGTCGTATCATCGTGGATATCGATGGCATTGAACTGAACGACATTATTAACGCGATCTGCGACAACGGATATTCACTTCGTATTGCTGATACCCCCGGAAAGCGGGTTGTTGAAGATCCATTACTACCCGCCGCCCACCTTACCGGTATCCATTGCAGTACCGCGCATATCACCGAAGCCGACAACACCCTGCTGTACAAACAGTCGCATCAGCATGAAGACTTTAGCGAGTCAGAATGGATCCATTTTTCGGGCACCGGCTATCTGCTCCGTCTGAGCGCGTGGTCATTTCCGGTGTTGCGGCTAAAACGCCTCGGTTTGTCGAAAGCCTGTCGTCGTCTGGTGGTAGCACTTATGCGTCGTTACTCCGTCAGCATTATTCATCCTGATGCCTGTGGCGAAGTGCTGCCAGGTTTTCCCACATTTGACTGGTAACCCAACATCAATCACCACAAAAATATCTATTTCCAGAGTTAACCACTGAAATCGCTCTCGATAGTCTGACTGGCTGGCTGGCTGGCTGCAGGACAATATCGATAGCGGTACGAGGATCATCTTCGACAACGACGAAGGCAACACCGGCTCAGCAAAGTTGTTGCCCTGGATTGAACAGGCGCTCAAAGATGTTCGGGATCTCCGCCATCTGCAGCTTCTGCAACAGGCCAGAACAGATTAGCCCCCGAGCCAGACTTATCACACGCACATAAGCGCCAGTCCTGACCGACTGACGTTTTATTTTATAAAAGGAAAGAAACGATGCCAGACCTCACTCTCACCGAACCCGAAATATTAACCGACCATACCGATGTGATTTGCTCGACCAGCATTGAACGCATCGTCACCGGACGTAATGCCGCGCTGGCGCAGATCGAAGAGCTAATGCAACAACTCGACGATATTTCAACCCTGACCCGCAGTATCGGTGGCAAAACCGCGCTGGACTGGGCTATGAAGCAGGACTTTCGCTGTGGCTGCTGGCTGATGGAAAAAAGAGAAACAGCGATGAAAGCCATTACCCGTAATCTCGATCGTGGTATATGGCGCGATTTAATGAAAAAGTCAGGGATGCTTTCCATCATGGACGCTCAGGCGCGTGATCAGTGGTACAGAAACCTTGAGGGAGAGAACATTCCTGCAGTCAGCGAAGCCAACATTCTGAGCACTTTTGAGCAACTGCATCTGAATAAAGGTGATGTGTTTGAGCGGGGTGTCATTAACGTCTTCAAAGGGTTGAGCTGGGATTTTAAGACGAACAGCCCCTGTAAATTTGGAGGGAAAATCATCGTCAGTGGACTAGTCAAATGTGACCGGTGGGGATTTGGGCTTCTCTGGGGCAGGCAACACGATCGGTTAGCTGACCTTGAGCGGATGCTGATGCTTCTGGACGGAAAACCGGTTCCCGACAACCGTGCCGACGTCACCCGTCGTCTCGCCGATCATATCCATGAAAACAGGCACAGCAATCGTTACGAGGATGAGATGTTTGCAATCAAATACTTTCAGAAGGGAACTGCTCATATCACCTTTAAGCGGCAAGAACTGGTCGATAAGCTGAATGACATCATCGCCCGTCACTACCCTGGAATGCTGGCATCCGGACAGTAATCAGGGGCCTGCGCATATGTGAAATGTCAGTACCAGTGCAGTGTTAAACAAACCCCTTGCCAGGTTCGCCTGCTTATGGACAAAATGATACTGGCGTTCCTGGTGCTTTTCTTCTGGTGGTTTGTTACTGGATTCTGTAACGTACCAGGAGCGTCACCAAACAAAGGACCATCATAAAGTATCAACACATCAGCCTGAGGCGAGTATCCCCCTTATCGTCACCGATTCGGGTTTCGGATTCATACCAATCGGGAATGAGGGTACAAATGAGGGTATAAATATAATCAAATCAAAAATTTTGATTGCAAATCATAAAAATAAAACAAAACATCGATTCCGAGTCCGGCACCACTATTTAAAGAACCCGCCCAAAAGGCGGGTTTTTGCTTTTGTAGTTTCTGATAGCTTCCAGTCGATCGTTTTACCCTATTTCTGACCCGCCACCTCTCACAAACACCCCACGTAAACTCAATCTCGCCGTTAACAGCCAACTTCAGTAAGCAGACGCCAGGGATCTATATAAAAATGGGATTCATCGTAACGGGACGTACAGCGGTGGACGATATTGGGGCGGGTAGCAGGACAAGTTTTTCCGTGGTGCGGGATTGCCTGATGCGCTGCGCTTATCAGGCCTACATCCAGGTCACAACGGCTGTGTTCACCACAGACGCAAAAAAGCCCAT